>JASEHE010000027.1 GCA_030018915.1 Verrucomicrobiota bacterium
CGGCGGACGACAAGGTCTACACCGCGAAGCTCGACGACAACGGCAAGAAAGTCGCCGAATTTGACGGCAAGACCGTGAAGATCACCGGCGCGGTGGACGACGAGAACGTCATCACCGTGACAAAGGTTGCCGAAGTGTGCGAGGAGAAGTGCGAGGAGAAGTGCGAGGAGAAGTGCGAGGAGAAGTGCGAGGAATAGGCCGTAGACACGGCCGTGAAGAAGGCCGACAAAAACTGGGGATAAAAATGGAGTAGTGAGCGAACGCTCTCTAGCTGCCATGCGTTTTCAAGGGGCCTCCATTCCGCAAGGGTGGAGGCTCTTCTTTTGTGGGCGCTCAGATTCCCAAGGCTCGCCAGCGTGTAGAAGCCCGACGGGCGGCGCAGCAGGTCGTGGCTTCCCGCATGGGGTTTTACGACCCAGCCGATGGACTCCCGCAGGTAGACTGACGAAGATTCCACCTGAATTTCGCGCGCAAGGCGCGCGAAATTCAGGTCACAGTTTCAAATCTCGAGTTTCCAGTTTCATCCTCCCTGACACCTGAAACCTGACACCCGCCCCCCTTTTCTCCCATACTTGACTTCTCCCGGCGGCATGGCTACTGTGGGATCAACCTGAACAAAGGAGAAGGAGCGGCGCCATGAGCGAGATGGAAATCGGCCAAGTTCAACACTACTTCGACAAGATCGAGGTCGCGGCCATTCAACTGACCCAGGGCGATCTGTCGGTCGGCGAGACCATTCACATTGTCGGGCACACCACGAACGTGACTGCCACGGTGGAAGCGATGCAGATCGAGCACGCGGCGATCCGGAAGGGTGAGAAGGGCCAGGTTGTCGGCCTCAAAGTGCCGGCCAAAGTCCGGAACCACGACAAGGTCTTCAAGGTCGCGCCATAGGCGTTTTCGGCGAGGTCAATGTCCCACACCAGCTTGTAGTCGCAGAGGAAGGGAAAGCGTGGCGCCACCCGTTTGATCCTCGGCTTGAGGCCGGCGCAGGGTCCAGCCAGGGCATTACCGGCGCTTCCAGAAACAGCGCTCGCCTAGTCGCCGGCGTTCCTCCCGGTATTTCGGGACCGGCGGGTTCAGGAAGGAAGGGAGATCCCGGACGCGCTCGACCATGGCCAGGAACAGCTTGACCATGTTCTCCAGGTCGTCAGTGGACACGTACTCGGCCTCGATTCGCTTCCGCTCGAAGTTCCGGTTGTGGTAATTCCCGAGCGGGACGCAGACGGCCCCGTTCATGTATCCGAAGGCGTCATAGATGGTGGACTCGCAGATTCCGCCGTCCATGAGTTTGCGCTGGAACCGGAATGCCGGGTCCTCGGCGGCGAGCCGCCTGGCGGCGTGGACCATGAACGCCGTCATCTCAGGCCGGAAGATGCTGAGCATGTCGCCGACGCGTATCACCACCCCATCGCCTATTCCGGCCGCCGGCAATTCGCGGCTGGTCTCGATGGCGATCAAGTGAGCCTTTTTCGGGAGCCGCCGCTTCACGCAGAGGCCGATGGCCCCGTGTAGCCCCCCTTCCTCGGCCACCGTGAAAATCCCAATGACCTTCTTCCGTTCCCGCCGGCGTCTCAGCGCGTCGAGCATGGCCAGGATCGAGACGCACCCGACCAGGTCGTCGCAGGCGCGTGAGTAGAGGCGGCTGCCCTTGATTCGGAACGGCGCAAGGTCCCACATGGCCGGATCGCCTTTCCGCACATTGCCGCGCACCTCCAGTTTCACGCGCTCTCGCATCCTCCGCGTGTTGAAACGGGTGGAGATTACACGGCCCGTGACCTCGCCGGCGGTCGTGAACACGCGGACTCTTGCGCCGACGAAGTATTCTTTTTCCACCGCCCCGTAGACCAGCGCGGATGCGACTCCACGCCGGGAGTTTTTCGTGATGATGAATCCCGGATGGTCCATGTGAGCGGCGAACGCAAGCACGGGATTCCCGCGGAACCCGCCCCCGTAGGTGACGAGGAGATTGCCCATCTCGTCCTGCCGGACGGCAATGCCGCGCGCGCGGCAGAAGTCCCGGATGAAGTCCCGCACCGCGTGTTCTCGGAAGGGGGCAGTCGGGAGGTTGAGCACGGCTTCGGCAATCTTCAGAATCGTCTTCCTCATGAGCCGCAAACGATATGATTAAGCAGACCCAATCGGCCATTCCCGCCTCAGGTGAAGATGAAGAGGGCGAGCATGGCGAGGGTGAGCATGGTGAGGCCCCAGACCAGGTAGGTCCAGCGGAGCATGGCGCCCCAGCGTTCGTACCGGGCGCGTTCCTTGGGTTGGTCAACGCTGGCAATGGCATCCCGTATTTTGCGCCAGTCGTGGTTCAGATAGGTCACGCGTCGCCCGCGTTGCCGCATGGCATAGGTCAGCGCGATCCAGACGACATGAAGAGCGACAAGCAGCACGGTGGTGGTGCTCGCCAGCAGGGAAAGCAAAAAGAGTTTACCGTCCAGCGTCATTTCACCCTTGCCGGTTTCCGCGGTTCAGACTTGACCTGCACTATAGACGATCGCGGCGCGCTTGTCCATTCCTCGACACGTTCTTTCCGGCTCACGGCTTCTTCGTCTTGAGTTGAGCGAATTCCCGGCCTTCTGCTTCTCGATATTCGCTTCCAGTTGAACCTTGCGTAATTTCGCGCTTTGCCTTCCCCGGCGTTTGCGTGGTCTGCTGGTAGAGACATTCCATCCGCAAATCGGCGACAATCCACCCATGCCGCCGCGCGTATTCAACTCCGAAACGGCATCGCGTGTCCCGCTGCGGCGGGACTCTGCCGCATGGCGCGCCTGGAGAGACTCGAACTCCCAACCCTCTGGTCCGAAGCCAGATGCTCTGTCCAATTGAGCTACAGGCGCGGCGGGTCCGGAGACAAAAACCGGGCCATCATATCGGTTCACTCTCCGCCTGCAACCAGAAAAACCGCGACCGACAAACCTCCGATCGGCATTCTTGGGGTAGCGAAGGCAGGCCTGCCGCGCCGCGGCTTTTTAGCGAAGGCGGGCGATGACCACCCCGCGGATAGCAACGTCGCCACGGCGGCTGTAGCGGAAGTCCAAACGCGCGGGCAAATTCGCGCGCGCATCGAACTCGCCGGCGCAGGACGCGCCAGCCGACACGTCGAACGGGCCGGCCTGGTCGGTCCCGGCGCGCACCGTGAGCCTGCCCAGCCTTGTCCCGTTTGCCGCCGGCGAGGCGAAGATCAGTTCCACCCGGTATCGGCCCGGCGCCAGCGGCAGGTTCGGCCCGTAGAAAATCGCGTCGGCGGGATCGCGCTCCGCGCTGAACATCACGGCGTCCTTCTCCAGGTCCGTCTGGCCGGCGTGGAAGAAACAGGGCGCCGGCAACTCCAGCGACTCGCCGACCTCCAGGCTCCTCCACTCGCCGGCGCCCAGGATGATCAAGTCCGCGTCCACGATTCCGCTCTTTCCTTTGACTCGGAGCTTCACCGTGGAAAATTGGGCCAGGCCGGGCAACGGCCATTCCCGCCATATCCACGCCTCCGACTCGACTTCCATATCCGTTCGCCGGCTGATTATTCCGTTGATTTCCTCTTCGCAAGCCGCGGTTCCACGGCCGCGCAGCCGGATCATCCATCGCTGCTTGGGCGCGTCCGTGGCGCCGGTCAGCCGCGTCGTGGCCGCGTTCGGCGACTCCCGATCGAGCCTGACGAACCCGCCGCCGCTCGCCGAAGGATCGCGAAGAATTGGCAGTGAGTTCGGCATCCGGCCGCCTTCGCATTCCCAGCTCCGCGCGGGAAACACGGCTGTCCAGCCCGCCGTTTGTTCCGGACGGGCCTCCGCCCGGTCCAGAATCCGGAACGCCCACACCGGACCGGCCTGCTTCAGCAGGGCCAGCCGCGGATGATTGAGCAGCCGTTGCAGCGTGAACCCCACCGGGTACGGACTCACCTTCTCGGGGAAGGCGTCCTCGTGCAGCATAACGCACCCCACGCCGCGGCCGAGCAGTTCGTCCGCCTGTTCGTCCGCCAAGTCGCCGACGTTCACGCTTTCGAAGCGGCGGAAGATTTCGTCAATGTACTTCCTGGGCACAAGCGCCCGGTAGCCGTTGACCATGCGCACGCGATGGAGCAAGCCGTAGTACTCGTTGAGGGATGACCAGTGCGAATCGCCCGGCCACAGCGCGACGGCCAGAGCGCGAGGCGCCTGACCGCGACGCGCCGCATCCTCGGCCACCGCGGCATAGGCGCCCTGTTCGCGATCCAGGAGCGCGACGCAGGCGCGGACCTGCGCCCGGCACTCGACGACCGCGAGCGCAACGGCGGCTGCGGCAAGCCGCGCGCCGGCCCGCCGGAACCGCGTCGAGTCCAGCAGCGGGCCGGCGGCGAGCAGGGTCGCCACGGCGAGCAGGGTCGGCATCAGGCAATACGCCTTGGCCGGCTGCCGAATCATGCCGTAGTGCGGAATCAATTTGCGCGCGACGCGGAACGCCAGTCCGTCCAGCGGGCCATAGGGTCCCAGCGCGAGCGTCACGATCCCGGCCATGCCGGCAAGCAGAACGGAGAGCATGACGAACCGCCGCCATCGGTTCCGGAAGTCCCGGCCGGCGCGCGGCAGCGCGGCAAGCCATCCCAGCGCCAGCCCAATCGCCGCCGTCCAGCCCAGGAAGATGTGCGCGTCCTTCCCGCGTCCGTGCCAGCGCAGTAAGCCGGCCAAAGTCGGCGTGAACTTCTTGACTTCCTCCACGGACCGCGAGCCCTCGAGGACTTGTGAGTTTTCGATGTTGGCCTGAATGGACCGGGACATCGCGAACACGACTGCAAGCGCGACCATGGCCGGCAGCATGGCAAGAGCGAGCCGGCCCCAGGCCTTTGGGCGTCGCCACTCGAACCGCTCCCGCGCCACGAAGGCCAGGAGGCACCAGGCCGGCGCCGCCAGCGCGCTGAAGAACACGGTGTGCGCGTCGGTCGAATAGGTCATCACCAGTCCGATCCCGGCCAGCATCCCGCCCTTGACTCGGTCCTCGCGGACTGCCATGTCGAGTCCGAGAAACACGAGCGGCACGAAAGCCATGCCGATTCCGGTCGGGCTGCCTCCGCACAAGTTGATCCACAGGCACGGCAGCGCCAAGGCCGGCAGGGCGAACAGCCACGAGGCGCGCGGTTCCGCGGCGTATCGCCGCAGCAGTAGCGCCGTGAAGAGATAGGTCATAAGCGCGTGGGCGAAGAGCATGAGGTTCCACCCGAACGCGCGGCCGCCTATTGCCTCGCCCACGAGATAGAACAGCGGGGCGGGCAGGAAGTAACTGTGCGCCTCGTGGCGCTCCTCATCGCGGCCCGTGTTGAATTCGTACGGGTTCAGAAAGAGCGGGGTTCGTCCCTTGATCATGTCTCCCGCCAGCCAGACCTGGTAGAGAAACTGGAGGTGATCGCCCGGGATCATCCGCCGCCAGTCGTATTTCTCCGTGCTTTGCGCTGAGGAGGGGATGCCGGTGAACAGGAATCGCGGCAACGGCCAGGTGAACAGGAGAAACATGGCCAGCGCGGGCAAGACCCGGAGGCCGAGGCGCCTCCACATCCGTCGCCATCGCGCTGGTTCCGTCATGCTGTCGGCCTCCGTAGCGGTCCGTGGCGCTGCCAGTATTACCATGCCGGAGAACACCGCTCGATCACATCTCATGATCCGGACAGATATTATAGTTATAGGCGCCACTCCCGACCGTCAATAGCAATGCCGACATTTCTTTCTTGAACCCGTCCCGCCGATCCGGTTTGATCGTCCCTGCTCAGCCCGCATATTTCGCGCGGGAGCGTGAAATATGCGGGTCAGGGGGTCCCGTGCGGCAGCTATTCACGAAGAACGTGTTCTTTTCCGCGGTGTCCAACGTCGCCGATCTGCTCCAGTTCATCCTGACGATCCTGGCGGCGCGCCTGCTGACCAAGGATAGCTTTGAAATCCTCAACTATGCCATGGCCGTCTCCATGGTGTTTATGGCCTTCTCGGACCTCGGGCTCAACTACCTGTTAATCCGCGACATCTCCCGCGACCGCGCGCTCACGCCCCGGTACGTTCGTAACATTGTGACCTGGAAGATTCCGCTGGCTGTCGTCGCATTCGGCATTCTACTTGCCGCCTTTTGCTTTCCCAACCCCGATCCCCCCGCGCGCGCCACCCTTGCGATCCTGGGCGCGGCCATGATGGTTCGCTCCTTTTCGCTCACGATACGCTCGTTCTTCCAGGGAATGGAGCGTTTCGATCTGGAAAGCATCGGGGTCGTGATCGAACAGATTCTGCTCGTGGGCGGCGGCTGTGTCCTGCTCCTCGCTGGCGGGGACGTCGTGTCCGTCGCATGGTTGTTCCTGGCCACCCGCATGGTCGGCTTCCTGTTCACGTTCAGCCTGTTGAGGCGCGTCACCCCGGTCCGGCTCGGATTGGAGCCAAACTTCCTCATCCGCCTCCAGCGGGAGGCGCTGCCGATCGGCATTGCCTTCGGGGTGCTCATGGCCTATGTGCAGATCGACACCATCATTCTCGACCATCTCTGCGCGCGTCCGCAGGTCGCGGATTTCAACGCCGCGTTCAGCATCTACCGGGGATTCTTCATCATCCCGAACATCATCGGAATCGTCTCGCTGCCCCGCCTCTCGGACGCGTTTCAGCGCGATCGGCCGCTCTTCCGGAAACTTCTGGGGCAGAACGCCCGCTCGATTGCTTTGCTCTCCCTGCTCGTCGCGTCGGTCGGCATGCCCGCGTCGCGTTGGCTCGTGGGACTCCTCTACCCCGAGACCTACGCCGGCGCCGCGCTCCCCCTGCAAATTCTGTTTCTCGCCCTCGTCATCACCTCACAGAACTGGCTCCTGCGCCTGGTCCTGATCGCCATGAACCGGCAGGCGGCCTTCATGGGAATCTACATCTTCGGACTCCTTGTGCGGGCCGGGGCCGATATCCTGCTGATCGTCCGGTTCGGAATTGTCGGCGCCGCCGTGGCGACGCTCCTGGCGGAGGGTATCCTCTTCGGCGTGATGTGGGCGGTGATTCTCGCCGGCGCGCGGCGCGCGCGGGTGGCCGGCGCGCATCGAGGCCATGAAGGCCGCAATGAATCCTTCTGACGCCTGAATCTTGCGTCGGTCGGCGCAAGATTCAGGTCAGATAGTGATATGCGCCCAAGTTGAGGGCCGATGGCCCGGTTACCTCTTTTTTTCGTCGAGCGAGCCGACGCCGGAATAGGCGTTGAAGCCGCCGTCAATGCAGAACGTCACGCCGTTCACGAAACTTCCGGCGTCGGAGATCAGCAGGATGATCGGCCCGACCAGTTCGTCGGCGTTTCCGAACCTGTTCATCGGCGTGTGCGCAATAATTGACTTGCCGCGATTGGTGAGGGTCTTGCCGTCCGGCTCGAAGAGCAGGAAGTGGTTCTGGGTGGTGTCGAAGAACCCCGGCGCGATCTCGTTGACGCGGATATCGGCGTTGGGAAAGTCCACGCGGACCTGCACCGCGAGCCACTGCGTGAAGTTTGTGACGGCGGCCTTGGCGTTCGAATAGCCGGGCACGTTCGTGAGCGGCGCCAGTGCGCTCATGGACGACGTGTTGATGACGTTGCCCTTGCCGACTTTGGCGAAATAGGCGCAGAAGACCTGCGTGGGCAGGACCGTGCCCATGTAGTTGAGCTGGAAGACTTTGTTCAGTTCCTCGAGGGAGAGCGAGGTGAAATCGCCGTCCGGCGGCACGGTGGCGCCCTTGCGGTTGCCGCCCGCCCCGTTGATCAGGGTGTCAACTTTGCCGTATTTCTCGAGAATCCTGTTCAGCGCGGCTTGCACGCTTTCCGCCTCGAGCACGTTGCACCGCGCGGCAAGCGCGTCGCCGCCGCCGGCGCGGATTTCCTTTGCCAGTTCCTCGCATTTGTCGCCGAGCAGGTCAAGCAGCGCGGTCTTGGCGCCGTTGGCGGCCAGGGACCTGGCCATGGCGCCGTAGATGACGCCGGCCGCTCCCGTGATGGCGACCACCTTGCCTGAGATGCTGAAAAGGGATTCGGCTTTCGTATTCATGGTGTTCTCCGCCGCAACTTGAAACCTTTCCTGGCTACCACTTGAACTTCGTGTGGAACGCGTCCAGCGACTCCTTGACGCAGTCCGGCTCCAGGCCGTCGGGCCGTTCCAGGAAGTAGTTCAGCTCGGTCGGGGTCAGGATGGCCGGCGCGCAGAACACGTCGGCCTGTCGGCGCTTCCGCGCGAACTCCACGCCCTGCCCGTGGCCGCCCATCACGTTGGCCGGGGCCACGATCATGTCGAACCCCATCTCGATGGCCGCGTCCAGCTCGCCCGGGTTGATCACGCTGCCGACCCCCAGCACGAACGGCCTGTCCGCCGGGCAGCCGGCGCGGATCTTGACCAGTTCCTTCATCGCCTCGCGGACGATGGTGTCGTCGATCCGGAAGGTGACCTCGGCCACGTTGGTTTCGCCGCCGCCGTGCCAGACCCGGAGTTCCCGGGCGTGGGCGGTTGGAACGTCGCCGGGATCCAGGCGCATCATGACCTCGCCGAGCGACGCGGCGTCGTACTTGCAGGACTCGCGGGACTTGAGCTTCAAGTCTGCCATGGCCTAATCCTCCGGGTTGCGTCTGTCGGTCGTCGAGGGGAGAAATGTACGGATGATCGGCGCAAGATTCAAGAGGGAATCGGCGGGCAGCAGGGTGGAGGGAAGAACATCACATTGGCTCAACCCGGAGACGGATCCTGCGTTCCGTGACCGTCGCGATCGCTCCGCCCGACAATTCGGCGCCATGTCTATCCAGTGCGATCGAGGCGAATAGTCTTTGCTGTGCGGCGGAGAGGTCCACGAGGCGTACGATGCCGCAATGGGGGAAACCACGAACGATGGCCAACTCTCCGAAGTCCTTGTCAAGCGTTACCAGGATGCGGCTTCACGGTGGGCGCGGACGATCGGTTTGCCTCCGAATATCTTCGGATTCACCGTGATACGTTCCAACAAGTCGTTCTCCATGGCCAATCCTCCCTCAAGTTACCGAGGAAGGATACACGACCGGCAGCTCATCTTCAAGCCGCCATCAGTCGCTCCTCCATCCACTATTCCATCATTCCAGTCTGCTCCCTACGGCGCGCCGGCGGGCAGCGTCCGGCGAAAGGCGATGTCGAGCGAGAGGGTGGTCGAGACCGAATCGGTCTCCGTTTCCCCGAGGAGACGCCAGGCCGTGCCGTCCCAGCGGTGGGCGCCGATGTCGGAGCGCGAGTCGAGCGAGTGGGCGACGAACTGGTCGGAATAGGGATCGGCTTTGAGCACCGACCAGCGGCCCCGCTCGTTGGCCGCGGCGCCCGGGGTGGGCGGAAGATACCCGTAGACCTTCGGCCCCGCGCTCCGGGGTCAAGGCCCCGAGATTGGAGATGACCCGATAGCGAGGAGCGGTTTGCGAGCTTTGCGTATATGCCGCCAGGCCGCGAGTGAGGTACTGAAAAATCGCGGTGCGTTGGTTCGTGGCATCCTGGCCGACCGAGGTGAGCACGGCGTCCAGGTTGTTGCTGGGCGAGAGGGCCGTCTGGAACGTTGCCGTTCCGATCGTTCCGGTGATCGCGGGCGGACTGGCATGCCAGGCGGCGTTGGTTGCGATGTAGCTCCTGGCCAGGCTGAGGCCGGTTTCCGCGGCCAGGGATGCGTCGGAGGATTCGGCCGACTCGATCGCGCTCAGCGTGCCCGTGCCCAGGACCAGGATGAATCCGCCCGCCAGCAGCGCCAGGGCCAGGATCGTGAGGATCAGGCCCACCATCATCACGCCCGACGAGGTGTAATGAGAATTGCCGGATCGGTGGTCGGTCACGTCGTTCGTTGAATTCACAGTTTCCTCCCGCTTTCGGGCCAGAAGACGCAGGTCTTCAGCGTTTCTGTCCGACCGTCCGCGGCGGCGTTCAGCGTCACGCCGATCGCGCGCACCCGCTGGCGGTTGCCGAGATCCAGCGGGCGGGGCGCGAGCAGGCCGTTCGTGCTGTCGTAGTAGTCGAGGGCGAACGTCCGCGCGCCGGCCAGGAGCAAGTTGCCGTTCAGCAACAGATCGCTCCCGCTGAGTCGGAACGTGACGTTGCTGCCGTCCCGGTTGATGAAGGAGAAAACGTTGGTGTCCGCGGCCAGCGGATTCGTGCCGGCGCTCGACACCAGGCGGGTTTCCCGGAGCAGCCGATCGAGGGCCATGCCGAGGTCGGCGCTTGCCTGGCGGCTCGCGCCGACGGTGGTGTAAAGATCGCCGGCGCTCACGAGCAAGCGGATGCTGACGACGGCCACGATCGAGAGGACGACCATCGTCACGATCAGCTCGATGAGCGTGAACCCGGCGCGGGAAGACGATTGGAATGATGGAATGGTGGAATGGCGGGGAGGAAGGCGGGTCCGAGGGCCTGTTCTTCCTCACCCCAACATCCCAACATTCCAACATTCCAACATTCCAGTTCTTCATCAGTCGTACTCGCTTACCGCGGAGATCCTGGCCACCCGGACGGCGGCGTTGCTGACCGTCACGGTGATCCGTTTGAAGGAGGTCGAGCCGTTGGGTTGCGGAGTCGAGGCGTTCAGATTCGTGGCGAGCACGTTGACCACCGCGACGGTCTCGGTGAAACCCGCGTAGTTGTCCAGGACGTTTCCATCCAGATCCACAGGCGGGCTCGGGGACCAGCCGTTGAAGTCGTCCACGTCGTCGAAGGTCCGGCGCAGCGCGGCTTCGCCGGGGTCATAGACGACGTATTCGGCCAGGGTCTGCGGGTCGCGGTAGCACTTGGCGCGGATTTCCCGCATGCGCTCGTCGGCCAGGAGCGTCGCCAGGCGCAGGGCGTTCTGCGTCTGAAGCAGGCAGGCGCCCTGGTGGAACACGGCCACGAGCGACGAGAGCGCAATCGCCGAGACGACGAGCACGGCGATCAGTTCGATGAGCGTGAACCCGGCGGGGGAGGAAGACTGGAATGATGGAATGATGGAATGTTGGCGGAACGGAAGGCCCGGGCGCCCATCGGGACGCCTCGGTGTCGCGCGGATCAGCGGTCGAAAGGCCGGAGCGGGGGCCAGGCAGCGTCGTTTGTCCTGCTCCGGGGCGTCCGTCCGACCGTCTTCCCATCATTCCATCATTCCAGTTCCTGTCTACTGCACGGTGACATAGCCGGTGCCCGGTGTGATGTTCAACCGCCGCCCGGACGCGAACGTGACCACCCCGGTGGAGTCGAGGAGGGCGCCCGAGCCGGCGCAGGGGACGCCGTTGGTGGCGCTGAACAGCAGGCCGTCGCCGCCGCCGATGTTCACCGCCGCGAGCTTCACGTCGGGATAGTCTTCGCCGAACGAGACCAACCAGTCCGTCTGCCGGACCGGGTGCGGAACAGAAACGTACGCGGTCGGCGGGTTGCTGGTGGCGATGGCCACCGCGAAGGTGTTGGACGCGACGCTGAAGGCCACGCGGACGAAGCGCTCCCGGCACATGGCCAGGTTCTGAGCGTAGCGCAGGCCGGCTCTCAGTTGGTCGGTCGCGAGCCGGTCGTCCTGGCCGCGCGGGTCGGGCATGGCCATGAACGCTCCGATCGTTACAGTGGCGACAACGGCTAGGACCACGAGCAATTCGCTAAGCGTGTAGCCCGAATGTCGGGATATTGGTTCACGGTTCGCGGTTCCGGGCTCACGGTTGGAAAGGTCAGGCATTTCCGTCCACACTTCTGCCCGTCTTGAACCTTCGAGCTGTGAACCTTGAACCATGCCCTACTTCTTCTCGACCACAAGCGTGTTGGTGCCGTCGGCGAGCAGAATGCTGTCGCAGGCGATCTTGCCGATCGTCCAGCCCTGGAGGGAGTCTCCCTCTCCGAGAAGCTGGCCGTTGACTATCGCCAGACGCTTCCCGCTCTGCTTGTTCAGGACAAATCCGCTGAACTTGATCCGCAGCCGATCCGGATTCACCGGCCGGACCGGCTTAGTGGCGGGCGCCGCCTCCGGCTCGCCGGCGTCGAAAGGATTGCGCGTCGGGATCGTGGCGGCGAGTTTCTCCTGTTCTTCGACGACCCGCGGGTCCGGCGCGGACGCGGCGTCCGAAGAAGACGCAAGGCCCGGCTCGTTCTCCGCGGCCGTTGGCCCCGATGGCGCGACGGACTCCACAGCCGCCGGGGTGGTTCCGCCGGCGCGCTGCTTCCTCTCCTGGATCTTGGTCGCGGCGTCCCACACGGTCAAGGCCAGGACGGGCGACAAGACCAACAGGAGCGCCCAGGCTGTCCGCGTTCGAGTCTTTTCGTTCATTTCCGCCGCCTACTTCTCGGCGCCTTTCGCTGAAAACACCGAGAGGGTCATATCCACTTGAATCGCGCCGCTCGGGTTGGGGTCCTCGGGGGCATGGATGTCGAGCGAATCCACGCGGCCGATCAGTTCGCCCGTTGCCAGGTTCTGGAAGAAGCGGACCGCGCCGGGATAGCTGCCCCGCAGGGCCAGATTGTAGGACGTGGTGCGGACGGGCCGGCCGTCGCCCGCGCCGGCCTCGGATCGAGCGGCATGGACAATGTCCAGCCCGGCGGCCGATGCGGCCCGGGTCACGCCGCTCACCAGCATGGCCTCTTCTTGGCCGGCCCTGGCAAAGCCGCCCAGCAACTGCTCGGTTTCGCGCCGCGCGGCCATGAGCCGTTCCTGCGCGCGCGCCAGCAGGGCGGGGTAGGCGCCGCCGGCCGCGATCTGGGCAGCCATGCGCGCGTGCTGGTCGTTCAGGTCCTGCAGCGCGAGCGACTGGTGTCGCAGCCACAGGCCCGCGCCGGCCGTGACCAGGGCCGCCAGAGCCACCGCCACCAGCGATTTTACGTGTTTCAGCATAGTCAGCATGTCAGATCACAGTGGATTTGAAACGTTCCCAACGCGCCTGGCGTCGGCTTCGCCTCCGCAGCGATGATGCTGACGCGGCTGAAGAACACCGAGGAGCTCAACGCGGAGACCAGGCCGGCAAAGGTGGTATCGAACGCCGTGGAAGTCGTCAGGACTTTGCCCTGGATGACGACGTTGCGGGCGGCTGCCGCGGCGGGGTTCGCGCAGACGCGGGTCAGGACGATGTCCGGGGGCACGGCGGCGGCCAGGCTGTTCAGAACGCCGGCCCACAGCGGGTCACGGCCGGTTGCCTGTCGCAGCGAAGTCAGTTGGTGGTCGGCCTCGCCGAGCCGGCCCTGCAGGTTGGCCAGGTCCTGCTGCAGGGCGCGCATTTCGAGGAGCCTGCGGCTGGCGACCTCGACCTCCGGCCGGACGGCTCGGGCGCGGATTCTCGTGGTGGTCCCCGCGGCGACCAAGGGGAGGAAGCCGGCGATCAGGAGCAGGAGCACGGCGCCCGCCGCGAACTGGGCGAGCTGCTTGGAGAGGCGGAGGGACGCAGGCAGCAGGCTGAGCGCCGGCGCGTCGGACAGGGCCAACCCGACGGCTACGGCCAGCCGCGGACCGAGCCGGCGCGCGGTTTCCTCGACGCTCGCTGAGCGGAAGCCGATCCCCGCGAACGGATCCACCTGGCGCACGGGCACGGAGACGGCGGCGGCGATGTGATCCGCCAGCGCCTGGAGCCGTGATGAACCGCCGGCCAGGTACACGGCCGTCACGTTCTGGCCCGTGTTCTCGCGATACAACCGGACGGATCGCGCGATTTCCGCCGCGATCCGCTCGAAAATGGGCCGAACCAGCATGCCGATCTTCCCGGCAATCTTGGCGGGGTCGGGGGGCGCCGGTCGCGGGGTCTCAGCGCGCTCGGGCCCCTGGACCGGAGGTATCCCCGGATGTTTCGAAGCCAGCGCCGCCCGGATGTCACCCGTGATCTTCAACTGCTCGGCGCGCGTTTCATCCAGGCGGATGGCGCCTTCGTCCGTGGACAACTCGGTCATGAGGGCCTTGCTGATGGCATCGCCGGCCACGGGGATATCGCGCATGAACCGCGGCTGGTAGCGGTCGAACACGACAAGCGAGGTGGTCACGGCGCCGATGTCGGCCACCAGGAAGACCGACGATTGCTCGGCCCACCGCTGCGCGCGGGCAAGCGCCTGATAGGCGCACACACGCGCGGTCACGTCCTCGAGCACGGCGCCGCTGCGCTCGACCAGGCGGCACCACGGGCGCATGGCGTCCCAGCGCGCCAAGGCGACCACGCTGCCGACTCGGTTTCGCGGGTACTCGGAGTCCAGGTGCGCCATGACGGATTCGGGGGTTTCCCAGGCAAGGAACTTGCGGGCCTGGAGGCGCAGCGCCCCGTCCGCGTCCTTGCGGTTCATCCTGGGCAGGATGACAAAACAGGCGCCGGCTGCGCCTTCGACCGTAAGGACGGCCCGGTGGCCGGCCAGGTCTTCCCGGACCAGGAGCTGCAGGACAAGCTCAAGCGGGGTGCGGGCCTGCCGCTGCAGGCGAGTCTCGAAGGGCTCCTCCTCGACCGTCACCTCGTCCACGATGAAGGCGTCGGCGTTCCGGCTCAGGCGCGCGAGCTTGGCGCCCGAGCCGCCGCACTCGAGCCCACAGCGTTTTTGGCTCCTTCGCATCATGGTGAAAGTCAACAAGGCCACCACGCGGGGTGGCCTTGTGTTGACCGCCGCATGGGGCCCCAACGATCACAGGGCGTTGGTCGGATAGGTCGTCCACACCCCGTTGGTGATGTTGTACTGGATGTTCGTGTAGTACAGCCAGACCAGTACCTGCTCCGTCATGTTGCTGTAGACCACGTTGGTGCTCGCCGGCCAGTAGGCGCCGGCCGCGTTGGTCAGCGGCACGTTCGTCGTGCCGCTGACCAGGATGTTGCTGGCGTAGAGCAGCGTCGTGGCCGCGCGCAGCGCATCCAGTTGGGCCTTGTCATGCGACCGGTTCGCCTGGTCGGTCAGGTCCACGTACTTGGATGCCGATGATGACGATGACCACCACCAGTTCGATCAACGTGAAACCGATTCGTTCCGTCCGCATGCTTGGGTCTCCTCTACACACGGGCGATGGCCGGCCGACTGCGGGACGTCCCGTCACGGCGCCGGCGTCGCGGCCCACACGCCGTTCGTCATGTTGTAGACCACGTTGGTCGCGTAGAGCCACGTCACGGTGTCCGTGAGGTTACTATAGACCACGTTGGTGTTGGCCGGCCAGTAGGTTCCGGCCGCGTTGGTCGCCGGCACGTTTGTCGTGCTGCTGGCCAGGATGTTGCTGGCATAGAGCAGCGTGGCGGCCGTGCGGCAGGCGTCCAATTGGGCCTTGTCGTGCGTCTGGTTGGCCTTGTCCGTCAGGTCCACGTACTTGGAGGCCGCCACAGCGGCCAGGATGCCCAGGATGACGATAACGACGATCAATTCGACCAGCGTGAACCCCGAATCCCTGCTCTTCTTGGACTTTCCTTTCGGTTAGAGCATAGGGGCGATGCCTCACGCGAGGCAGTCGGCGCCCCAACCATTGCGGGATGTATTCAAGGGAAGCGGACCGCAGGGTCAAGCCCAATCTTGCCGCGCTACCGGATCACGCCCGAGAGGCTCCAGATGGGGAGGTACACGGCCAGGGCGAGGAACAGCACGGCGATCCCGACCACCACCGTGATGATCGGCTCGATGCTGTGGGTGAGATTCCGCAGCGCGTAGCGGACGTCCGTCTCGAACTGCGCGACCACGTGTTCCAGCATGTCGTCCAGCGTGCCGGTCTTCTCGCCGATCCCGACCAGGCTGATCATGATCGGCGGGAACAGGCGGCCGCGTTCGAATCCCACGACCACAGACGCCCCGCCCTGGATGGCCCGCAGAACTTCCCGGACGGCCGCGCGCAGGTGGGCGTTGGCCACGACGCCGGGCGCCACTTCCAGCGCCTTCATGACCGGCACGCCGCCGCGGACGAGCGCGGAAAAGATGCGGGCGAACCGGGAGATGACAATCTTGCCGTAGAGGGTTCCCAGGACCGGCAGCCGGAACTTGAGGCGATCCCAAGCCAGTCGGACAGCGGGAAGCCTGAGCAGGACAAAGACGGCGGCGACCACGGCCGCGACGCCGGCGGCGATCGCCAGCCAGTGCTCCTGGATGAAGGCGTTGCCGGCCACCAACGCGCGCGTCGGCCAGGGAAGCGGAACCCGGGCGCGAGCGAAGAACTTGGCGAAGATGGGGATCACCTTGACGACCATGAGAATCGCCGCCAGGACCAGGGCGATCAGGACCGTCACGGGATAGCGGACGGCCGCCACGATCTCGGAGCGGATTTCCAGTTCCCGTTCCATCCAGTCCGCGATCCGGCCGAGCGTTTCGACTAGGTTGCCGCCGGTTTCGCCGGACGCCACCATGTGGACATACTCGCGGGAGAAGGCGCGGGGGAACTCGGCGAGCGTCTCCGAGAGGCGGGCGCCGCCGGTCACCGTCTCCTCGATCCGGGCGGTGACGGCCTGGAGCGCGCGGCAGGTGGCCTGCTTGCGGAGGGCCTGCAGGGCCTGGATCATGGGGACCCCCGCATTGAGCAGCGCGGCGAACTGGCGGCTGAAGACGATGAGTTCCCGGGCGTTCACCCGGCGCCGCGCAAAGGCGGCCGCGTCGTGGCGCAGCGCTTCCTCGGCGGAGCGGATGGCGATCGGGACGAGGTCGTTGCCTTTCAGTTGCTGGTGGGCGCCCTTGACGTCGGCGGCCCGGATCTTGCCTTGGACGACCCGCCCCATCTTGTTCTGCGCGCGGTAGTGGTAGACGTTCATGCGGCGCCGGCCGGTGGCGCAGGCGGTTTCATGGCCTAGGGCGGGCTTTCCTCGAGTTCCAGGGGCTGGCGCGGCGTGCCCTGGGATTCCTCGATCTCGGCGATTCGGAAGACCTCCTCGAGGCTGGTGACACCGTCGGCGACTTTGCGCAGACCGTCCTCGAACAGGCTGGTCATCCCGTCGCGGAGGGCCTGGGTCCGGATCCGCGCGGTCGTCGCGCCCGTAAGGATCAGGTCGGCCACGGCCGGCGTGACATCCATGAGTTCAAAGACCGCCACGCGGCCGCGATAGCCGGTCTGGCGGCAATGGGTGCAGCCCCGCCCCCTGGGCAGGGCGGGCGGGGGCGAAACCCCGGCCGCCGCCAGGCGCTTGCGCATGGCGGCGGGGACGGGCGTGGACGTCCGGCACTCCGCGCACACCTTGCGGGCTAGGCGCTGGCCGATGGCCGCGATGAGCGAGGACGACAACAGAAACGGTTCGACCGCTATGTTGATCAGCCGCGTGACGGCGCCCGGCGCGTCGTTGGTATGCACCGTGGAGAACACGAGGTGGCCGGTCAGGGTGGCGCGGATGGCCAGTTGCGCGGTCTCGTTGTCGCGGATCTCGCCGACCATCAGGGCGTCGGGAGGATCCTGCCGCAGGACGTTGCGAAGCGCGCCGGCGAAGCTCAGGCCGGCCTTCTCATTGACCTGGATTTGCGTGACCTGTTCCAGGCGGCGCTCGACCGGGTCCTCGACCGTGATGATGTGACGCTCCGGCGATCGGGCCTTGCTCAGCATGGCATAGAGCGTCGTGGACTTGCCGCTGCCGGTCGGGCCCGTCACGACGAGCAGCCCGTGCGGCCGCCGGATCAGTTTCTGGACCTGCGGCATCATGAGCGCCGGGAGCCCCAGCCCCTCGAGCGGAATGTTCATCTCCTGGCTGTCCAGGAGGCGGACGGCGACGTTTTCGCCGTGGATGGTCGGCATGGTGGAGACGCGGGCCTCGATGACCCGGTTGTCCACCGTGAGTTGAAAATGCCCGTCCTGCGGAACGCGGCTGTCGGCGATGTCCATGTTACCCATCACTTTGACGCGGGACACGATGAACGGGTGCAGGTGCTTGGGGGGCGGCGCGATGTCGTACAGCACGCCGTCCACTCGGAATCGGATGCGCAGCGCGCGCGGCTCGGGATCAACGTGCACGTCGCTGGCCCGGTCGCGGACCGCCTGGGTGAGGATGAGATCCGCGAGCTGGCTGACCGGGGACTCCGGGTTCTGGACGGTGGTCTGCCGCGCCTCGGTCTTCGTGGTGGCCGGCACGGCATCCTCACCCATTTCCTCGAGAAACCGTTTGACCTTGCCGCTGCCGCCATAGGCCCGATTGATGGCCTCACGGATGTCCGTGGGGGACGCCAGGCAGGTCTCGATCGCGTGCTGCGTGACCGACCTCGAGGCGGTCCGTGACGGTGATGTCGCCCGGGTCGGCCACCGCCACGGTGAGGGCGTCGCCGATGGTGAAGAGAGGAAACACGTTCAGTTCCCTGGCCACCGCTTCCGTGATCAGCGAGACGGCGGACGGGTCCCAGAGATAGGTCTTCAAGTCCACGAACAGGACGCCGTGGATGCCGGCCAGTTCCTCGTACACCTCGCGGGGCGGGATTTGTCCGCCTGCCGCGAGGTTTTGGGCGAGCGAGCCGCAGCTCTCCAGGCCGGCGGCAATTGACTCGTCCATGACCTCGCGGGACACCCGCCCCTTGGCGAGCAGGCGGCGGGCCAGTTCGTCATGCGGCCACGACGGGGAATGGTCTGCCTGTGAATCCGGGCTCATGAGTTCCGCCCCTGCATCGAGTCAGCCGGCGTCAAACCGGCATGAGCTTTCGCATGAGTTCTAGCAGTTCCTCGGATCGGAAGGGCTTTGTCATATAGGCGTCGGCGCCGCAGGCCATGCCGGTCTCCCGATCGCTCTGTTGCGATCGGGCGGTGAGTATGATGATGGGGATGGCCCGGTATTTCTCGTCGAACTTGAGCAGGCGCGCGACTTGGCAACCGCCCATCCTGGGCAGCATCAAGTCCAGGATGATGAAGTCGGGGCGAGTCTGCCGCGCCAAATTCAGGCCGGTGACGCCGTCCCCGGCCTCCAGAATCTCGAAACCCTGCGCCTCCAGGCGAATTTTCAATCCGAGCCGGAAATCCGGCTCATCCTCGACGATCAGCACCTTCTTCTTGTCGGGTAACTACTCAGCAGGCATCCCGCGGCGGGATGCCTGCT
>JASEHE010000028.1 GCA_030018915.1 Verrucomicrobiota bacterium
CCGAAAATCGTCCGCGAAACTGCCCGTACTCTCGCCGCCTATCATCGCACCCGCCCAAATAGCTTCCTACCGCGCTCTCCCTGCGCTCCTCTCCGCCGGCTTGCGGAATCGCTGGCCTTTTGCCATCAGAAGTTGAGAACGGCACAGCCGTGCGTTACAATCCAACAAACAAAGATATTGCTCAGATCAACCACATTTGGCATGGTGGGCCAGGGATGCTTCTCATTGTCCCGAAAACGACTACCAATGACTGGATGATATATTTTTTCGGCTCACGAAACGTTTTGAAACCTGTGGCTGGACTGAGATCGAGATTTCCGCCAGAGGCGGACAAGTGTGGCCGCTCCGGGGCGCCGCTCAACTACGCCGGCTCCACGCCGGGCTGTAGTATTCGGCCGTCTCCGGTCCGGCAATCCGGTCGGCGACGAGGCGCTCGAATCAAGGATCCGCTCGTGAAAGTAGCGCAGCCGTTCAAGATCAATCTGTTGCAGCTCAAGGAGTACGGGATCATCGTCGAGATCAAGGAAGACGTGGTCCACGTGACCGGCCTGACCAACTGCATGACCGGCCAGCTCGTCAATCTGGGAGAATCGGCGCGGGGGGTCATCGTTGGGTTCGACTCGGAGTACGTGCTCGTTCTGCTCGTGACAAATCCGCGCGGGATCAAGCCGGGCGACAAGGCCATTTCTTCCATCGAGGACTTCAAGATACCGGTGGGAGACGGCTTCCTGGGCCGGCGCGTGAACGCTTTGGCGCAGCCGATAGATGGCGGGGGCCACATCAAGCAGTCGGCGCACTACCCCATTTTCGGCAGGGCGCCTTCCGTGCTGGAGCGGATTCCCCTGGCCCAGGTTCTGGAAACCGGCACCAAGGTCATAGACATGATGAAGCCCGTCGGCAAGGGGCAGCGGATGCTGATCATCGGAGACCGCATGACCGGGAAGACGACGATCTGCGTGGACGCGATTCTGAACCAGTTGGGCAAGAATGTGGTCTGCGTGTACTGCGGCATCGGCAAGGCCGAGGCGGCGCTCAACCGCGTTATCGGGACTTTCGACAATGGGCATATCTGGGACTACGGGATCGTCGTCGCGGCCAAAGCCTCGGACCCTATGGGTCAGCAATACTTGACCCCCTACGTGGCGGCCAGCATCGGGGAATACTTCATGCGCGAGAAGCGCGCGGACGTGCTCGTCGTATTCGACGATTTCACGAAACACGCATGGGCCTGGCGGCAGATTTCGCTGCTGCTGGAGCGGGCGCCGGGCCGCGACGCCTACCCGGGCGACATCTTCTACATTCACTCCCAGCTAGTCGAGCGCGCTTGCAAGCTCAACAATCAGAAGGGCGGCGGGTCCATGACTCACTTGCCCATCGTCGAGACCCTGCAAGGCGATGTGGCGGGCTACATCCCGTCCAACACCATTTCCATGACCGATGGGCAGATCTACACGAACACAACGCTGTTCGGGGAGGGCTTCAAGCCGGCCATTGACATGGGCCTTTCGGTATCCCGAATCGGGAATCGCGTGCAGTGGCCGGCGATCCGCGGAATGACCAAGATGCTTCAGCTCGAATTCGTGCGCTTCAAGGAGCTGGAGCGGCTGACCCGAATCAAAGCCGGCGTATCTGCGGACATCGAGAAGCGGCTTCGAAAAGGCAAGATATTGGAGGAACTGCTCAAGCAGGACCAGAACACACCAGTGCCCATGGAAGATCAGGTGATCATCCTCTTTGCGCTCCAGAACGGGCTGCTGAACGACATCGAGCCCGCCGCAGTGCAGTCGAGGCTGCAGAACCTCATCCGGCAGGTCCGGCGGAACCGGCCCGACCTGATCCAGTCTTTAATCGAGAAGAAGGCGCTAACCGAGGATATCAAGGAGGGGCTGCATGAGCAGCTTGTCCGGTTCTCCGATACCGCTGTTCAAAATCAAGGTTGAAGAGAAGGGCAAGATTCTGGACATCAAGGAGATCATTGCCCGCATCCAGGGCCTTCCTTCCTGCCTGAACGGCCAGATTGTTGACTTGGGGGACGGTGTCAAGGGCATCATCATGGGCTTCGACGAAAAAGACGTTTTGGCCCTGGTCCTGGGCGACCGGAACAAACTCCGGCTGGGCGGGGAAGTGTCCGGGATCAGCGAGCCGTTCAAGATTCCGGTGGGGGAGCAATTTATCGGCCGAATGGTGACGGCCCTTGGCGTTCCGTGCGACGAGGGGGAGGCCGTTGGGCCGGACGCGCACATGCCGGTTTTCCGCCAGTCCCCGCCGATCACCCACCGGGCGCACATGGAGGAGTTCCTGCCGACCGGCACCAAGATCATTGACATCATGGTTCCGATCGCCAAGGGGCAGCGCCAGCTCATCCTTGGGGACCGCATGACCGGGAAGACGGTGATCTCGGTAGACGCGATTCTGAACCAGAAGGAACGGAATACGGTGTGCATCTACTGCGCCGTGGGCAAGTCCGTTTCCGCCCTGGAGAAGGTCGCGACGACCCTGCACGACGCCGGCGCGCTCGACTACACGATCTTCATGGTGGCCACTGACAATTCGCCGGTCGGCGAACAGTACTTGGCGCCCTATTCGGCGGCAACCCTTGGGGAATACTTCGCGGGCAAAGGCCGGGACGTGCTGATCGTGTTCGACGATCTGACCAAGCACGCCTGGGCCTACCGGCAGCTTTCGCTGCTGCTGGAGCGGCCGCCGGGGCGCGAGGCCTATCCGGGCGACATCTTCTACGTCCAGACCCAGCTCATGGAGAGGGCGGGCAAGTTCAACGAGGAGCACGGGGGCGGTTCCATGACGTTCATAGGCATCGCCGAGACGCTCCAGGGCGACCTCACCGGCTACATCCCGTCCAACCTGACCTCGATGTGCGACGGCCAGGTGTGCATGAGCGGCAGCGCCTTTGCCGAGGGGTTCCGGCCGGCCATTGACATCCTGCTTTCCCTCTCGATCATCGGCGGGCGCGCCCAGCCTCCCATCCTGAAGTCGCTCGCCATGGACCTGCGGGCCGACTTCGCGCGCTACAACGAGATACTCCGGCTGAGCAAGCTGCAGTCGAGCCTGTCCGGAGAATCCGAGCGGATCGTCCACCGGGGTCGGGTGATCATGTCAATTCTTCAGCAGAGCGCTCATTTCCCGGCTTCGCTGGCCGAACAGGCGATCCTGCTCTACGCGCTGAAGAAAGACATGATCGAGTCGCGGCCCGAGGCGAAGAAGCGGAAATTCTACAAGGAAATCTATCCGTTTGCGCAGGCGAACAGCGCGGAACTTCTGCTGCGGATCGAGCAAGAACAAAAACTGACAGAGGAGATAGATGCCGGAATCGCGGCGCTTGTCGCGAACTATCTCCAGCAGCAGGCCCACCTGCCTGTCGCCGAGCGACGGCAGACAGGGGTGGAAAAGACGTGAAGGGAGGACTGCGTCGTGAAAGTCACGATCCTGAACCCCAAGCACGTCATATTCGACGGCGAGGCGAAAAGCGTGTTCCTTCCGGGCGATTTGGCGGAGTTCGAGCTGATGGACTACCATGCTCCAATCGTCAGCCTGCTCCGGCCCGGGAAGGTGGTCGTTGATTGGGAACAGATCATCCCGATCAAGCAGGGGATGGTCAAGTTTGACAAGAACGAGTGCATGATCCTGGTTGAAGAATGAGCGCGGCCGTGGCGCGGCCCGGCCGGGGAGCGCGTCGTGGAAAACTTCGTCATTGTCCTGGTCCTGGTGGTCACGATCCTCGGACCGGTGGCGGTTATTGCCGTGATCGGCCACGCCAGCATACGGGCCTTGGGTCGCAATCCGTCCGCAGCGTCCAAGATTCTTCAGGCGATGATCATGGCTCTGATTTTTGCCATGTCCGTGGCCGTGATGGCCCAGTTGATTCTGTTCAGTCTGTTCGGAAGAGGATAAATCCCATGGGCGACGTCATGAAGATCGTGATCCCGATTGCGCTGGCGCACGCGGCCGTCTTGGCCGTCATCCTGCTGGCAATCAAGTACGTGTTGAAGCGCGACACGCGCAAGGCGGTGGCCACCGTCCGGCAAGCCGAAGCCGAGGTTCGCAAGAAGGAGGAGGGGATAGTCCGGCGAATCGAGGAGCACGAGGCGGAATTTGCGCGAAAAAAGGCCGAGGCAGACGAGGACCTGCAGAAGCGCAAGCAGGAATCCGAGCGGGAAGTTCGCCAGCTCCGCGACAAGACCATAACCGAGGCCAAAACCGAGAGCGACCAGATTCTGAAGCGGGCCAAGCAGGCGGAGGAGAAGATGCGGCAGCAGCTTCTCCAGGAGGCGGAGGAGAGATCCGTTGACTACGCCGGCCAGATTTTTCGGATGGTGTTCAGCGAGAAGATGTCTGGCGAGGTGAACCGCCAGTTCATCGGCGAGTTGCTCGACGCCCTCGAGCAGGTGGACGCCGCCAGCATCACCGTGGACCCGACCAAGGTGGAGTTCCGGTCGAGCGCCCCGCTGCCGCCGGACCAGAAGAAGCGGCTGCAAAATCTGCTCAAAGAGAAGTTTGACGCGGACGTGCCGATCATGGAAAAAGTGGACGAGCAGCTCATGGGGGGGGTCGTGTTCAAGCTCGGCAGTCTGGAGATTGACGGCAGTCTGCGGACGCGCTACCAAGAAGCCGTGGCGGAAGTGAAGAAGACGACCCCGGGGTAGGCCCGGCGCCGGGGCCGGGTAAGCGAGGGCGGCCATGCAACTGTCGGAAATCCGCAAGAAACTTCGGTTCCAGACCGAGCTGCTGAACCTGATAGATACGCTGAAGAATATCGCGGCGTCCCAGTACCATTTCATGGAAAAGGAAAAAGAGCGGTTCGACCGCTTCATGGACGCCTTTGCCGGATTCTTTCGCGTCGTGAACCTCGTGGAGATTGACGACCCGCTGGTCCGGGCGGCCTCGGACGTGCAGGGGATCGTGGTGGTGACATCCGACTCCGGCTTCATGGGCGGCTTGAACCAGGGCGTGCTTCGCGCGGCCACCGAGATTCAGGGCGACCGGCCGGACACGAAGGTGTCTCTCGTGGTGATCGGGGACAAAGGGGCCACGGCGCTGGGCGACCACGGCCGCGCGTTCCGGTTCTTCAATGGAATTGACCGCGAGCGAATCTACGAGCAGGCGGTGGAGATCAAGGATTTCGTCGTGCGGGAGGTGCTTCAGCGGCGGATGGGCAAGGTGGTGGTCGTCTATCCGAAGCCTGTCTCCTTTGCCTCGCAGACGATCGAAACGATCAACCTGCTGCCCTGCGCCGAGTTGTTCGACGTCCGGGCCGAGAGCGCGGTGGCGGCGCGGGTCGAGGGTCGGGGATTCATGACGGAGGCGCGGCGGGCAGCCAGACGGCTCATCGTGGAATCCTCGCTTTCCGACATGCTCGAGTACTTGGCCGGCGTGTGGGTGACGTCCAAGCTCTACGAGATTTTCGAGGACAGCAAACTGGCCGAGTTTTCGGCCAGAGCCATGCACCTGGAAGGCAGCTTCGACAAGGTCCAGAAGGAACAGAAGAAAATCAAGCACCAAGCCTTCAAGGCCGCGCACGAGCAGATTGACAAGGGGATACGCGAGTCGTTTGCCGGCACGAAATCCAATCGGGCCGCCCACCGACAAGCTGGCTAGCCGCGGAAGAAGAGCGATAAGCAATCAGTAGGTGTTGGAGATTGAGCGTGTCATTCGCGCGCTGAATCTGAAGGGGGCGCCATGAGCGAGCAGGCAACGGAACGCAAGGAGCGTAAGGGCAAGGTCGTCGCCGTCCAGGGGCCGGTGGTGGACGTCAAGTTCAACAGCATCGAGGATATGCCGGACCTTCACGAGACCGTAAAGTCGCGAAGCTTCGATAAGCGGGATATCGTCCTGCTGGTGGCGGAACACCTCGAAGGGAACATCGCGCGGTGCGTGGCATTGTCCTCGACCAGCAACCTGCAGCGGAACGCCGTGGCAGCGGCCTCGGGCGCCACGGTCACGATCCCGGTTGGCGACGAACTATTCGGGCGGATCATCAACGTGATGGGGGACCCCATTGACGGCAAGGGGCCGATCACCGGGCTGAAACGCATGCCGATCCACAGGGACGTTTCCAGGGTGGCGGTGAACGTGGACGGCTTGAAAGGCGCCAAAGCCGAAGTGCTTGAAACCGGCATCAAAATCATTGACCTCCTGTTCCCGGTAGTGCGCGGCTCGAAGACGGGTGTCATCGGGGGCGCGGGTTGCGGGAAGACCGTGCTGATCATGGAGCTCATCCACAACATCGTGGATGCGCACGAAGGCGCGTGCGTGTTCGCGGGCATCGGCGAACGCATCCGCGAGGGCAACGAACTGTACTTCGAGTTCGGGCAGGCCGGCATCCTCAACAAGATCATGATGGCGTTCGGGCAGATGGACGAGCCGCCGGGCGCGCGTTTCAACGTGATCCTCACGGGGATCACGCTGGCCGAGTATCTCCAGTCCACGGGCAAGGAGGTGCTGTTGTTCATGGATAACGTGTTCCGCTTCGTCCAGGCTGGCGCGGAAATCTCGACCCTGCTGGGCCGCACGCCGTCGGAAACCGGCTACCAGCCCACGTTGAGCTCCGAGGTCGGCGCCGTGCACGAGCGGATCAAGGGGTCGATCTCGGCGTTCGAGGCTGTCTATGTCCCGGCCGATGACCTGACCGATCCGGCTGTGGTGGCGATCTTCAGCTACCTTGACGCAGTGATGGTGCTCTCGCGCGAGCGCACCCAGCTCGGGCTGTACCCGGCCATTGATCCGTTGGCCTCGTCCTGCTCCAACCTCGACGCCAACGTCGTCAGCCGCCGCCACTTCGATTTGTCGCAGGAACTCCTGCGGATTCTGACCAAGTACGACGAGTTGCGTCGGATCGTGGCCGTGATCGGCATAGACGAACTCTCGAAAGCCGACCGCACGATCCACGAACGAGCGCGGAAGTTGCAGAATTTCATGACGCAGCCGATGTTCGTGGCAGAGGCGTACATCGGCAAGAAGGGCCAGTACGTGAAAAAGGAGGAAACCCTGGACGGCGTCGAGAAAATCATTGACGGCAAGACCGACAACTGGCCTGAAGAAGAACTCTACATGATCGGCAAGCTCGAATAGGAATTCGCGCCCGCCAGCAATGAGGTGGTCGCCATGAAGCTCGAACAAAGGCTGCTCAAGAAACATCTGCTGTCCAAGGAAGCGCTGGACCGGGCGCTGGACCTGTCGCGGGAGACCCTCAAACCGCTGCCGGCCGTTCTGATCGAGAATGGGTTCCTGAGCGAGCCCGCCCTCCTGGAGACGCAGGCCGAACAATACGGGTTCCGGTTCGTCAATCTGGAGGACGTGACCGTGGACCGGACTGCGGTCAACCGGGTTCCGGCGAAACTGGCCTCGCACTATGCCGTCGTGCCGCTGAAGCTGGAAGGGGACGTGCTCACGTTGGCCGTGTCCAGCCCCATGGACTTGTCCGCCGCAGAGGACATCGAGACCAATCTAGGTTTTCGGGTGGAGCGCGTCCTGGCCTGCCGCGCGGACATCGCCAAGGCGCTGGCACGGTACTACGGGGTTGGCGCCGATACCGTGGAGCGGATTCTATCGGAGTCGGCGGACCGTCCAGAAATTTCGGCGGGCGAGGAGGCCCACGACCTGCGCCGATTGGCCGGCGATGCCTCGGTGGTTCGGCTGGTCAACCAGATCATCCAGGAAGCGATAGACGACCGCGCTACGGACATCCATTTTGAGGCCCAACGGAACGGCGTGTGCGTACGGCGTAGAATTGACGGCATTCTCTACGACACACAGGTTCCAGAGAATATGCGGCTTCTGTACCCGGCCATCGTTTCGCGGGTCAAGCTCATGTCGGGCCTGAACATCGTAGAGCGGCGGCTTCCACAGGACGGTCGGACCAGGGTGAAAGTGGGGCAGAAGCCGTACGATCTGCGCATTTCCGTGGTGCCCGCCATACACGGCGAGGACATCGTCGCGCGCATCCTGCCGGCGACCATGCTCCTTGGCCTGGAGCAACTGGGATTCTCAGAACGGCACATGGCGATGCTCAAGGATCTGATTGCCAAGCCGCATGGGATCATCTTTGTCACGGGACCGACCGGGAGCGGCAAAAGCACGACGCTGTACGCGTGCCTCAGTCAGCTGAACTCGCGCGCCCGGAAGATCATCACGATCGAGGACCCGGTGGAATACGAGTTGGCCGGGATCACGCAGACTCAGATTCATCCCGCGATCGAGTTGACGTTTTCCAGGGCGCTCCGCGGCATGCTGCGACACGACCCGGATGTGATGATGATCGGCGAAGTCCGCGACCGGGAAACGGCGGAAATCGCGATACAGACGGCAATGACGG
Organism: Verrucomicrobiota bacterium; assembly: GCA_030018915.1. Classification (GTDB taxonomy): domain Bacteria; phylum Verrucomicrobiota; class Kiritimatiellia; order UBA8416; family SLMC01; genus JASEHE01. The sequence goes on from JASEHE010000028.1 coordinate 8,330, forward strand.
GCCACCTGGTCTTCAGCACGCTGCACACCAACGACGCGGCCGGCGCGGCGGTGCGCTTGGTAGACATGGGGATTGATCCGTACCTCATCGCCTCCACGGTGCTTGTGTTTGTGGCGCAGCGGCTTGTGCGGGTGATTTGCGCGGAGTGCCGGACCCGGATCGAGGCCGATGGACGAACTCTGTATAAAGGGGCTGGCTGCCGGTCGTGCGGCGGCAGTGGGTTTCGTGGCCGCGTGGCGATCAGCGAGTTCCTGCCACTGTACCCGGACATCCAGCGGGTAATCTTGGCAAAGGCGTCCGCGCAGGCTATCCGCGAGAAGGCGGACGCCGTGGGGCTGGCTACACTGCTCCAGGACGGTCATGAGAAAGTGGAGCAGGGGATAACCACGATTGACGAGGTTCTGAGGGTGACCAGCCTCTGACGCGACCGACCGCCCGGCAGCCATTAGCCGGGCGACTGGTGTCTCATGGCAAAGTTTGTCTATCGAGCGAAGAAGGGACCCAACCGGACCGTCGAGGGCGAACTCGCTGCGGAATCCCGCGCGGCCGCTCTGGCGGCACTCGACGCGATGGGCTGCAGCCCTGTGTGGGTTCGCGGGCAGCCGCCCGAGGCGGCGCGTCGCTCGAGATTCGCGCGCCGCCGCATACTGGCGCGCGACGTGACGATCTTTGCCCGCCAGATGGCGGGGTTGCTCCGCGCCGGAGTTCCCATCCTGAAGGCGCTCGCCACGGTCGCCGAGCAGTCCGAAAGCGCCCGCCTAGCCGATCTCGCGCGCAAATTGACCGCAGATGTCCGGGACGGAAATCCGCTTTCCTTAGCGCTTGCCCGCCATCCGAAGGTCTTCTCGGAACTCTTCGTGAGCATGGCACTAGCCGGCGAATCGGCCGGCGCCCTAGACACGATGCTTTTCCGCCTGGCGGAAGCCCGCGAGCGGGAGGAAGAGACCCGACGCAAAGTGCAATCCGCCTTGGCATATCCGATCATGATCGTCGGGGTGGGGGTAGTGACGGTGTTCGTGCTCCTGGCGTTCTTCCTCCCGAAGGTGGCGGTGCTGTTCCGGGATTACCGTGATCTGCCGCTGCCGACACGCATCCTCATGAATCTGAGCGACTTCTTCTCCGCCAGCGGCCACTGGATCGTTCTGGGTTTCCTTCTGCTGGCTGCCGTCGCGCGGCGACTGGCCGCCATGGAGAAGGGCCGGACTTTTGTTGACACGATCCGGCTCCGCCTCCCCCTGCTTGGAACCTTTCTGAGGCAGGCGGACATCGCGCGGTTCGGCCGAACGTTGGCGCTGCTCCTCGATGCGGGAATCCAGATTGACCGGGCGTTGTCACTGAGCGCCGGCACGCTGCGTAACTCCGTGCTGCGGGACACGATCGTCGGCGTTCGACAGGAGATGGTCAACCAGGGCATGACGCTTTCCGACGGGATCAGGAACAGCCCGCACTTTCCGCCGCTTGTGGCGAACTTGACCGCGGTCGGCGAAGAATCCGGCCAACTGGACAAGTCGCTTCTGGAAATGGCTGCGTTCTACGACCGCGAGATTGACTACCGGAGCCGAATGTTTATCGCCATGCTTGAGCCCATCCTCATCTTGGCCGTGGGCGGCGTCGTGGGGTTCATTGTGGCGGCCATGCTGTTGCCGATCTTCAAGCTCGGCGCGGGAATCTGAGCCATGTCTGCCGGCAAGGCGGGCTGCTGCCCGCAACCCAAGCTTTGTCGCGAGCCCTTTGACGAGCGCATGAGTTAGCCTTGGATTATACGCGGATACGCGGATGAAGGAAATTGAGCATGATCTGTCCGGAATGCCAAGCAAAGATGGATGACGCTTCCGCAATTGCCGCCGCGCCGGTTTTGGCGGTTGACTTGCTTGCGCGAATCGTTGCATAGTCGCCCGAATTGCCGTGGTCGGCAGGTCGGTCATTCGGTGCAACAAGGTAAAGTCTGATGGGTTGAGCATGAAACGAACCGCCGCAGGATTCACGCTGATCGAGTTGATGGTAGTGGTGATCATCATTGCCGCGCTGGCGGCAATGGTTCTGCCGAGACTGATCCCGGCCACGGATTCAGCCAAGCGCAAGATCGCGCGCGGCGACATTGCGCACATCAAGATAGCCCTGCAGCTTTATCGCCTGCACAACGACCGCTACCCTGCCACGGAGGAGGGGCTGGATGTTCTCCTGGTTCCGGCCAAAACCAAGGACTGGAACGAACCCTTTCTGGACACGAAGCCGGAGGACCCTTGGAAACGGAAGTATCAGTACCGCTTTCCCGGAACCCACGGGGCGGCGGGCTACGATCTGTGGTCTCTGGGAGCCGATGGGAAAGACGGGACGGAAGACGATATCACGAACTGGCAGGACTGACGTGAGGTTCATGTTCCCAGCTCCGGCTTTTAACACCAGGCTCCTGTCCGGCGCTTCGTCCGCGCGTTGTCACCGGGCCGGCTTTACACTCGTGGAAGTCCTTGTGACGCTGGTCATCGTGTCGTTCGGGCTGGTCGCCGTCCTGGCCGCTTTTCAGAAGTCCATTTCGGCCGTGGATCAGGCTCGGGATGTGCTGCGGGCCGCCACGCTGGTGGCGCGGCGGATCGCGGAGATCGAGGCGGCCGCCGTTGAGGGTTCCGTGGCGCCATCGCCGGGCACTGGGCGATTTGTAGAGCCATACGGGCAGTTTCTCTGGGAGCAGCAGGTCAAGGAAGATGCGGTGGAGCTGGCCGAGCCACGGGTCGGCGCCGGACGCCGGCGATGGTATGAGGTGCAGATTTCGGTGTGGAGGGAGGGACGGCAGCTGAAACGGCATACGGCGGGAACCGTCATCGGCATGCCGGAGGAGCCCGCGCCACGATGAGCGCCGGGATCATCCTTCTCCAGCGTTTGCGGGTGCGGAAGCCGAATGCGCCGGTCTGCGGGGCTTTTACCCTGATCGAGGTCCTGGTGGTGACCGCCATCGTGGCCCTCCTTGTCGGGGCGATCGGCGCCTGCCTGGCCGGAGGGTTTCGGGTCTGGGATAGCGCCCGGACGTGCAACGTCGTGGACGGCCAGGCGATGATCGCGCTGGCCGTTCTGGAGCGGGACCTGATGAACGGCCGCCCGTTCCACGAGATAGAATTCAGGGGGAGCCCGGATCAACTGACGATTCCTGGGCTGGCGCCTTCTCGAGACCCGGGAGAGGGACCGGCGGAGCGCTTGGGGACGATCCAGTACACGTTCGACCCGGTCGCGCGCAGCTTGATTCGATCGAGTTGGGCCTTCCCGTCGGGCGCGCGGCCGGCGTGCGACGTCGAAAAGCTTCTGGCGGGGGTTAGCGGCGCGCGATTCCGATACTGGGCCGGGCCAGGGGGCGCAGATTCCCCGGCCGTGGGCGAGTGGCGAAAGGAATGGCGGAGTCCGACGAACTTTCCTGGCATGGTTCGGGTGGACTTCGCTTTCGGGGACGACCGCCGCTCGTTCGAAATCAGCCGGACCTTTGTCCTGCCGTTATGTCCGTTGAGCGGGGAAGGCGGCGCGCGATGAGCGAGATCGCGCGGAGGAGTTCGGCTGTCTGCGGCGGCGACCAGGGCGGATCGGCATGGGGCCGCAAGCGGCAAGGCAGCATTCTGATTTTGGCGCTCTGGACGTTGTTCGTTCTGAGCATGTTGGCCGTGGCCGTGGCTCGTCTGGCATTGTCCGACATCGAGCTGGCACGGCGGATGAGAGCGCGTACGACAGCCTACTATCTGGCGCGGGCCGGGGTGGAGCGCGCGATTCTTCAGGCGGCCGGCAACACCAACGGATGGGACGGCTGGACGAGCGACGAACGAAACTTTCAGGATGTGCCTCTGGGGGCAGGAACATACACGGTGAGCGTCGAACGGCCGGCGGATTCCGAGCGCGGCGCTATGATCTGTTACGGGGTTGTGGGGGAGGAGAGCAAGGTGAACATCAACAAGGCGGACGCGGCCCTGCTGGCGGCGGTCGTTCGGGTGGCGGGCGGCGAAAGCGCGTCCGTGTCGAGCGAAATTACGAAATCCATCGTTGACTGGCGGGACGCGGACGATACGGTGTTGACAGGCGGCGCGGAGGCCAGTTACTATCGCGGCCAGTCTCAGCCCTACTCGTGCCCGAACCGGGATTTTCAGTCGCTGCAAGAACTGTTGCTGGTCAAAGGGGTGAGGCCGGAGTTGTTTCGCAACATTCGCTCGCGCGTGACGCTGTTCGGCAGCGACAAGATCAATTTCAACGCGGCCGGGCAGGCGGTGCTGCTGAGCGTTGCCGAGGCGGCCGGTGGCGGCCCTTTGCCGGCCGGCGAGTCCCTGGTTGGAAAACTGTTGGCCTTCCGAGAAGCGGGGCATGCTTTCCGGGAGGCCACGGCGGACGCTATGAGGGCCGAGCTGGACCGGTTTGCGGGGCTGAGTTCGGACGAGAAGGTTTTGTTTGCGGGCATGGCGCGTTATGCGACTATCCGGTCCACGTGCTTTGGCGGGACGGCGGAAGGGCATGCGGGACCGCAGGGCGGATCGGGAGGAGAGACGCGACGCATCGCGTTCGTTTTTGACCGGGATAGCCTGAAGAAGCTTTACTGGCATGAGTACTAGCAAGAGAACCATCGGCGCGGGGCAGCCGGTCGCGATTTTTGAGGTCGGGCAGGACGCCTTCAAGATCATGCTGGCCTGTGGGACGCGCGGCCAGGTCGTGGTGGACGACCTGCGCCTGCAGAAGGTCGAGGGCGGCGGGGCAGCCCTGGCGGAGGCGATGGCCGGCGCGGTCAAGGGCATGAATCTGTCGCGGCGCCACGTGATCGGGTGCCTGCCCCGTCAAGTCGTCAACATTCGGACACTCGAACTGCCCTCCACGAATCCAAATGAGATCGTGGACATGGTGGATTTCCAGGCGGCGAAGCAGACGCCGTATTCGAGGGAAGAGATTTTGTCGGATTATCGGGTGATCGGGTCGTGGCGTGAGGGCTATACGAGGGTGATGTTGGTGATCGTGCAGCTGAGCGCGCTGCGGCAGTATTTCTACCTGCTTGACAAACTGGACGTGGACGTGGATTGGATGGCGGTGAGTTCGGAAGGCATTCTGAACTGGTTCCGCCTGGCGGGCGCCGTGAAGGCCGCCGATGCCGGGGCGGCGGCCATTCTGGACGTGGACTCGCAGTGTTCCGACTTCATGGTTGTGGCGGGCGGCGATGTGGTCCATTCGCGGTGCATTCGGCTGGGCGCGAGTCGCATTCTGGCCAGCCCGGAGGCGGCCTGGAACGAGCTGGCCCAGGAACTCCGGCTGCTGCTGGAGACGTGCCGGACCGAGCAACCGGATTTGAATCTGGCGCGTCTGATCCTGACCGGCGCCGGAGCGCGGATGTCGGGGTTGAACGATCATCTTCAGGCGGCCCTCAACCTCTCGGTGGCCGTCCAAGACGAGACGTCGAGTGTGCGAAAGATGCCCGCCGCCGTGAGGTACGGAATCCTTCGCGGCCTGTCGTTGACGTCCCTGATCGGGCTGGCCGGCGCGCCGGAGAGCCTGCAGATCAATCTGATGCCGAACTCGGTCAAATTACGGCGGAATCTGGTGGACCGGGTCGGTGAGCTGGCCGGCGCGAGTATGGCGGCGATGGCCCTGCTGGCGGCGGGTTCGCTCTTCGTGGTCGCGGAGTACTTTTTTCAACGACAGCATCAAGCCGACCTCAAGGCCCAAGCCGAGCGGTTGGAGCCGCAGAAGCGGAATGCCGAACGGATGTGCGCGATCCGCAACATTGTGCGCGAGTACCGGAATCCCGGGTCGGCCATGGCCAACCTGCTTGCGGAGATTCATCCGCTCATTCCAGCAGACCTGTATCTGGAAACGCTGGAGATTGACCTGGGCAAAGGGCGTGCCGCGTTGAGCGGATCCGGAGGCTCAATGAAAGACGCGCGCTCGCTGATGACAGGCTTGGGGAACTCCACGCTGTTCGCCGACGTGAAGGAAGACGGCCCATTGCGCAAGGACGCCCGGAGCGACCGGTTCAAGTTCAAGGTGGGTTGCGCACTGGAGAAACCGAAATGATCGTCGAGAAACTCGCCGCTCTCGGCGCGCGGGAGAAGATATGGCTTGCCGTTGCCGGCGTCGGCCTGTTTGCGGCGTTGGTGGACCGGACGGCTGTCGAGTACACGGCGCGGCAGTTCCGTTCCTTGAACACGGCGGTTCAGAAGGAAAGCGAGCGGCTGGCAGAGAACCAGAGAGTGGTCCGAGACGGACGGCTGGCACTCGATGAGTACCTAGGAATCCGGAAGTTCCTTGCGGAAATGCCTGCGGGCGCCGATGTCGTTGGGCGACTGAAGGCGGACATTGACGAACTGGCTGGGGAGGCCGGACTGAGCATCCTATCGATCAAGCACCGCGAGACGCGCGCGTCGTTCGGCGGATACTACAAGGAATGTTTCGTCGAGATCGAGAAATTCGAGGCCGGCATGAAGGAATTGTTGACTTTTCTCCACTGCGTCAGTTCGTCGCCGAAGATGCTGCGGGTGGAGCGGTTGACGCTGGCGCCACAGAGCGACGGCAGCAGGGTGTCGGGGGCCATGACGATCGGCAAGATTGTCGTCGTCGGTGAAGTCGCCGGCGAACCGGTAGACGCCGCAACGCGCTGAAGGTCCCGCGGCCGACGCGGATGCGGTCGTCGTCGGGTTCCTGTGGTGGGCCGCAAAAACGGGCTGCGAGAGTCAATGGATACGATCCGTGACAACGCCGGATACGAGCGCAAGACCGAAGCGCCTGCGCTGACCACCCCGGATGGAGACGCCTTGCCCCGGGTGCTGGATCGTGGCGTGACGATGGACTTGGTGCAACGGTATGTGGAAACCGAGCGGCGACGATCGCGCCGCGTGTTCCTGTGGATGAGTTCGGTGTTTCTGGCGGTGGTCTTGACTGTGTTGGCGCTGTTCATAGGCGTGAGCATCTACATGCTTCGGAACGCGCGTCAGGCGGCGACGATCGCGGACAACGCGACGACCCAAGCAGAGGTGCTAGGGGCGCAGGTGACGGACGTATCCGGCAAGGTGCGGACGATCGAGCAGACGCAGAGACGGATCGCTCAGACAGTCGAGAACCGCGAGGCGACATTGACCTTGGACAACCGGACGCTCAAAAAGGACCTCGAGCGATTCGGCCGGTGGGTGACGGTCGGCTTTGAGCAGGACAAAGACAGGATGAGGGCGGACATGGAAGCCCGCCTCAACGAGATGCAGGCCGCTGCGGCGAACAATGAGAAAGAACTCGCGAAGCTTCGCAGCGAGCTGACGGCCGCGCGGAGCGTGGCTGCGGCGCCAGCCGGGCCGCCGGAGGCCGCTCATGCGCCTCCGGAATGGACGTCCCGGACCGAGGAGCGCCGGGAAGATGCGGTCGCCGGGCACTCGGACGATCCGATCGTGGCGCCAACCAATGAGACCGACGAGGCAGAAGAGGGTTGGAGCGGGGACGGGCTGAACGTCGTCGGCAAGCCGAAGGGAGAGATATCGATGGTGTCGTTTCCCAACGGCGACCGGTACGAAGGCGAGTTCAAGAACGGCATGTTCAACGGTTGGGGCGCCTACTGGTACGCGAACGGCGACAAGTACGAAGGCGATTTCCTCGACGACATGAGGAACGGCACGGGTGTCATGACATTCAGGAACGGAGACAAGTATTTCGGCGATTTCAAGAACGACCAGCGGCGCGGTCGCGGCGCCTACCTGTTCGCTGGCGGCGCGAAGTACATCGGCGATTTCCAAGACGGCAAGAGAAACGGGCATGGCCGCTATATCTATGAAGATGGATCGGAATACGTTGGCGAGTTCAAGAACGGTAAGAAAGAAGGCAGCGGTACCGGCATCTATCCGAACGGCAAGCAGATCAAGGGGGTCTGGAAAGAGGACAAACTGGTCAAGCCGCTGGAATAGATTTGTCGGCGTAACCCCTCAGAAGCCGTGAAAGAATTGGGTTTCCATGAACACGTCCGTGCTGTAGCCATCTTCGTCGATGAACTCGGCGAAGAACGGGTCGCCCGCTGCTGAGGCGCGAATTCAGCCTTTACTTCTCAGCTGAGGCCGTTTTCCCCGCGTGTCTATAGTCCTTTCTGTCGTTGCATGGTTTTTCCCGCCGCTTCAGGCCACCGCACCCTGCCGTTGCGCGGCTACGCAACGACAATTACTTTGGCGCCTTGGCGGCAATTACACTTACCCGTGGCGGCGAGGGTTGACCTCCGGGAAGAGAATGTCGTAACCGTCGAGCTTGCGCAGCGCCGACTCCAGCTGCGGGTCGCGTTTGGCCACGAGAAGCTGCTGGACCAGAAGAACCGCGGGGCAGAACAGCGCCCGGTAGCCCTTGGCCACGATCAGCTCGCGCGCGATGGCACAGCACAGGCGCGTCTTGCCGCGCCCCGGCAAGCCGAAGGCCAGAACGTTGTCGGCCTGTTACGAGCATAGCCGAGCACCTCCCAAGCTCCGCCATGCATCCTCTCAGACCCTCCCGCTATGGGTAAGTGTAATTGTCGTCGATGGGTAAATGTAATCGTCGTGCGCCAATAGCAAACGAACTGTCGCAGCTTGGGTCCTACGGTCCGGAACCCCCACGGAACTGACTTGCGCCCTGAACCCCCTGTGTCGAGCGATCGGAGTTTGACAGCCGCCGCGGGTATTTGCGACACTTGTTCCGGACGCGCGGACGCGGGCAGCCGTCACAGCCTGCGCCCGATGCTTTCCGGAGTCAACGCAAACGATGACGAGACCGAGGCTTTTCTCACTGTTCATGGCGGGTTTGGCGTTGGTCTGCGGCTTGGCGGGCGGATGCCTTCCGGAGGTAGCATCGCTGGACAAACGGGAGCTGGGCGATCCCCTCATGCGGCGCGCGCATGCGAAAGCCGTAGCCGGCGACAGCGATGGGGCGATTAAGACCTATATGAAGCTCATTGACATCGAGCCCAAGATAGCCCGCGCCCACCTGGACATCGCGCTGCTCTTCGACGACGGCAAGAAGGACTATATTCGAGCGATCTACCACTATCAGCGCTACCTGGAACTGCGGCCCAAAACGGAGAAACGAGGGCTGATCGAGAGCCGAATCCGGCTGGCCTCGCAGGGGTTCGCGGCCGGCGCGTTCCGACCGGGTCGGACGGCGCCGCCGGAGGACATCGCCGAGCTGAAGAAGAAGAACGCGGAGCTCCGCGAGAAGGCGGCACAGCTCCAGCGCGAACTTGACCTGGCACAGTCCGCGGCGCGGACGCGCGTGGCGGCCGTCGTTGCCGCGCCGACCGGTCCCAGCCACAAACTCGCGCCAGAGACAGCCCGTTCGGAAGACGCGCGGCCCGCAAAGCCGGGCCGGTATGTCGTGCAGGCGGGCGAGCGGCTGAAGGAGATCGCGGACAGGCACGGCGTGACGATCGAGGAGATTGCGGAAGCGAACGGACTGAGCAACCCCAACAGAATCATGACGGGCCAGGAACTGGTCATCCCGGTCCTGTCCGGCCGGTAGCCCTGCATGGGAGCCGTGAGACGGAGGTTGGACACATGGCAACGAGCTTTTCGGACAAGGATATTTCGCAACTCGGCAATCTCCAGCGAACCGATCCGGCTCTGTTGTCGAGAATCGCCGGCGCGGACCGCATGGCGCGGCACAAAGACGACGTCACGGCTCAGATGTCCGGCACGGTGAGCGAAATCGAACGCCTGCGCATCCGGCAGGAAGAGCTGGAACGGGAGAAGAAGAGCCTGGAAAACCTGGCCCAGAAGCAGCGGGAGTACGAATCCGGCAAGTGTGACATCATCGAGAAGCTCAACCGGAGCTTGATCCTGCTGGAGAAGGACGAAACGCAGGCGCGCCGCATGGTCGAAGTGATGTCCCAGACCCGCGGCAAGTTTCAGAAGGCGTTGGCGGAACTCAAGGGAATTGACGAGGGAAGCTGGCCGGAGTCGGACTTCCGTGACGAACTCAGCCGGGCGCTGGCCACGGTGGAGGCGGCCCGCGACCTGTACAAGCGCGCGCTGGCCATGATTGACGCGTCAGGCGGGAACAAGGGAGCAGGGCGGGCCGACGCGCCGCAGGAACTTTCCAGGGCGCCGTCATTGCCGCCGGGCTTTGGCTACTGGCTCAAGGTGGGCGTGGCCGTGACACTTCCACTGGCGGCGGTCCTGGCACTGCTGTTTGTTGGCTACTTGCTGCTTTCCGCCGGCGTGTTTTTCCGGTAGCCAAGGGAGGAAGTTTCAGTGTTCGGGTGTGCTATGACCGGCTGGAAGTCGTGATTCCCCCTTCCCTGACCTCGGTAATTTTTTTTCGGTTTTGCGTCTCAGCGGGATATGTTATACCTCGATCTTGCATCTGAAGACGTGATTTCGAGTTGAGAACCATCTGGGAACCCCGGTAGGATTGGCTGAAAGCGAAGTCGGCCAAGCCGGCAGGAGGTAACCCAGATGGTTAAGCGGAAAGATGGCGGAGAACGCGGACCGAAACAAGCAGAAAGCGATCACCGAGAACGCCGCGAACCCAGGCGGACGATGATTACACCGGACACGCCTTACGGCGAGTGTTCGGAGCGACTGACG
>JASEHE010000029.1 GCA_030018915.1 Verrucomicrobiota bacterium
AAGCAATCTTTTCGACGATTACTGCAAGGCCTGGCCACATGTCGCCTGACTGCTACCAACAAGTTTGGCCTACACTCATCGCGTTACGCGCCAACCGCGCGGAAGGGAAGAAAGATGAAGACGCGCAACTTCCGGTCACGACCGCGACTCGAACCGTATTCGGGCCGACCGCGCATGCCCGTCGAGACCTTCGACGACCGCGAACTGCTCGATCACCGGCAGCGTCTCGCGCAGGTCCGTCCGCGTAAACGCCAGCAGGCTGCTCCGCCGGCGGAAGTCGTCCGTCGTGAGCCCCGAGAACATCGCGGCCGCGCCACCGGTTGGCAGCACATGGCTGGGCCCCGCCACGAAATCCCCCGCCGATTCCGGCGTCCACGGCCCGACGAAGATGGCGCCCGCCGCGCGAATCTTCCGAACCCATGCCTCCGGCCGCCTGACCATCAGTTCCAGATGCTCCGGCGCGAACCGGTTCACCAATTCCACGCCTTGGTCCAGCCGGTCCACCACGATGAACAGCATGCCAGTCTCGATCACCCGGCGGATCACCGCCTGGCGGGCCAAGGATGCAGCCTGACGAGCACATTCCTGGCGGGTCGCCGCCGCCAGCGCGGGCGAATCCGTCACCAGCAGAGCCTTCTCCCAGCCCGTGCCGTGCTCGGCCTGCGAAAGCAGGTCCGCAGCCACATGTCGGGGATCGGCCGAATCGTCGGCCAGCACGGCGATTTCGCTGGGCCCCGCGACCAAGTCCAGGGCGACATGCCCGTAGACCAGCCGCTTGGCCGCAGTGACAAACACGCCGCCAGGCCCGACGATCTTCTGCACCTGCGGCACGGAGCGCGTTCCGTAGGCCATGAACCCGATGGCCTGAATCCCGCCGACGCGGTAGACCTCGGTGGCGCCGGCTACGTCCAGCGCATAGAGAACACAGGGATTCACGACGCCTTGCCGGTCCGGCGGCGTGCAGGCGACAATCTCCTGGACCCCGGCCGCGCGGGCCAAGGTGATTGTCATGAGCGCGGTCGAAGCCAGCGGCGCCTTACCGCCGGGAATGCAGGCGCCCACGCGGTCCAGCGGGACGAACTTCTCGCCCAGCCAGCCGCCCTGCGGGGCTCGCATCCGCCAGTCCGTCCGCATGCCGGCTCTCGCAAACGCGAGAATCCGCCGATCGGCAGCTCGGACCGCCCGCTTGAATGCAGGCGGCACCTGCCGGGCCGCAGCTCGGATTTCGCGGTCGCTCACCCGGAGGCGGCCGTGGCCGAGCGACACGCCGTCAAAGCGCCGGACGTACTCCAACACCGCCGGCTCACCCCGCCGCCGGATGTCCGCCAGAACTTTCATGGCCACGGACTCGGCGCGCTCGTTGAAGGCCGGACGCCGCATGAATTTCTGGAATAGCCTGGCGCCGATAGGGCTGTTCGCTCGAACGATTCTCGCGCTCATGGTTGCCTGTTGCCTGGCCGCCGTGATCAAGGGGCACCGAAGTTCACCACGATCCTGCCGTCGCATGCGCCCTCGCCCGCAGTCAGGTCGCCCCGATCAAGCCATTTCGCAAGCGACGCGTCGAGCGTGGCGTTTCCCGTTCCGACCTCACGGAACACGTGCTCGACGCGCCCATCGGCTCCGCACTCGACCTGGAAGACCGCCTGCCAGCTCGTGGCGCCGCTCTTCGGCAAGTCGGCCGGCGCTTCTGGCAGGCGAAAGCCACGCGTTAGGAGCGAGGGCGCCAGTTCGAGCGCGAGTTCCGCGGGCTTGGCGGCCGGCAGCGCGAACGCGGCCGGAATGCTCCCACCTGTCCTCTCTTCCACCCGGATGCCTCGTGGACCGGCGGCCAGCGCCAATGCGAGACATGCCGGCGCCGGGCACGGGATCGCCAACCGCTCACCCAACCCAGCGCGCGGGACTAACTCGCCGCCGGCCGGCTTGTACAACAGGATCGCCAGGTCATCCTGGTCTTCGATCCGCCGCGAAGCGCTCGATGAGATGACGGCAACGTCAGAGGCGATGGCTGCCCGGTTGAAGCCCTCCCGGACCCCGGCAAAGCGAATATGGGTGGCCGACCGCGCCCGAATGCGATCCGGCGGCAACTGCCCGCGCGGCCACAGCAGCCAGATGGCTGCCCAGCCCAAGGCCAGCAGCGCCGGCGGAGCGCCGATCATGCTTCGCCGGCAGAGGTCTTTCAACCAATTCATCGCCTACTTGTCCGCCTTGCTTTCCATGCGTTCGCGGTAGGCCAGGTTGACCTTCTCGATACCGACGTCCTTGGCCAGAGTAATGAGCTGCACCAGTGTCCCATACCGCACGCGGCTGTCCGCCAGAATGGTGAGATCGGCGCCAGGCCGCTGCCGGAGGAATTCCGACATCGCCTGCTTGAGCCGGTCCCACTGTTTCTCACGGCCGATCTTAAAGCGAACGTCGTCGAAAAAGATCACCTCCTCGCGGTCGCCGCCGCCGGTCGGTTCCAATGAAAGCGCCACGGCGGTGATCAGCGGCCGCAGTCCGTCGGCAAATGGGGCTGCGGGCATGTCCACCACGTAGCCCGGTTGCACGACGATCCGCGAGAAAACCAGCGCGAAGAACATCAGCAACAAGGCGATGTTCAGCCACGGAGCCAAAGCGATGAGCCCATGGCCGATGCGGCTTTTCGGAAAGAACCGCGCGCGCAGCCCGCCAGGCGCGTAGCGGCTAGGAATTCGTTCTTTTCGCACCGTTGTCCTCCCCGGCGAACTCGCCTGCTCCCGTCAGATACGCCACAATTTCCGAGCCGGCTTTCTCCATGTCCAGCACGATCCGATCAATCTTGATGACCAGCATATTGAAGGCGACATAGCACGGAATGGCCACTGTCAGGCCAGCGGCCGTGCAGACAAGCGCGCGCATCAGCCCGGCTGTCACGTCTCCAGCCTGGACCAGGGCGCTGCCCCCGGTTTTGTAGATGACCAGCAGGCTTTCGACCATGCCAAGGACTGTGCCCAGCAGCCCGAGCAGCGGCGCGACCTGCGCCACTGTGGCCAGCACAACCAGTCGGCGCTCCATGCGTGAGATTTCCGACAGACTCGCCTCGTCCACGGCGTCGCGGATTGCGTCCTTGGCGCCGTTGCGGTGCAGGATGGCCCGCCGCACGATCTGCGCCACTGGCCCGGGCGTCTCCTCGCAGATCGTCAGCGCCTCCGTAATGTTGTTGCGCCGCAGGATGTTGACGATTCCATTGAGAAAATCCTCCGACTTGATCCGCGCCCGGTGCATATAAAGCGACCGCTCCGCGAACACCACGAAGGCGATCGCCCCGCTCACGACGATCACCCAGAGCACGGACCCGCCCTGCCCCATGAGTTCCAAGAACATTGTTGTCTCTCCTTGTCAGAACGCCAGCCAGTGTTCGGACTTGATTTTTCTGATTCGCTCCCGCGTTTCATCGCCCACGGGAATTCCGCTGTCCATCAGACGATTGAGAACGTTGACAACCTTTCGCCACTCCCCGCGTTTTTCGAGGATATCCGCGGCGTTGAAAGCCGCTTTTGTGAACCACTTTTTTGAGGCCTCGCCGTGCCACTGGCCCTTGGCGCGCTCGTTCAGGAAACGGACCATGACCCGGCTGTAGTACCGGTCCAGCGCCTGGTCTATTCGGCCGAGTTTCTCCAGGCAGCGTCCGATCATGTATTCCGACTCGAAGACGAGGTCCGGCCGCGCGCGTCCGGCGTTTGGGTCGTTCACTACGACGCGGTAGGAATTGATGGTCTCCTCGTATCGCCTGGGATCGTCGCCGCCGAGCACGAATTGGCAGTAGCCCTTGCGGCTCCAAGCCAGCGGCACGAGGTCCGCGCCGGGATTCTTGTTGATGATCTCCTCGAAGCTGAGAATGGCGGCCGGATAGTTGCCGAGCTGGCTCAGGGCCTCACCCTGAGCCAGGCGCGCGTCCGCGATGCGGACGCCCTTGGGAAACTCCTTGATCAGGCGCGACAGAATCTTATTCGCCTGCAGGTATTCGTTGCGGCGCGAGGCGGCGTAGCCCGCCCGCAGCAGGGCGGTCTCCTCCAACGGGTTTCCTTTGTATTTGTCGGCCACGGCCAGGAACTGTTTCTCCGCCTCCTCGTACTGGCCCTGGTTGTAGTGGTGCTTGCCCATCCAGAACAGGATCGCCGGCGCCCAGCGGGACTGAGGGTATTGCTTGAGAAACTCGTTCCAGGTGGCCAACGCGTCCTTATCCGCCAGCATCCGGTACTGGCACATGCCCCGCATGTAGAAGGCCTGTTCGGCCATTTCGGCGCCCGCGTGCATGGCGACGACCTGATCGAAGTCCACCAACGCCTCGGCCGACATGAACTGGCGGAACCGCGCCATGCCGCGCGCGAGCAGGGCGCGAGCAGCAGGCGGCGAATTGGAGAAGCCGTTCATGACGCGCCCGTAGATATCCATGGCGTCCTGCCACTTGCCCGCGTTAGCGCGCAACTCGGCCATCCGCAGCATGGCTTCGCCGGCGGCCGGCGCATTCGTCGGAGAAGCGTCGGCCAGGGCGCTCCATGTCCGGCAGGCGTCGTCCGCCTGGCCGAGCCGCGCCTGGCTCTCGCCGGTTTGGTAGAGCGCCTGGGGAACGAGCGCGTGAGCCGGGAACTCGGCCACAACGCGCTGGTAGGCTTCGCCGGCCAGCTTGTGCTGCCCGTTGGCGAAATGAGCGTCGCCCGTCATAAACAGGCAGCGAGCCCTAAAGTCCGGATCGCCGACCGGCAGTTCGGCGGCCTTGCCGAACGCGGCGGCGGCCTCGGCGTAGCGCTTCAAGAGCATTAATCCCTGCCCCTTGCCGTTCTGCGCCTGGGCCTGGCCGACATGGTTGGTGAACGTCTCCAGGTAGCGCTGGCACTCGTCCACTGCCTCCGCGTTCTTGCCCGCATCGAGCAGCGCGCCGGCGAGCGCCAACTGGAGGGGCCCCGCCGCCGGATCGCCAGGCGACTCCGCCACGAACGATTTCATCACGCGGACGCCGTCATCCAGGCGCCCGTTCTCGATCAGCAGCGATCCCCAGACAAAGCCGCCCTGGCGGCGGATCGCCGGGCTCTTCGCCCACTGCAGCCCGTTGGTCACATACTGCAGAGCCATCGCCAGGTTAGTGGCCGCCTGGCACACCTGGGCCCGCGCGTAGGATGCCTCGGCGCGCAGGTCGCCAGGAATCCGGGCTGCGTCTTCCGCCAGCGGTTTCAACAGCGCCTCGGCTTCCAGCCATTTCCGGTCCTCGATCAGCAGGCGGGCCAGCGCTAATTGCCCTTCCCGCGCGGCTTTCAGGTCAGGCGAAAGTTTGGCCAGCCGGGCAAGAACCGCCAGCGCGTCGTCGCGGCGGCCGGCATCGAGAAGGGTCCCGGCCCATTCGAGCAGATTTTCCGGAATCTCGGGCGCGGCCGGATAGTTCCGGTCGAACGCTTCAAACGCGGCCAACGCTTCAGCTGTGTTCTTCTGACGGAGGCAGCACCGCGCCTTGAGCCGCAACGTTTCCGCGGCAAACTCGCTTTGAGGCGCCTTTGCTTCCAGTCTTTTGATCTCCGCAAGCGCGTCGGGAACGGCAGCCGTTTGGTAGAGGGCCAGCGCCCGCCAATAGAAGAAGCCGCTGCCGTCCGGCGCCGCATGGACCCACGCCGCGTCCGTCCGAAGCGCGGCCAGAATCTCGGCGTGCTTGCCCTGCTCGGCCAGCGCGCGCGCCAGCAGCAGGGCCGCGGATTCCCGCTCGGCTGCGGCGCCCCGCCCACCCGCGAGGTATTCCCGGAACTTTCTCTCGGCCAGGGGCCACATTTCGTCTTCCAGCGCTGCCCGTCCCGCCGTGAGCGTGAGGGCCGATTCCTCCTGGCCGCGGACCGTCGGCGGCCCCGCCGGCGCGGCGAGCAGCAGCGCGGTCGCCGCCAGCGCCTGGACCCCGCCCGCAGTCCGGCGCGGAAACCCCCATCGCCGTCGCCCGGCACTCCACCGCCATGTGTCAAGATCCGTCATCGTCTTGTTCTCTTGCCAAGTTTCTGTGCTTCTCGCACCACTCGTTCAACTTCCCTTCAGCGCCACGGTCCGCAAGGTCGTCGTCAACCGGCGGGGGAGTTGATCGCCTTGAATCTCGTGTTCCCACACGCGGAGAACGTGCCAGCCGCCTTTGCGGAGAACTCGGTTTGTTTCGGTGTCCCGTGCTCTGTTGCAGGCAATCTTGGTCGTCCAATACTTGCGGCGGGAAGCAGGCATTCGACAGTGCCTCGGGCATCCGTGCCAGAAGCATCCGTCAACGAAGACTGCTATATGTCTGGCCCGGAAAACGAAATCAGGTCTCCCTCTCAGTGGACTCCCCCGTCTCCATCCTTTGATCCCGTGTCTTCTGAGTAGGCGAATCAGGGCTATCTCGGTCGTTCGGTTGCCGTGGGACCGGACTTGCGCCATGACTCGGGATCGTATGGGTGGAGGGATGATGTCCATGCGCGGTCACATGAGAATGAAGGTTCGTGGTCGTCTGCTGAGAAGCTTTGCTTCAAGGACGGGTTTCGGCGGGATGCTGGCGGCCTGTAGCAGTTTGTTGAAATCCGTGTCACCGTGAATCGGTGGTATCCGTCCCGCGTAGAGATTGTCCACTTCAAGAAGCACAGTGCCCGGAGAGTTTCCGCGGTCTTGCTGGTAACGGAGCGTGAGGATGTTCACCTCTTTGAGTGCCTGCGAGATGAGTTTCCGCAGATTCAGATCGGTCGTGCTTGAAATGTAGTTGGCAAGAGCGTCTTGGAGTATCCAGACCGTCTGACCTCCCCATGCCTTGCCGATCCGCGATTTAACAATGAGTTGGCTGACCATTCGCGCCCATATCTGCCGGTAATTGATGCCGGGCGCATTCTGTTCTCCACCGAGGATTGCCTGTCGGAAAGCATTCTGAATCGTGGTGCCTTTCGTCTTGTTCCCGCCGGATGTGCTGGACGTCATCACTTCGATGATGAGGGGGATTCCGTCGGGGTACTCCTCAACGTATGTGTGGCCTTGTCGGCTGGCGAGCGTGTAGCCGTTCTTCGACAAGGTCGCCTCAAGTTTGCGCTCTGTGACTTCTTGGAGTTCGGCGATTTCGGACAGTGGTTTCGGGTGTGTGGGGCAGACGATGTAGTCGAAGGTGTAGTCAAGTGGCTTTTCGTTGTTCTCGTCTTCGTCCTGCCCTTCCTCGGTGTACTTCATTTTCACTTCCGACCAGACTCCCGCCTTCTGGCTGAGGGCGGACGGGGCAAACCTGTGCAAGATGTTCTCGCAGAATGCCTCATGCGTCGTGTGCTCCGCGCCCTGGTCGAGGACAAACAGGCGACGGGGGCAGAACCTTGGCCAGCGTCAAATTCTGCCACCAGAACCTGCCCCGGCTTGCGTTCAACATAATAGATGTCGCCGCTCATCCCTGTCTGTGCCTCGAACACGGCAACGCGCACAGCGTCTTGCTTATCGGCAAAATCGCCAATGTGCCCTCCGTTGCCAGCCGTCCCAGCAGTAGACTGAATACTCTCGTTGTTTCCTGGGTGCTCTCATGGAAGGAATGGGGTTGGGTCTAACCCCGCCTTTTTCACTATTGAAGACAACTTTTGCCCGTCGATCAGCGTGATGGACGGTTTCATCTCATGGTGTGCCTCATCCATGGCGGCTCTTGTAAAATGGCTCGTTGTGACAAAGACGCCTTTAGCGGAAACGTTCAGAGCGCCGCGAAAACTGTTGATCTCGACGCTGCCAACGGAGGGACGAATGCCGCCCATGTTCTCCAGGTTCAGGGAATACCGAATCTGGTCATTCGTGTATTGCTCGCCAACCACAAAGTCTGTAATCGTGTTCATGGTAATCAGTTCCGTCCGACACAATAAGATGGAAAGCATGAGTCGCGGAAGCCGCAGAGGATATGAGAATCCGGGTAGCCGTGAATGCGAATGTACTCTCGCGGCGTCAAGTACCGGTCTTCAATCGGATGGAAGAAAATCTCGCCACACCGTAACGTCAAAGACGGCTCAAGCCGATGAAGGCGGCGGTATTTAGTCGTATCCTTCTTGGTGAGATTGCGTTTCAGGTCCGGCGACGCGTTCGCTGTGCCGGCCAAGAATCCGCCTTCAGCAACTGGGTGAATGCGTTCCCGGTCTCTGTCGGGAGTCACATCAACATGGTTCGGGACCGTTGGCGTCGTTCCCTTTGGCGCTGGTTTGGGCAGATCACCGATGACGCTACCGATGCCGACATATGACTTGAGCGGCAGGAGTGGGGTGTCCTCTGGACTTTCGGTGTGGGTGGGGGGAGGAAAGGAAAAGCCGTTCCTTCCATGCGTGGCAACGATGAACACGCGTTCTCGGAGTTGAGGGACCCCGTAGTCGGCGGCACAAAGCACCGTCCACTTGACACAATAGCCGATTTCTTCCAGTTGACGAGTGAATCTCTTGAAGACGCCGCCGGGTTCGCCCTTTTCGTTGGGCGCACTAAGGAGTCCCTTTGCCTGTTCCAAGAGTAGGGCGCGTGGACGTAATGCGCGAGCAAAACGAATCATCTCGAAAAGCAACATGCCGCGTTCGTCACAGAGGGATCCGCGTTTGCCGATGAGCGAGAACGCCTGGCAAGGTGGACCACCATGAAGAAGGTCAATCCCGGGGTCGGCGAGGGCCAAGGGGTCAACTGTTTGGATGTCGGCTTCAATAATCTTCGTGTCCGTCCCTTTGCGCTCCGCATTGAAGCGCAGTGTGTCGGCGGCGTTGTGGTCAAACTCGACGCCAGCGAGACTGTGAAAGCCTGCGTTCTCGACGCCGATGTCTATGCCGCCTCCACCGCTGAACAGAGACACGGACTTCAATGTTTGCTTCCCGTAGGGTGCGGGGGTTTCCCGTACCATGCCTGGGCGCTTGCCTGGCTTGCGGCGTTGCCCGGGTTTCGTCTTCTTCGTTGTCATGCCGAATCTCCTGTGGCCGTTTCGACCTTCTCTGCCGCCTTCCCTGCCCGCGCCCACTCGTTGACCCCGGATACTTGGAACTTCCAGAGTCGCCCTACCTTGTGGGCCGGGAGTTTCTTCCGTGCGATCCACTTGTATGCGGCGGTTCTGACCGAGTCTTTCACGCGAGCGCCTTCTTCAGAAACTGTCCGGTGTAGGAGCGCTCGCAGCGGGCCACGTCCTCCGGCGTTCCGATCGCCACCACCTCGCCGCCCCGATCGCCGCCTTCCGGCCCGAGGTCAATGACGTAGTCCGCCGTCTTCACGACGTCCAGATTGTGCTCGATCACGACCACCGTGTTCCCCGCCTCGCAGAGCCCGTGCAGCACCTTCAGCAGCTTCTGCGTGTCGGCGAAATGCAACCCCGTCGTCGGTTCGTCCAAGAGATACAGCGTTCGCCCGGTCGCCTTGCGGCTGAGTTCCGCCGACAGCTTGATCCGTTGCGCCTCACCGCCCGACAGAGTAGTCGCCGGCTGGCCCAATTGCAAGTATCCAAGGCCGACCTCGGCCAGGGTCCGCAGCTTCCGCTCGATGGACGGAATGGGCCGGAAAAACTCCAGCGCTTCCCCGATGGTCATACTCAGGACCTCGGCAATGTTCCTGCCCTTGTAGAGCGCCTCCAGGGTTTCCGGATTGTAGCGCAGGCCCCGGCATTGTTCGCAAGTCACGAAGACGTCGGGCAGGAAGTGCATCTCGAGCCGCAGGATGCCGTCGCCCCGGCAGACTTCGCAGCGGCCGCCCTTCACGTTGAAGCTGAAGCGGCCTGGGCCGTAGCCGCGCGTCTTGGCGGAGGACGTTGCGGCAAAGAGGTTTCGGATGTCCGTAAACGCGCCGGTGTACGTGACCGGATTGCTCCGCGGGGTCCGCCCGATCGGCGACTGGTCAATCACGACCGCTTTGTCCAGGTGTTCGATGCCGGCGATGGCTCGGTGCCGGCCCGGCTTCTCCTTGCCGCCGTAGAACCGCCGAAACAGCGTCCGCCGCAGGATGTCGTCCACCAGCGTGCTCTTACCGCTGCCGGAAACGCCGGTCACGCAGATCAACAGGCCGAGCGGGAAGGCGACGTCAATGTTCTTCAGGTTGTGTTCGGCCGCGCCTCGGACGACGAGTTGTTCCTCGCCCGGGCTCCGGCGTCGGGTCGGCGCGTGGATTCGCGCGGCGCCGCTCAGGAACCGCCCGGTCAGCGACTTCGGGTTCGCGAGCAGTTCCGGAACCGTCCCGGCCGAAATCACGCGCCCGCCGCGCCGGCCGGCGCCCGGCCCCAGATCAATCACGTAGTCCGCCTGGCGGATCATCTCGGCGTCGTGTTCGACGACGATCACCGTGTTGCCCATATCGCGGAGTTCTCTGAGCATACGGATCAGCCGCTCATTGTCCCGCGGGTGCAGCCCGATCGTGGGCTCGTCCAGCACGTAGAGCACGCCGACCAGGCCGGAACCGATCTGAGTGGCCAGCCGAATGCGCTGCATTTCTCCGCCCGAGAGCGAGCCGCTGTCGCGGTCGAGCGTCAGGTAGTCCAGGCCGACCTCGACCAAGAAGCGCAGCCGGCGCCTGATTTCCTTGAGCACCTCGGCGACCACGCGCTGCTCGCGCTCGGAAAGCGGCAGCGCCTGGAAGAAGTCCATGGCTTCCCGCGCGGACAAGCCGATGATGGCGACAATGGATTTCCCGTTCACCGCGCAGGCGAGCGACTCCGGCTTGAGCCGGGCGCCGCAGCAGCCGGGGCACTCACGCCGGCTCATGTAGCCGCGGAGCCGCTGCTTGACGAGTTCGCTGTCCGTGGTCTCGTAGCGGCGCCGGAGGTTCGGAATGATTCCCTCGAAAGTTTTTTCGCGGCGATGCCACGCGCCGTCGCGCCAGAAACCGAACTCCATCGCCTCGTCGCCCGAGCCCTGGAAAAGGATGTCCTGGAATTTTTTGTCCAAGTCCTTGAACGGGACATCCAGACTAAAGCCGTAGTGCCGGGCCACGGCGCGGAGAAGCTGTTTGTAGTAGATGATCAGCCGGCGGCCGCCTTTGCGCCACGCCTGCACCGCGCCCTGCTCGATCGAGCGGGACCGGTCTGGCACAATGAGGTCCTCGTCCAGGACCAGTTGCGTGCCCAGACCCGAACAGGTCGGGCAGGCGCCGCAGGGACTGTTGAACGAGAAGTTTCGCGGCGTCAGCTCGTTGAAGCTGATCTTGCAGTCCGGGCAAGCGTTCTTTTCGGAGAAGATTTCTTCGCGCCACGCGGCGCCATGCTCGTGCCGCGCCATGAGCAGGCCGTTGCCGTGCTTGAGCGCGGTCTCCACCGAGTCGGTCAGCCGAGGCCGGATCAGGTTGGTGACGATCAGGCGGTCCACCACCGCGTCTATGGAGTGGGCCTTGCGCCTGTCCAGGTTCGGCAGGTTCTCGATTTCGTGAACAACGCCGTCAATCCGCAGGCGGACAAAGCCCTGCTTCCGGGCAGTCTCCAGGGCGTCCGCATGTTCACCGCGGCGGCCCCGGACCAGCGGGGCGAGCAGCCAGAGCTTGGCGCCGGCCGGCAGTTGGAGGAGCCGTTCGACGATTTCCTCCGGGGCCTGTCGGCCGACGGGCCGACCGCACTTCGGGCAGTGGCGCGCGCCGACGTGGGCGAAAAGGAGGCGCAGGTAATCGTGGATTTCGGTGGTCGTGGCCACGATCGAGCGCGGGGTGCCGCCGGCCGCGCGCTGCTCGATCGCGATGGCAGGGGACAGGCCCACGATGTAGTCCACGTCCGGCTTCCGCATCCGGTCGAGAAACTGGCGGGCAAAGGCAGAAAGGCTCTCCACGTAGCGGCGCTGCCCCTCCGCGTAGAGCGTGTCGAACGCCAGCGACGACTTGCCGGACCCGCTGAGGCCGGTGATGACAACCAACTTGTTGCGAGGAATCCGCACCGTGACGTTCCGCAGGTTGTGCTCCCGCGCGCCTGCGACGACGATGCAGTCCTCGCCCATGGTCAGTGGTCCCGCCCGCATGGCGGGTGGTTTCTCATTCCTCGATGCGAAGCTACCAGATCGCCGCGCCGACGGGATAGTAAAGCCAGGGCGAACATCCGCCCAATCGCGGTCGTAACCGCGTCACGGTCACTCGATCGGCGTCCGGTGAATGGTCGGAGTTCATCCCGATCTTTCCGGCGGATGTGGCGTCCCTGTCAGAGGGCAGGCAGGCGCCGGGCCGGCCGGTGGATTGGCTATGCCGGCCGGCGCGGCCGGCTGGACGAGGGGCTGGTTTGGGAGCGTCGCCGGCTGGGGTTCGGCCGCGACGGGCGGCGCCGCTTGACCGCTGCCAGCCACGCTCTTCACGACGGCCGCGTAGATCGTTTCGACCTTCATCCCCGCGCGGTGGAGCCGCGCAAACGCCTCGGCGAATCCCTCCAGAATCCAGATGTCGGACGCCCGCTGCCAGCCGATGTCGGCCCCGGCAACGGCGCTCCGTTCGTACTTGAGCTTCTCGATGCACTTGATCTGAACCATGGTCCGAACGTCTTTCGGACTGCGGATGAGAATCTCCTTGAGCGTGCAATACTTGCCGGGCTGGCAGCAACCTTGGCATATCTCTTCCAGCAAGGCGCGGTTGTCACGGTACGAATCCTGACGCTCAGACGTTCCTTGCGCGGTCATAGCCGGGCTTCCATTTTGACAAAGACTCTCGATCTGGCCCTGTCCGCGAACATTGATAGGTCTTGGGTCTTGCGGGATTTCCTGTTTTTTAATTTTCTACCGCAAGCCGCCTTGTCCGTCAATGCCGAAATCGCGCGGTTTTTCATCATGCCATATCAGATGACGCCGTCCTCGCCGGTGCTTTCTTCCCTCCAGGATCTGCCGGTGAGGAGGCGATAGAACCCGATTGGGAAGAGGATGAGGCGCATGGGCCAGACGCGGTGGAGCGCGCGGACGAGCTTCGCTGGCGTGGAACTGGTCGGTTCGCGGACGCGGCGGGCGAGCGCGAAGCAGGCCATACGCAAGAAGATGCCGACGAGGAACAGTAACTGATAGTGGTTCCAGGTCCGGCCGAGGAAGGCGACGGAGAAGCCGGCAGTTGCCTCCAGGAAGTAGCCGCCGGCCATGGCGCCGAGACCGCCGCAGATGCCGGCCAGCCCCGTGAGCGCGGCGACGTACATCGGGCGGTCCTCCGTGGGCGCGAACTTCAGCATGTAGCCGTCGATGGCAACCATCATGGCGGCGTTCCATATGCTGTCTATCAGGAACGCCGGGCAGAGCGCCCACAAGGCGGCGCCCGGCGTGAGCAACAGGAAGACGCCGATGATCAGCGGCTTGACGAACATGGCGAAGACAAAGATCGGGCGGTGGCCGTGTTCATCCACGAGACGGCCCCAGAACCCGGAGCTCAAGGCCACGCCGAACCCGAGAAAACACCAGATGAAGACCGTCTGACCGATGGACAGCCCGAGTACTTTGAGCGCGTATATCTGCGTGAAGGTGGCGGAGAACATGCCGGCGGCGCTCCACGCGCAGCAGAAGAGCACGAAAGAGCGGTAGTCCGGCCGGCGCAGAGGGGCTAAAATGGTCTGCAGAACCGGCCGGCCGCGCACGATCGTGTTGGGCGGCTCGTGGACACGGATGAAGAGCAGGACGTCTACGACGGCCGCCGGGACCGCGATCGAGATGAGGACCGGGAAAAAGACGAGGGCCGACGACTTCGTCACGACGGCGGCCACCATGACGGCGAACTGGCAGATAGAGGAAACCAGGTGCATGTATTTCTGCCGCTGGCCCCAGAAGCGGCTGAGAATCTCGGAGGGAATGAGGTCAGCCATCCAGGAGAACCAGGGCGGGCCGATCATGTTGGAGATCCCGGCGCTGACGGCCACCGTCACGATCAGCAGGGGGATCAACGTGTCGCGGCTCACGTCCGGCAGGAGCACGGGGAGGAAGGCGACAGGGAGGTAGAGCAGGCGGCCTGTAATGGCGAGGATCATGAACAAGACCTTGCGGCTGCGCATGGAGTTGGCGAGAAAGGCGCCGAGAAACTGGAGGGAGAGCATACTCATTGGGATGCCGCTGAGCAGGCCGAAGTGGACCTCGCGGGCGCCGAGCGCGCGCATGAAATCGGTGAAGACCGCGCCGGTGGTGACTGTCACGTAGGGCATGACCAGGCAGCCGGCCGTAATGATCAGCGGCATGGCCCGCCGCGCGTGTGAGATCCTGCGGGGCATGGCGTGAGCCTTGAAACTGGAAACTGAAAACTTGAAACCCGCCCGCCGGAGACTGGTCCGCCTCTGGCGGAAAACTGGAGAATCGAAAGAGGAGGGTATTTATACGCTTTTGCGGCCGGGAAAGCAAAGGGGAAACGGGCTGGGCAAATAGGCTTGTTCCGAACAGCAATCCCTGCTAATCTTTCAGGAAATCAGGGGATTTGGTTATGGGCATGTTCCAGAAGAAGGTGAGAGTTTCGAACAGCAAGGATCCGGGACGCTCGTTCCAGGAAAAGTTCTGGGTCGATACGGGCGCGCTCTATTCCTTCGTTCCCGAGGATCTTCTTCAGGGCATCGGGGTGGAGCCCACAGCCACCCGGGGGCTGGTACTGGCCGACGGACGCCAGGATGCACGGTTGCTGGGATTCTGCGACTTCGAGATCGATGGCTGCGAAGGGCGCATTCCGTGCCCCGTCATTTTCGCCCCGAAGGGCTCACTGCTCCTGCTGGGGGCAACGGCCCTCGAGAACTTTGGAGTCGAAGCGGATCCTGTCCACAAGAAACTCAAGCCCATCCTGGCGGTCATAGGAGGCTTCTTGGCCTCTGCCTAGATCTTTCACACGGCCGAGGGACGCGTGAAAGATCCGCCGGTCGCACTGCCGCTTGAACCGGCGCGGCGGGCTGTGCTAGGGTGCCTGCGGATGATCCTGAAGATCCGAAAACTCGCGGCGGACGCCATTCTCCCGCGCTACGCGCATCCGGGCGACTCGGGGCTGGACCTGTGCGCGAACGAGCGGGTCGAGCTGAAGCCCGGCGAGTCGCGCATGGTCCGCGCGGGCATCGCGATCGAGCTGCCGGCC
The DNA here is from genome assembly GCA_030018915.1 of Verrucomicrobiota bacterium. GTDB lineage: Bacteria > Verrucomicrobiota > Kiritimatiellia > UBA8416 > SLMC01 > JASEHE01. The sequence goes on from JASEHE010000029.1 coordinate 14,956, forward strand.
GGGACCGAGGCGCAGGTGCGGCCGCGCAGCGGGCTGGCGGCCAAGCACGCGGTGACCGTCCTCAACACGCCCGGCACGGTGGATGAAGGATATCGGGGCGAGGTCTGCGTGATCCTGATCAACCACGGGGCGCAGCCGTTCGTGGTAGAGAAGGGCGCCAAGATCGCGCAACTGGTGATCGCCTCCGTGCTGCGGGTGGACGTGCAGGAAGCGGGGGAATTGTCGGAGACCCGGCGCGGCGCCGGCGGGTTCGGATCCACGGGGACGTAGGGGATTGCCGTTTCAGATTGCCGATCGCCGAATGGGGAAGATGAAACCGAGAGGGGGACGCGGTGGCGTTCCGTTCGGGATGGACTCAAGGGGGTTTCGCGCATGAGCATGGTGAAGGACATGCTGAAGAAGGCGGGGCCGGACGGCGTGTACGGGGAGGCCCGCCGGGCGGCGCGGGCCTACACGTACGGGCTGAGACAGAGGGGGGCGATCTCTTTCTCCGAGCCTGCGGAGAGCTGGCTGCCGACGATCCACGTGGTGCGCCGGACGCTGGCCCAGGCCTGGGAGGACACGGTGATGGCCGTGCTGGGCATCGGCCAGGAGATTCACACGCACTACGATCCAACTGGCAAGGACGGCCGGTACTCGAGCTTCCCGAGCATCGAGGCGACGGTCATGATGCACATCGAAGACCCGTTCGGCGAGCCGCGCTTTCACAAGCACTACCTGGGCGGCTGGCTCGGATTCGGCGACTACCGCGCGGAGATCGAGGGCGTGAAGGACCACTGGATGATCTCCCCGGCCATGGTGGCACAGAAGATGAAAGAAAGCCGGTTCGACGAGGTGAAAAGCGACGAGCGCTGGAACTACACCTACAGCCAGCGGCTGCGCGCCTACCCGTACTTCGACTTCCGCGGCGAGCTCCGCGCCGCGAACCAACTCCAGTCCGTGGTCAACAACCTCAAGAAAAACCCCACGAGCCGCTCCGCCCAATGCATCACCTGGGACCCCCGCTGGGACCATAACGACGGGCAGATGGGGCCGTTCAAGTGGAACGACTATCACTCCCCCTGCCTGCAGCGGTTCTGGTTCCGCCTGATGGAACTGAAGGGCGGCAAGGAATTCATTCTGCACGTCAACGGCCACTGGCGGTCGCGCGACCTGCTCAAGGCAGTGCCCTCGAATATCTACGGCGTGACCGAGGGCATCCACGAGGAAGTGCGGCGGGCCCTGCAGAACGAGCTCGGGGTCCTCGTCGAGCGGGGCAGCTACACTGACATCAGCGACTCGCTCCACCTCTACGGCCACTACCTGGACCCCCGCAAGCAGGGCCTCGATGCCGAGGCGTACCTCGAGGACGTCTTCCGCATCGCGGCGGGCGAGCCGATCGAAGAGCGCGTTATCCTGCCGGGCGCCGACATGTACGACATGATGATGGAAGACATCGAGAAAGAATACCGGCTCCGCAAGGACAACCCGGACTACGGACGGACGGCTTCCGCGTAGTTCCGACGCAAGTTCAAGAGACGTCGCGGATATTCCCGCGCCGCCTCGGACGCGCGAAATATCCGGGCTGTGGTGAGCGATCGAGCGATGGGAAATGCGGCGGGAAATGTTTGCCTTGTACACGTTTTGCAGGGTATAAGGACGAACAAGTTTTGAAAATTGACGGCGCGCGGGCGGATTTGACCGCAAAGATCGAAGGAGTCGAAAAGCGGCTCGGCGCCAAGATTGACGGGGCGGAGAAGCGGCTCGGCGCGGGAGTTGATGGAATCGATAAACGGCTTGCCGGCGTCGAACAAGCCCAGGCCGATATGGCTGAGAAACTGGATATGGCGGCGAAGAACTTGGCGGAGCATCGAGCAGACGCGGAAGTTCACCGTTCGCAGCGCCAGGTCTCGCAGGGATAGTTTGGCCGACCCGGGAGAACGCGCGTGAATCCACAGCTCGAGATTATTCGCGACTACATCAAGGGCGTCAAGTCGCGCGACGAACTTGCCGCCCGGCGTCTGCCTTTCATCACTATCTCGCGCAGCCCCGGCGCGGGCGGGCACCTCGCCGCGCATGTCATCTGCACGGAATTCCTGAAACGGCCGGAAAAAGAACTCTTCGACGCATGGCATGTGTTCGACCGCGAAATCGCGGAACTACTGGCGGACGATCCCGAGTTGCGGATTCCCATCAAAGAACTGCAAAGGGATGACTACCACTCCGAGTTCGAGCAGCTTTTGGAGAGCCTATTCACCGGCCAGTCCCGCCAGTACACGCGCTACCGCAAGACGTTTCAGATCGTTCGCCTGCTGGCCATGGTCGGCAAGGCGGTCATCGTCGGCGGCTTCGGCGCCTTCGTGACCCAGGACCTTCCCAACGGAATTCACTTCCGCCTCGATGCGCCGCTTATGATCCGGGAGAAGCGGGTCATAAAGAAATTCGGACTGTCCAGAGAGGAAGCGCACAACACGGTCGTCAAGCAGGACCACGACCGGCGAAAGCTGGCAAACTCGTTCTTCAGCAAGAAGATTGACGATCCGCTGCACTACGACGTCGTGTGCAACACCGAGCGGGTCCACCCCTACGAAATTGCCGGGATCGCGGCGGACATGCTCCTGTTCCGCCGCTCCAAGCGGCCGGACTGACGCGGCCCGCGTCGCGACACATCTGCCGGAAGTAGACGCCCGCCTGGCTCGACACTTCGCGCTCCAGCGTGAAGGATTCGCGGCCCACCCGGATGCGGCGCCAGAATTTGAGCCGCTTGCGGACGATCATCGGCGTTTCCTCCGGGCGGCGGGCTGCGAGGCCGGTTTGGAGGCCGCCCGGGCCGCCTGCGCCTGCTCGCCGGATTCTTTCGCGGGCGCAACGGCCGCAGCCTCCTGTGCGACGGCCGGCGGCGGCGGCGGCGCTTCCACGCGGCCTCCGCAGCGTCGAAACCCGTGAAGGCGTCGATCCTGATCCGCGTGGTCTTGGGATCCCGGTTGAACAGCACGACCATGGGCCAGCCGGCTGCCGCAGCGATCGCGCGGGCCATCGCGGACAGAATACGGTGCCCGGAATTGGTGTCGGCGCCGTGGGGAAGGAAGACGAGGTCGGGGTGGACCTCGAGGACCTGGCGGCGCAGGGCTTCGAGGTTGGCCGGGTGGTCGAGAGGCTGGCCCGCGTCGTCCTGCTCGAGGGCCAGGAACGCCAGGGCGGAATCCGGCAGGCCGAATGCCTCGCGACTGTTCCGCTGCTCGCGTTCCCGGACCGCAGCCTTTTGTTCGAGAGTGGGCGGCGAGCAGCAGGAGTCCTCCACGTCGCTGCCCGAGCGAACCACGGCCGCGAACAGCGGGTTCCCATTGTCCCGCCGGAAGGCGGAGGGTGACGGCGTCGAAGTCGTCCGAGTGCGGCCCGAGCGCGAGCGCCGTCAGGTCCGGCGGGAACACGAGACGGCCCGCAGGTCCAGAGGGCGGCGCCAGCCCAGCAGGTATTCGAGATGATTCGCCATGGTCGTGTTGTCCTGCCCGGGAAGATGCGGTTCCGGGCCCGGGAATTCAAGGGTCTATTGCTCACCAGCAACAAGAAGGGGTGCAAGACAGGAAAGTTGCATTTTTGCGGAAAAGGTAACTACTCAGCAGGCATCCCGCGGCGGGATGCTTGCTGAGGTAAAAGGGGCAAGCCCGCGCTGGAGTCATGGGTAAAGATCACGAGGT
>JASEHE010000002.1 GCA_030018915.1 Verrucomicrobiota bacterium
GACTTGCTCGCGCTCACCTCCTATCGTTCAATCATGCCCAGCGAACGCATATTTCACGCTTTCGCGCGAAATATGCGCCCTTCGGGCTTCGGCGCGCCCGCTCAGAGCGGGCTTGCTCATGGTTAGCCTTTCGGCGCGCCGAAGGGCAGCCTCAAGCAAGGCGCTCTGGCGCCGCGCCGGGCTAACGGTCGTTGGACCAAGAACGGTTGGCGTGGGTGGCGAGACGGCCGCCACGAACCGGCGTCGCTGGGCGAAAAAACCGATTGCGAACAAAGCGGCCGAGATGCCCGTCAACATCAAGGTGTCCGTTTGTCCCGGCGCTGTGTCCTTTTTTGCCTGCCGTGCCAGCGTGAATACTTCACGAGTTTCCATGTAGATCGGGGCCACGAGTATCGTCAGTAGAAAGAAAACGGCGGCGATTGTCATGACCACTCCCATGAAGGTGTCGCGCGCCGCTGCGATTTGTCTGCGAAACGGCAGCGCCGCAAGCACGGCGAGCAAGGCCAAGCCGAGAAACATGGCGCCAAGCAACAGGCTGACGATGCCCGCCGGCAGTAAGAACAGTTGACGCCCCACAAGGCCGGCGCCCAGAATGACCGTGGCGCAGACCGGGCATGGCATCACAAGGAGCCAGCGGCCCCGGGATGCGCCGGAATGTCCACGAACACACGACGGACCCCGGAGCAGAACAACACCCCAGGCCAACAGCGCGAAAGCCAGTCCAATGTGAATCCACATGCCGTAACGGGCGGCGCCGATGAGAAATCCGAATAGAGCCGGCAGGCTTGTCCATTTGGCCGTCAGATACACGCACACGAACACGGCCGCGTATATCCCGAAAACGGCGGCCAGAAAACCCCAACGCCGGCTGAACGGCGCGGTATCGTCGAACAGCGCCGCCGCAAGGCCCAAGCCGACCTTGATGCCAAACGACGAAAGCGCGATCAGGCATCCGACGATCCAAAAGGTTTCGATCATGATATTCGGGCTCCTTGAACGATCAGAACGCGATTTCGTACCCGGCGGAGACAATGCGGGGGGTCCCGTAGTAGGCGTATCGCGCGGATGCGGTGGGAGTCAGGTTGCCGCCGGTTTCAACGGTCTCGTCGAACAGATTGTTCACGCTGGCCTTAATCCATCCGCTCAGGCAGGCCACCCGCAGACTCATATTGACGGTTGCGTAATCGGATAAGTCGTTTTCGCGGCATGCGGCAATCGCGACGCCAACCACGCCTCTCCATTTGGCCGCCTCGTAGGACAAATTTGGCGCGATTTGGAAGCGGTCCCCGGGATGGTAACGATCCCCGTCGGCCGTCTCCGCGTTCGGATCGGCCCAATAACCGGAGATCGTTACACCAACCTGCGCCAACACTTCCCAACCTGACGCGGCGAACGGCTGAACGGATACGTCCCAATCCAGGCCCAGGCTCGTGAAAGTATCGGCGTTGACATAGGCGCTGGGCTGTTGGCGATTGTCGATCACAATCTTGTCGCTGTAGTCCATGTAGAAGAGCGCCGCCCGGGCGCGGGTCCAATTAGTGTCCAACTTCAGGCCAGCTTCATGTGTCCAGCCCTCTTCCGGCTCCAGGTCAGGATTTCCGACCAGGAAATCGCTTTGGTAGCGCATCTGATTGAACGTCGGCGCCCGAAACGCCTTGCCGGAATCCGCAAAGGCATGCAGCCCCTCAGCCAGCCGCAGGTTGAGGCCGGCGCTGGGCAGAAACCGGTCGTAATCCTTGCCGCCGGCGTCGGCCAGCACGAACTGCTCGCGCGCGCCGACAATAATGACCAGCGGGGCCCATGGTGTGAGCTTGATCTCCGTGACCGGCGCCACGTCATTCCGATGATGATATCCGTATTGCTGGTTGTAATCCGCGGCGCGGAACATGTAATCGGCGCCGATCGTTTGCTCCATGATGCCAAGCGAGTAGCGGAAATCGCCCTTCAAGCCTGACTGAAGGTCCACGTTGCGGAAATCGGGAGATTTGGACCCCCAGCGCTCGCAGTCCATTTGCGCGAAACCAAAAAACGCTTTGATGTTGTAGTGTTCGCGCTCCAGACGCGCGTCGGTGAAGTTCCAATAACTGCGCTGGTCGAGGGTTTCCAGCAGTTCTCCGCTGTCGCTGACTTTCCGGAAATCAACGTTACAACCGCCCCCGAGAACGTCAAGGTATACGTCTTCCCAAAGTTTCGCGTTCACTCCCACTCCTAAGCGGTCCAGCGGGCCAGTGTCGTAGTGATAATTGCCGCCGAAGGACTGAGATATCCTTTCCATGCCGCCCAGATGGCGGTAATCGGCATTCACATCCACATCTTTGCCGAACCATGCTCCGGCTACCTTAAGGGTTTCATGTTCACCCGCTTCCAAAGAAAAACGGAACGGTTTTTCATTTTCGCGCTTTCGGGTGATGACGTTGATCGCGCCGCTCAGGGCGTCGGCCCCGTACAGCGTGGATCCGGCTCCCTTGAGCACCTCGACCCGATCCAGCGACCCCAGCGGCAGCGCGTCCAGATTATAACCGCCGCTGGCAGCGGACTGAATCGGCAAACCATTTAGCAACACCAATTCGCCGTTCCTCATTCCGCGGATGGAAAACTGGCTGTTCATGCCGCCAAAGCTCACCCCTTCCGGCCCGACCCCCTTATAGCTCAAGCTACCGGCAATGGCTCGCAAGGCTTCCGACACGTTGGGGGCTGCCGTGGCTGCCATGCGCTCGGCTGTGAGCACTTCCACGGCGCGTGGCGTGTCGGCATCGGCTACGGGGAACCGTTGGGCCGTGACCACAATTTCGCGGAGATTCGCTTCTTGACTTTGCTCCTTTGGGAAGGGCGCCGCGCCTTGTGTTTTGTGCTGTTCGTTCGTCTGTTCCGATGCCTTGGAAGACAAGACACAGACGACCATAATGCCCGTCGCCAACTGCGCCGCAAACGTTCTATTAGTTTTGCTCATGATTTGTATCGCCTTTCCGTGGCGGAGAGTGTGTGCGCCTCGCGACGCCGAACTTGGCATGCGCAGACTCGCAATCAGCAACGCCGGTTCCGCGCGATTCGTGAAGCGGAAACCCTCCTTGTTCTTGATCTTTCTCGTTCCTTTCTCTTCATCCGCGCCGACCTCTCTACCTGTTCACGCCTGAATTTTGCGCGCCTTGCGCGCAAAATTTGGGCGTTATGCCTTTTCGCGAGATCAGCCAACGCATTCACCGCGGCGGCGGCGGCGGGACTGCCTCCGCGCGAACTCAAGTTCGTGATAAACGGCAGATTGCTCCGAGAAAGCGCCAATTTGGATTCCTTGGCGCCCACGAACCCAACCGGCATCCCGATCACCAGAGCGGGCATCGGGCCGCCTTGCGCAGCCATCTCCATTATCGTCCGCAGGGCTGTCGGCGCGTTGCCGATTGCGACGACTGCGCCGGCCAGCCGGTTGCCAAAGCAGCGCATGGCGGCTGCGGCGCGAGTAATTCCTTCTTTTTTAGCCGTCGCGATTACTTCGGGGTCTTGTATGGCGCACACGACGTTGTCGCTTGCGTGCGTGCAACCGGCGGCGAGCATGCGCGCGTCGCAGATGATCGGTCGCTTTGCCCGCATCGCCTTGACGCCGCGCGTCACGGCGCCGGGCGCAAATCGGATCGTGTCCATGAAAGACGCGTCAGCCGTGGCATGAACCACCCTTCTGACAACGGCATGTTCATCCGGAGCGAAACGAACACCAGCCTCCTTCATCAGTCGCTCGACGATGGCGCGACTTTCTTGTTCAATGCTTGCGCCGTCCATGCGGCGCGCGCCGGCGTCTGTTCTGTTCTCTGTCATGTTTTATTACTCAGGTGTTTAGGCGGTAGATTTGCGCATTGACCGAATCAAGGCGCCCAGAACCTTCTCGGTCTCCAGACAGCCACTTCGTCGGCCGGCGCAAACGCTCCGAGCTTTGTATGGTCACGCATGATTTCCTCCTGCAGCATATCCGCCTACGGCCTATCCGCCTGAATTCCTCTCAAGAACGCAACGAATGCGCCCGCAGCCGCGGGATTGGAGCCCAGGTGAACATGGACGTAGCTGGCCAGAACATGGCCGTTCCAGAATCCTTCCTGCCGCGTTGTTCCGTCGCGATCAGCAATGTCATATGCGCGGCGCCAGCCTTCCGGCGTCGCGCCATCCTCGATCTCAGAATAGTGGAATTCGTGACCACGCAGACTTTCGCCTGGCGCTCCAAAGAGGCATTTTGCGCGAAGGTTCATCGCGGCATAGCCAAGGCGTTCGAGCCTCGGCAACATCCGAACCCGCGCCGGAAGCGCGCCTGCCATTGCCCATGTCTTCCCGGCGCGATCCGACAGGCTTTCCGCCAGATACATCAGCCCTCCGCATTCCGCGTAGACCGGATGGCCGTCGTTGACGAACTTGCGGATGGAACAAAGCATCTCTTCATTCCCGCTCAATTCCGGCGCATGCTCTTCCGGGTAGCCGCCGCCCAACCAGAGAGCGTGAAGATCGAGCGGTAGTTCTCTGTCCCTTATGGGGGAGAATGGAACCCATGCCACGCCGGCCTGTTCCAGCAGTTCCATGTTGTCGCGATAGTAGAAATGGAACGCCTCGTCCATCGCCACGCCCACGCGCATAGGGGTCGTCGCGCGTTTCGGCCTTGTGGCGCGCGCGGAGGGATTCCACTTCCAGGAAAGAATCGAATCGAAGGCGATATTGCGGTCGCAGGCGTTTGCCAATTCCGACAGAGTCGCGTCAGGCAATGTCCGATCGTCGGCGGTCATCAATCCGAGATGGCGGCCGGACAATTGCGGCAGTCCGTTGCGCTGGAAGGCGCCGACGAGCGGAGGCAGGCCCGCCTCGGTCAGCGCCTGTCGGATGCTTTCCACATGACGAGACGATCCGGCGTGGTTGGCAATGACTCCGGCTAACGGCGGGGCATCGTGAAATGTGGCAAAGCCGTGAACGACTGCGGCAAAGGAACGCGCCGTTCCGTGGGCATTGACGACCAGGAGAACGGGCGCTCCCAGCCAACGGGCTATCTGCGCCGTGCTGCCGACGGAATCAGCCGCATTGGCGCCGTCATAAAGCCCCATCACGCCTTCCACGACCGCCGCATCGGCATCCTGAACCTTTTCGGCTGCCAGTTGTTCCACGTAGTCCCGGCTTGTCATCCATCCATCGAGATTGTAACAGGGGCGGCCGGACGCCAGCGCCAGATACGTCGGGTCAAGATAGTCCGGGCCGACCTTGAAGGTCTGCGCTTTGAGCCCACGGCGTTTTAGAGAAGCGACAATCCCCAGCGCCAGCGAGGTTTTTCCGACCCCGCTTCCGGTTCCCGCGATAACGATCATTGGAATCCGGCCAGTCATAAACCCATCCACCGATAAATCCGCTTCATGTCGACGGCCGATCGAACCGCGTCGGCAAGGCGATCCAAGGCCGGCTCGATGTCGTATCGCGCCTGGATGGCGCGCAACGGCCTGAACCCGCGATCCCGTCGCAGTTCGTCAACGAACACTCTGCGGAACGCGTCGGAATCGAATACGCCGTGTAGATAGGTGCCCCAGCGCCGCTCGTTCTTCCCTCCAACGGCCGCCGGTTCGCGCTTTGAGGTCTTCATAAGGGAGACGGCGCCGCTCCCGACGGTTGTGCGGCCGTGATGAATCTCGTAGCCGCGCACTTCGGCGCGCGAGGCGCAGTGCGTGGCCATGGTCAGGCTCAGATGTTTCTCCCGTTCAAGCGTTGTGCGCACCGGCAACAGCCCGAGTCCGTCAAAGGAACCGCCGGCGTCGCTTTCCATGCGATGCGGGTCCGCAATGCTTTCCCCCATCATCTGGAATCCGCCGCAGATGCCGACAACTCGGGTCCGTCCCCGCGCCCAAAGGCGCAGCAGCGCATCGGCCAGGCCCGTGGCGCGAATGAACTGAAGATCGCCCGGGACATTCTTGCTTCCCGGGATGATAACGGCGTCCGGCCTGCCCAATGACGAGGCATTGCGGACAATGCGCAGGGTGACGTCCGGCTCAACCCGCAGCGCGTCGAAGTCGGTGAAATTCGAGATGTGCGGGAGGTCCAGCACGACGATCTCCACCGAATCGCGACGGCGCGATCTGGTGTCGTTATCGCCAGCTTTGAACGAGACGGAATCTTCCTCCGGCAGATTCAGGTCTTTGAGGAACGGAACGACTCCAACCACTGGCCGCCGCGTCCGGCGCAGCATGAACTTGTGGGCATCATCCAGAAGCCGCGCGTCGCCGCGGAACCGGTTGACGACGTACCCTTTCAGCAACCGCCGCTCCCAGGGATCGAGGCAATCGAAAGTCCCGACAAAATGCGCATAGACGCCGCCGCGGTCGATGTCGCCCGCCAGCAGCACGGCGGCATGCGCATGCCGCGCCATGGCCATGTTGACCAGATCGCGCGTCTTGAGATTCACCTCGGCCGGACTTCCCGCGCCTTCCAGCACCATGGCATCCTGATTTCCGGCCAAGCGATCATAGGCGTCGCGGATTATTTCGCGAAGCGATGCTTTGAAGCGGGTGTAGGCGCGCGCATTCATGTTCGCAACGGGGTTGCCCATCACAATGACCTGGCTTCCCGTGTCGGTGTTCGGCTTGAGCAGGACCGGATTCATTAGCGCGTCCGGATCGAGGCGGCAAGCTTCGGCCTGCACCACCTGCGCGCGCCCTATTTCCCCGCCATCGCGAGTGACGAACGAATTGAGCGACATGTTCTGGGCCTTGAAAGGCGCAACGCGGAGACCATCCTGGAGCATGATGCGGCAAAACGCCGAGGCCAGCACGCTCTTGCCCGCATTGGATGTCGTGCCCTGCAGCATGAGCGCTGGTGTGCGGGACCGGCGGCGCGGAGAAGTGTGGGAGGGGGTGTGAGAGTGGGAGGGCATGGAGTGGTGGTTATCGGTTGTTGGTTGTGGAGGGAGTGATGTGCTCAATTGAATTCGCGCATAGTCTGAGAGTAATGTCCATGGCCGTTTGCCAATCTGACGCGCCGTTTGCCAGGTATTCGACGCCGCTTTTCCTGACGGTGTTGCCGGTGTCTCCCGATGTGCTTCGATATGAAGCGCCTTCAACTTCTGATAAACCCTCAAGTCCCGAAACGACCGGTCTCGTCCATGTCCTGCCTCCTTCCACACACAGCCGACAACCGACAACCGATAACCGCCCCCCTTCTCTTCAACCCTCGATCGTGGTAAAAGACTCCCGCGCGGCCGCGACAAACCCGTCAATCTCGCGCTCCGTGTGCGCGGCGGATACAAAACCGACTTCGAACTGCGAAGGCGGCAGGTAGTGCCCGCAAACGAGCATTTTCCTGAAGAATGCGGCAAAAGCTTTTGTGGCGGCCAGTTTCGCCTCTTCCAGGTTTCGCGGCGCCGGTTCCTTGCGGAAATAGACAGTGAAGAGAGACGCCATTCGCGCGCATACGACGTTTATTCCGGTTGCGCGGGCCGCTGCGTTCACGCCGCCGGCCAGCCGCTCGGTCAACGCATCAAGGCGAGCGTACGGATTCTCGCGCTCCAAAACCTTCAGCGTAGCCAGTCCGGCGGCAACGGCCGCGGGATTCCCGCTCAACGTTCCTGCCTGATATACGGGACCGATAGGAGCCAGTTTTCCCATGATCGCCTTGCGGCCGCCAACGGCGCCGATCGGCATTCCGCCGCCGACGATTTTCCCCAGCGTCGTCAAATCGGGCGAGATGCCGATTGTCTGGCCGTAGGTGGTGGGTCCGAAGCGAAAGCCCGTAATGACCTCGTCGAAAATCAGCAGCGCGCCGCATCGGTCGGCCGCCGCCCGCAAGCCGGCAAGGAATCCGGGCGCAGGCGCCACCAGCCCCATGTTGGCGGCCACGGGCTCCACAATGATGGCCGCCAGGTCGTTCCCGCGCTTTTGCGCAATCTGGCCCACGGCATCCAGATCGTTGTACTGCGCGACAAACACATCCGCAGCCGTCTCGGAAGGGACGCCGGCGGAAGACCCGATCCCGCCGGTCAGCAGGCCGCTGCCGGCAGAAACGAGCATACTGTCGCTGTGTCCATGGTAACACCCATCAAATTTCAACAGTCGGCGCCGGCCCGTGTAGCCGCGCGCCAGCCGGATCGCCGTCATGACAGCCTCTGTTCCCGAGCTTACCAGCCGCACCTGTTCAATGGACGGAACAAGCCGGCACAGCATTTCCGCCAATTCCACCTCGGCCGGCGTATTGACGCCGAAACTCGTTCCGGCCGACGCGGCGGCGCGGATCGCGTCAACGACAGCCGGATGCGCGTGCCCGAGAATCAGCGGGCCCCACGATCCGCAGAAGTCCACCAGTACCCGCCCCTCGACGGTCGTCATTCTTGCGCCGTTGCCGGATGCAATGCACAGCGGCTCGCCACCCACCGACCGGAATGCGCGAACCGGACTGTTCACCCCGCCGGGAATCACGGCTTGCGCGCGGGAGAAGAGACTAACGGTTGTCGGTTGTGCTTGGAGGCTTCCGACATCCGATATCGGGTTGGTGGTTGGTCTCATTCGAGCCCCTCCGCCACTTTCAGGGCAATCTCAATTTGGATCATCGCCACTCACATATTCGACCGAGTCTTCCGCAACGCAGGCTTCGCACGCAACTGCGGCTAACCGACAACCGACAACCTATCCCCCACCGCCTATCACCTCTTCATACCGTCCCGCCCAGTATGAAATGAGAATATCCGCTCCGGCGCGAACCATCGCGGCAACGCTTTCGCGCGCCATGGCGCGCAAATCGCCCCAGCCGCGGTCGGCCGCGGCGATCAGCATGGAATACTCGCCGCTCACGTTGTAGGCGGCGATCGGCAAATCCGTTCGGTCACGCAGCCTGGCTATAACGTCGAGATACAATGCCGCGGGTTTGACCATCAGGATATCGGCGCCTTCTTTCTCATCCAGCATTGATTCGAGAAGCGCCTGCCGCGCGTTGCCGAACGAGGCCTGGTATCCGCGTCGGTCGCCGGATTTCGGCGCGGACGCCTCCGCTTCGCGGAATGGGCCGTAGAAGCTGGAGGCAAACTTCGTGGAATAGCTCATGAGAATGGTGTCGGTGAATCCGGCGCCATCCAGAGCCGCGCGAATAGTCGTTACCTGTCCGTCCATCATGGCGCTGGGCGCGACAGCATCGGCGCCGGCCTGCGCATGAGACACCGCGATCTTCGCCAGCATCGCGTTGGCGGCATCGTTGTCAACCTGCCCGGTGGCGTTCAGCGGGCCGCAATGACCGTGGTCCGTATAGGCGCACAGGCAGACATCCGTGAATACTGGAAGGCTGGGATAGTTCCTCCTGACTGCCCGCACTGCTTCTTGAACGACGCCATGAGGATCGGCGGCGGAAGTTCCGCTGTTGTCTTTCGCGCGATCGCCTGGGACGCCGAAGATCAGGATGCCGCCAATTCCCGTTTTCACCGGTTGTTCGAGCGCTTCGAGCAGCCGGTCGTGACTGTATCGAAACTGGCCCGGCATGGCGCCGATCGCATCCTTCCGGCCGTTACCCGGCGCCACGAAAACCGGCCACAGGAAACGTTCGGGGCCAGGCATGGTTTGATCCAGCAGTCGCCGAATCTCCGGTGTCCGGCGCAAGCGCCGCATTCGCGAGTGAGGATATTGCTTCATGGGTGGGAGCGCTCCTTGAGCAGCGACTGCCTTACACATTCCGCCGCCAGCGCTTCGATCGCGGCGCCGACGGTTGCTTCGCGACCTACGAGCACTGGAGCTATGCCGCGGCGTTCCAGTTCATCGGCCGTCGGACGGCCGATTGCGGCAATCAAACGGCCGTTGAGAAGTCGTTGTTCATAGCGGGTCAGAAACGACAACACGGCGGAACGGCTGGCGAATAACACGGCGTCAAACGGCGGAATGCTGTCGCGCGAGATCGGTTCGTTTCGCGCGATCACGGAATCCGTGACAATCGCCCCAGTGGCTTGAAGGTCACGCGCCAGCGAATTCCCCGCCGCATCGGAGCGCAGGCGCAACACTTGCTGTCCTGGTCGGACGATCCCGCGCGCGAGAGCAAGCAGGGATTCGGAGCCAAAACCGCCGGCCGGCCGGCTTGCCGCCCGCAGGCCGTGATTCTTGAGCGCGCGCGCGGCGCCGGATCCGCACACCAGGATCGGCGGCAATGTCCGCAGGTCCATATCGGTTTCTTTCATCATGGCTATCGTCGCATTCACGGCGGAAGGAGAGGTCAATACCAGCCAGTCAAAGCGCGAGCCGCGAAGTGGAGCTAGTCCCGCCGGCACTGGCGCTAGGCGGATCGTGGGAAACGACACGGGAATGCCGCCAAGATCGTGGGTGACGGCCACGGCTTCCGGCTGAAGCGCCTCGCTGCACGTCAACAATATCCGGCGACCGCCCAGCGCTCCGTTTGTCCTTACATAGCCGTGCCGGGCGGCTTCCCCAACGATCAGAAGACCGGATTTGTCGGCCATTGCGTCCGGCGGCAGTTGATCCGCAATGGTCTTGACGACGCCGCGAACGACGGATTCGGAGACGGCGCCCGCGTCAAAAACAAATGCGGCGGGCGTATCGGGAGACATTCCTTCACTCCGCAGTTCGGTCAAAACGTCCCTAGCGCAATTTGTGGCCATGAAATAGACCTGGGGAGAGCCGGCCCATGCCGCCGATCCCACGGAAGCCACGCGGCCGCCTTCAACGCGCGGGGTCATGACACGAAAACCGCGCGATTCGCCACGCCTTGTCAAAAGCATGCCGGTTCCCGTTGTTGCCGCCAGCAGACTGCTAACCCCCGGAAGAACGCGATAGGGCAAGCCCAATGATTCGAGGGATTCCACTTCCTCCGCCAGGCGGCCAAAAACGCCGGGGTCTCCTCCCTTGAGCCGCACAACACGCTCTCCTCGCCGAACACGCCCGGCTATGAGATCGTTGATCGTCTCCTGACCCTGACCGCCGGAACCGCAACGCTTGCCCACGTCAATCAAGCTGGCCCGCAGGTTCGCATATCGAAGGAGCGCGTCATCCATAATGGCATCATGAAGACACACGTCAGCAATTTTGAGCGCTTCCGTCGTCTCCATCGTGCAGGCGCCGGCTCGTCCTGTTCCCGCTCCGGCAAAAACCGCGGGCTTCACAAAAAGACTCCTCAATCGCAGCAAGCGCGTGTCGCCTGCTCGAAACGTCATGGCCAACGCGCCTTGACCGTCGGGAACCCGCAATTCATCCGCGGGAATCCACCGCGAGATCCGATGTTGAAGGCCAAGCCGGATCAGAGCCGCGGAGGCCATGATGACAATGTCATATCGCCCTTCGTCAAGTTGGGCCAATCGCGTTTCGATGTCGCCTCGTATGAGCAGCAATTGCGCCGCGGGAAAATGGGACTTGCGCCATGTCTCGCGACGCGCGCTGCTGATGCCCACGCGAGGCGCCGCCGGAAGGGATGCCATGTCCCGGCCGGCCGGGAGGACCAGCGCATCCCGCGGGTCTTCGCGCCACGGCAGCCAGCACCAGTCGAGCCCCGCAGGGAGCGGGTCGGAAAGGTCCTTCGCGCTGTGAATGGCCAGATCAATGCCGCCGCCCGCAACCGCCTCATCAAGGTCGCGGGTGAAGAAATCAGGCGGACTGTCCCGTAAATCGGCGGCACGATCCCGGTCGCCGGGCGAAGAAAACAATATGGTCTCAAAGCCAATGCCCGGCAGACATTCGCCGAAGCGGCGGATCGCATCCGCGGTCTGAATCAACGCGAGTCTACTTTTCCGTGTTCCGACCCTGAAAGCTGGTGATGAGTTTTTCATAGTATTCGCTGTGCGCGAGAACGAGATCGCCGCAAAGCCGGCGCAGGCGCGGCAGGGCGATCTGCTCGCGGCGATGCCACAGCTTCAAGCCGTCTAGGTCAACGAGCGTGATTGATGGGAGCCCGTGTCCGAGAGAGGAGTCGATGTTTCGGGGCATGGCAAGGTCCAGAAGCAGCACCGGTCGTCCATGGGAGAAAGCGAACGCATGATGCGAGGCGATCACGCGCCGATCCGCGGTCATGGCCGACACCACCACGTCGGCCTTGGCCAAGCGCTCGCTCAAGGCGTCCAGATCGAACAGGCGCGCCCGTTTGCCGCAATCGAGAGGAAGACTGGGACAATTCCGATGATAGCACCAGTCTATCTCCGATTTTGGAAACCGCGCCAAAACCTTTTCGACGAATCCGGCGCCAGTCTTGCCTGTCCCAAGAACGAGCAGGCGCAGACCGTCACAGTCCTTGCGTCGAACGGCCAGGTAGTCCACGGCAAGGTCCTCAATCTCGCGCCCATATAGGTAGGGCGTCGCAGCTTGTCTCGCCTCTTTGGAAACGTGAAAAACGGCGGACATCCATTCATGCATCATGCCTGCCGCCCAACCCGCCGCGGCCGAGGCCTCCAGCGCCTGCTTCATCTGGGCGGCAATGTGGTTTTCTCCGGGCATCTGCGAGAGCAGTCCGGCGCAAAGCGCGCAGGTGTGTTCGAAAGCGTCCGGCCCTTGCTTCAGGTAGTATTGTCCGTCTGTCAGCCGATCGAAGCCCAAGACGCGCCTCAGGAGATGCGCGCGGTCTTCATCAACCGCGCCGACCGCGTGCAACTCAATCCTGTTGCACGTGTTGAGCAGCGTGTATTCGTGAAGGCCCCAGATTTGCGACAGCAGACGGCCTGTCGCCTGCAGGCGCGGGCCGATCAGGTGCAGCGGTTCGCGCTCGGCAACCGCGAGCTGTTCGTGACTTGTGCCGAGAACGATGAGGCCGGCGCTGCTGATGGAATCAATGTGGCGGGAAAGAGACTCTTTCACCAGCCGCGAGCGGCGGCAGGCGCGCCCCGATGTGCTGACGGAGATTGTGAGGTCGCCGCGGCGCACAATAGCCGGCGTAAGGAAATCGCCGCGGCGCCAGCCCGCGTCAACCGCGCAGCAGAGGATTCGGCGATCGCGGCACAACCGGAGGATGTCCCGGTTTGTCGTCGCATCGTCAGTGGCCGCGTAAGCAAGGTATTGCCCGTCAAGATCGCTCGGCGCAAAGGATCGCTCGATCCATTTGATCCGGCCTTGTCTTGCCGACTCGGCGAGATTTGCGCTGATGGTGGGCGCAACCAGCGTGACTATTGCCCCGCTGTCGCGAAGCAGTTCCGCTTTGCGCGCGGCAATTTTTCCGCCGCCCACGATAAGGCAAGGCTGACCTTCCAGCAGCAGGCCCACTGGAAACACTCTGCTCAATGGCGTCAATTTTTCCACAGTTCGTGTTTTCGTGGGCCCGCCGGGGAACTTGCAAAGGAGACCGGAGCGGCAAATCGAGAGCGACGACGGCGGTTGAGCGGACCTGCCGGCAAAAAAAAGGCCTTGATGCCAATCTCGCATCAAGGCCCGCGCTATTCCGGCAACTCAGGACTATGGTCTGCCACAACCAGCCAGATCGCGCTCGGCGCCGCGCCGAAACCGACCTGCGCATCGAGGTCCTTTGCGTCTGAAATCGTCTTCTGGCTCCCGGATATTCCCGTCGCCTCGTCTTCCCGCATCGCTTGAGCGGCACAGTGACCTAATGAGGCGAAAGTCCCCGGTTACAGCGGCGGGCCCGCCAGGGATTCACACCCTGTTCCGTAATTTCAGAACGCGGCGACAATTATCACCAACGCGCGCGACATGCAAGAGTTTATTTCCGGGTTTCTTACATGACCATCCCGCCGCTGACCGTCATTACCTGGCCAGTCATATACGATGACGCGTCGCCGGCGAGAAACACAACCGCCCTTGCCACATCCAACGGAGCGCCAAAACGTTTCAACGGTATGGCCTCCAGCATCTTCCGCCGGACCTCCTCCGACAGGGCGTCAGTCATCTTCGACTCGATAAAACCCGGCGCCACGGCGTTGACTCGAATGTTCCGGGACGCCAATTCTTTCGCGATGGATTTGGTCAACGCAATGACCCCGGCTTTTGAGGCGGCATAATTGCACTGTCCCGCGTTGCCGATTAGGCCAATAATCGAGGCCACATTGATGATGGCGCCGCTTCGCTGCTTCATCATCGGTCTGGCGACCGCCTTGGAGAGAAGAAACGTTCCCTTCAGGTTCACCGACAGCACGGCATCCCAGTCTTCCTCGCTCATGCGCACCAGGAGCTGATCCTTGGTGATGCCGGCGTTGTTGACCAGAATATCGATCCGGCCGAACGCCTTCAGCGCCTCGTCAATCATGGCGTTCACAGCGGCGCCGTCGCTGACGTTGACGCCGTAGCACTCAACGCGGCGGCCTGCGGCACGCGCGGCAGCGACGGTGTCCGAACACCATTCCCTCCGCAGATCACAAACAGCTAGGTCGGCTCCCTCGCGGGCCAGTTCCTCGGCAATGGCCCGCCCGATGCCGCGAGCGGCGCCGGTCACGATCGCGACTTTTCCATCCAACGCGTTCACCGATGTCATATCCCCGTCGCCTTGAGCGTTTCAACGGCCTTCTGAAGCGTAGGCAGGTCCTGAATATTGCTTAGCGCCGCATGGCCGTCAATCTGTTTGATCAACCCGGAAAGCGCGCGGCCGGGCCCGAATTCGACGTATCCGCCGACCCCCAGCGCCTTGAGCGACTCCACGCATGCGCCCCACCGCACTGACGACGTTACCTGCCGAATCATGTTCTCGCGGATTTCCCGAGGATTCCCGTGCGGCTGCCCAGTCACGTTGGACATGACCGGCGCTGCGGGAGCGGCAAACTCGACGCGCTCCAGCGTTTCAGCCAGGCGCCGGCCCGCCGATGCCATCAACGCGGAGTGAAACGCTCCGGCCACTTTCAACACGACAGTGCGCTTGGCGCCGGCGTCCCTGGCCTTCTTTTCCGCATCCTCGATCCGCCCGCGTTCGCCCGAGAGCACGATCTGGTCTGGCGAGTTCAGATTGGCGATCTCTACCCCGATGTTCCGGCAGATTGCCTCGAGTTCCGGCAGAGGCAGCCCCATGACGCTCACCATGGCGCCTTCGCGCTCCTCGCAGGCTTCCTGCATGAACCGCCCGCGCGCCTCCAGAATTCGGAGCGCGTCCTCGAAACTCAGCGCTCCTGCCGCGTGCAGGGCGGACCATTCGCCCAGGCTCAGGCCGGCCATGCCCGCGAAGGCCGGGTTTCCGGCCTCGCGACAAAAAGCGCGATGGCACGCCACGCTGGTCACGAAGACCGCAGGCTGGCAGTTGTTCGATCGGGTCAACTCCTCGATCGGCCCCTCGAAGCACAACCGGGAGAGCGGCCGGCCCAGCGCCTCGTCAGCGCGCCGGAACAGGTCCCGGCATTCCGGGCAGGCATCCGCCAAGTCCTTACCCATTCCCACGAACTGCGCGCCCTGCCCGGCAAACACTGCCGCCCTCTTCATGTCAATACCCCCATTCCAGAACCATCGCGCCCCACGTGAATCCACCTCCGAACGCCACCAGCAACACCGTGTCGCCTCGCTTGATCTTCCCGCGCCGAACGAATTCATCTAAGGCCACTGGCACGGATGCCGCCGATATGTTGCCGACACGTTCCAGGTTCACGCAGAACTTGTGCGGCGAGTTCCCAAGTCGGCTGGCCACAGCCTCGACGATCCGCGCGTTGGCCTGATGCGGAATGACCCAGTTGACGTCATCCATGGTCAGTCCGGACCGCTCCAGCGCTTTCTGTCCGGCGTTGCACATGCAGCGCACAGCATGTTTGAACACCTCGTTCCCAGCCATCTTGATGTAGATTTGGCGGTCATCTATGGCATGCCGTGTCAATCCCATCCGGCTGCCACCGCCCGGAATGTTCAGCAGGTCGGCGAGGCTGCCGTCTGCTCCCATCGCGCTGGCGAGCAATCCGCGGCGACCGCTCTTGTCAGTTGCCTCGAGCACGGCTGCGCCGCCCCCGTCTCCGAACAGCACGCAGGTGTTTCGATCGCGCCAATCCGTGACGGCGCTTAGTTTCTCCACCCCAATGACCAGCGCGTTACGGTACCCGCTTCCGAGGATGAGGCCGCGGGCTACCTCCAGCCCATACACAAAGCCGGAACAAGCCGCGGAAAGGTCGAAGCACAAGGCGTTTTCCGCTCCGATCCGATCCTGAACCAGGCAAGCCGTATTGGGCAACAGCATGTCCGGTGTAAAGGTCCCGACGATGATGATTTCCACCTCTTCCGGCGACATGTCCGCGCTGCGCAGCGCGCGAAGCGCGGACTGGGCGGCCATCAGGCAGGTCCCCTCCCCGTTCTGAGCGATGTGGCGCTCCCGAATGCCGGTGCGGGTTCGTATCCATTCGTCGGTGGTTTCGACCATTTTCTCGAGGTCGAAATTGGTCAACACCTTTTCCGGCAGATAGGAGCCGGTGCCAGTGATGCAAACGGTCTTCGCGTGAGAATCTTTGCGCGTCATTCTGGTCCCACCAACTGGCTGACTTCGCGCGTGATGACCTCGTTCAGGCGCTGGCTTACTTCTTCGCGGGCCACCCGGACGGCGTGGAGAATGGCCCGCGCGGACGATGACCCGTGCGTGATGATGCAGACGCCGTTCACTCCCAGCAGCGGCGCGCCGCCGTACGACTCCGGGTCTAGCCGGCGCTTCATGGCGCGCAGCGCGCCCATCAAGAAAAGCGCGCCGAGCATACGCGCGGGGTTCTTGACGAATTCCTGCCTCGTCCACCCCGCGACCGCCTTTGCCACGCTTTCGCTGGTCTTGAGAACAATGTTGCCCACAAAGCCGTCGCAGACCACCACGTCCGTCTCTCCCACGAACAGATCGTGCCCCTCGACGTTGCCCCGGAAGTTCAGATCGGCTTCGTCGAGCAGACGGAAGGTCCCCTTGGTGATCTCGTTGCCCTTGATGTCTTCCCCCCCGATGCTCATGAGCCCCACGACCGGCTTCGGTTGGCCGAGGATCGCGCGCGAGTACACGCTGCCCATGACGGCAAACTCCGCCAGCATCGTCGGGCTGCAGTCGGTGTTGGCGCCGGCGTCAATCAGCACAAAGGGCCGCTTGGGCGTCGGCATCACGGCCGCGATTGCCGGCCGCTCCAATCCTTCCAGCGCGCGGAGTTTCAGCGTCGCCGCCGCAACGACCGCGCCGGTGTTGCCCGCGGAAACCATGGCGTCTACTTCCCCGCTTTTCACCAAGTCAATCGAACGGCTGATCGAGGAATCCCGCTTGCGCCTGACGGCAAGGGCCGGCGCTTCGTCCATGGCCACAACTTCCGACGCGTGAAAGACATCCACGATTTTCGGCACGGGCGCGTATTTGTCGAGTTCGCGCCGGATCGCTTGCTGGTCTCCAACCAAAACAACCTTCGACAGCCCCTTGATCTCGTTTGCCGCCCGGACAGCGCCCCTGACGATCTCAAGAGGCGCGAAATCCCCGCCCATGGCGTCCACGGCGATGCGCATAGCGTGCTCCTGTATCGGCCGAGCCCGCATATTTCACACTCCCGCGCGAAATATGCGCCCTTGGGGCCATGATGCGCCCGCCCGGCAGGCGCAAACGGGGCTGGAAACAACGACTACCGGACTGCCATCGTCACGACTTGGCGGCCCCGGTAGTAGCCGCAGGCGCGGCAGGCCCGATGCGGCTCTTGCGGCGCGCCGCACTGGGGGCACGGTTTCGAGTGGACAAACCGGACACGATGCGACCGTTGACGCGTCCGAATTTTGCTCTTCGACGTTCTTCTCTTGGGCACACCCATCGTTTTGTCCTTTCTTATTGCGCGCGACGCGCATCGCGAATCCGGCGGAGCGCCCGGCAGGCTCAGCCCGGCTTGACCGGCAGTTTCAGTTGATCCAGCGCTCCCCACTGACCGTCGTCGGGCGGTTTGCAGCAGCACGTTTCACGGTTGAGATTCGCTCCGCACCGAACGCAGAGTCCTTTGCAGTCCGCGCGGCAGACCGGGTATCCCGAAAGGCGCAGCAGAATAGTCTCGCGAATATCTTCGGTCAAGTCCACAGATAGCGCGTCAGGCGGCAGCTCGATGACCCGCTCGAAGGCGTCGTCCCGAATCGCCAGGCGAAAATACTCCGCGCAACGCGAACACCGGAAAAGCGCCTCCGTCCACATCTGTCCCTGAACGATCAGCCGGCCGCCGGCCAGAGAGGCGGCAACCCGAAACCGCACCGGCCGGTCTGCCTTCACGAACGGGTCCCCGGAATCCAATGACAAAACGGCCGGCGCCGCCTCGCCTTCATACGTTTTCCTGCCGTCCGGCGGTATTTCCGTGACGCGAATCTGCATCGGCAGCTCCGGCGGCGAACGACGTCAGCCGCAGCGCGTCACGCGGCAAACGCGCCCAGCCCGTTCTTGCGCGGGAGATACAGCCGCGCCATACCCGCCCTTCGCAGGGAAGTCAATTTCGAGGTCGGGGTTGTCCTCCGCCTTCTTGCGCCATGAATCGCCTCGCTTACCTTTCCGGCGTCCCAACCATGGGGCCTCCAACGACTCTCAAGCATAGATTGCCGCCCCCCGAACGCAACAGAAAAACGCGAGACGTGTGTCTCCATAGCGGCGCTCATCCGCCTGTTCCCATCCGGGCGCAGCCGCTGCCTGGGCCGTTTGGTTGACGGCTTCTTCCAGGACCAACAGCCCGCCAGGAACCAGGATGCCGCCATGCCCGACCTGTTCCAGCAGGTCCGTCCGCCATGCCCGGACTGCGTACGGCGGATCGGCAAAGATTATATCGAAACGCTCCTCGCTGAAAGCCTTGTTCCGGAGGAAACTCCGGACGTCCATCCCCACTACTCGCCCCACGGATGGGGACAGGGCTGCCACGTTTCCCCTCAGGCAGGCCAGCGCATGGCGCTCCGATTCCACCCACCAGACCGACCGGGCGCCCCGGCTCCAGGCTTCCAGCCCCACCGCTCCGGACCCGGCAAAAAGGTCCAGAAAACGACAGCCCGGAACTCGTTCGCCGAGGATGGAGAAGAGAGCCTGCCGCACCTTGTCCTGGGCGGGCCGAACCGCGCGGCCGGGAACCCGGATTGCGCGCCCACGCAAACTACCACCGGTAATTCTCATTAAGCTCATATTACCGATCCGCCCGCCGCTCCGCAAAGAAATCCTTGCCCTTCTAACCGCTATCGCTTACTTTACTATGGCGTATGGGTTGGTTCACCAAATCCAAGAAGCCTGTTGAAGCGCTCCCTCCCCCTGAGGAAGAACTCTGGATAGTCTGCTCCTCCTGCAAAGCCCACATTTTCAAGCAGGAATGGGACAAGAATCTGCAGGTTTGTCCCAAATGCAACTTCCACGAGAAACTGACTTGCTACGAGCGAATCCATATCACGTTGGACGAGAAGACGTTTCGCGAATTCAACGCCGAAATCTCCACCTCCGATCCCATTCAGTTCTCGGATGCCGCCGAAGCCTACAAAGACAAGGCCGAGGCCACAAAGACCAAGGTCGGCCTCAAGGAATCCGTGGTGACCGGCAGCGGCAAGATCAAGGACATAACCGTGACGGTGGCAGTCATGGATTTCCGCTTTCTGGGGGGCAGCTTGGGCAGCGGCGCCGGTGAGAAGATTCTTCTGGCCGCCGACTATGCCCTGCGCCACAGCCGGCCCTACATTGTTTTCTCGGCTTCCGGCGGGGCCCGAATGCACGAAGGCATCATCTCCCTGATGCAGATGCCCAAAACCTGCGCCGGCATCGCTCGCCTGCATCGGGCAGGCATCCCGTATATCTCGGTGCTCACCCACCCCACGACCGGCGGCGTCTCGGCCAGCTATGCTATGGTGGGAGACCTCAACATCGCCGAGCCGGGCGCTCTGATCGGCTTCGCCGGCAGGCGCGTCATCGAACAGACCATCAAGCAGGAGCTGCCCAATGGATTCCAGACGGCCGAGTATCTCCTGGAGCACGGTTTCGTTGACCAGATCGTTCACCGCAAAGACATGAAAGACTTCCTTGCCTCCGTGCTGCGCTACTGGCAGCGGCGCTAGCCCCGAACACGAGACAGAGGTCATAGATGGAACTGGATTTCGAAAAACCGCTGGTCGAAATCGAAAAAAAGATTGGCGAGCTCGAGAAATCGGCTCAGGCGCCAGACGCTCAGTTCGGCCCCGAAATCGCCGAGTTGGAACGAAAAAAGACGGAACTCGCCAAAGAAATCTACGCCAAACTTACGCCCTGGCAGATCGTTCAAGTCGCGCGCCATCCCGATCGGCCGCTCATGGTGGACTACCTTGGCGGAATGTGCTCCCAGTTCATTGAGTTGCACGGGGACCGTTGTTTCGGGGACGACCCCGGCGTTCTGGGCGGCCTGGCGACCTTCGGCGATTACCGCGTGGTGGTCATCGGACATCGCAAGGGCAAGAACGTAGAGGAGAACGTCAAGTTCAACTTCGGGATGGCGAACCCGGAAGGCTACCGCAAGGCCCTGAGACTCATGCGGCTGGCGGAGAAGTACCGCCTCCCGGTGGTGAGTTTCATAGATACCCCCGGCGCCTATCCTGGGCCGGAGGCCGAGGCGCGGGGCCAAGCCGAGGCTATCGCCAGAAACTTGACCGAGATGTCCCTGCTGCAAACCCCGATCGTCGTGGTGGTTACAGGGGAAGGAGGAAGCGGGGGCGCCATAGGGATCGGCGTGGGCGACGTGGTGCTCATGTTGGCGAACTCCATCTACTCGGTGATCTCTCCCGAAGGATGCGCATCAATTCTGTGGCGCGACGGCGCCAAGGCGCCGGAGGCGGCTGCGGCGCTACGGTTGACCGCCAGAGACCTTCTCGAACTCGATGTGGTTGACGAGGTGATCCCCGAACCACCGGGCGGCGCTCATCGCAACCACGAAGAAACGATTTCAGCCACCCAAAAGAGCCTCCTGAAACACCTCAAGAAGCTGGTCCACGCCTCCACAAAGAAACTGGTTGCGGCCCGATACGAGAAGTATTCCCGTATCGGACGATAGCGCAGTTGGCGGCGATAACGAGACAATCCAGGAGAGGAAACGATCATGCCTCGAAAAACGACTCGACCGGCCGGCGCCGATTTCACGCCGCCGAGAAACAGCAAGAACCGCATCCCATTGCGCATCACGGATACGACCCTGCGAGACGCGCATCAGTCCCTCTGGGCCACCCGCATGCGCACCAAGGACATGTTGGGCATTCTGGACGTCATGGATTCAGTCGGCTTCTACTCGCTGGAAGTGTGGGGAGGCGCCACGTTCGACGTTTGTCTCCGGTTCCTCCGCGAGAACCCATGGGAACGACTGCGGCAGATCAAGGCCAAGGCCAAGAAGACTCCTCTCCAGATGCTCCTGCGCGGCCAGAACATCCTTGGCTACAAAAACTATCCCGACGATCTCTTGGACCGGTTCATTGCGCTTGCCTGCAAGAACGGCGTGGATATCTTCAGAATTTTCGACGCCCTGAACGACACGCGCAACCTCGAACAGGCCGTCAAGGCCGTCAAGCGCTACGGGGGCCACGCCCAGGGCACGATTTGCTACACGATCAGCCCGGTCCACACGGTCGAGGAGTTTGTCCGCATTGCCAAGGAACAGGTGGCCATGGGGATAGACTCGCTCTGCATCAAGGACATGGCTGGGATTCTCTCGCCCATTTCCGCGGAAAAAGTGGTGTCCGCTCTGGTCGAGAACATCGAGGTGCCCATCCAGATTCATACCCACGACACGAGCGGCATGGGGACAGCGACCTACGTCGAGGCCGTGCGGGCCGGCGCCGGCGCTATTGACTGCGCAATATCGGTCGTCTCCAGTTTCTCCTCCCAGCCTCCGGTCGAAACCATGCTCTCCATCTTCGAGGAAATGCCCTACCACGCCAACCTCGACGGGGATGCCCTGCGGAAAATGTGCCGGTACTTCACCGAGGTCGCGCCGAAGCGGCAACTGGCCTATCAGCCGATCAACCCCATTGATCCGGACATCCTCGTGCACCATATCCCGGGCGGCATGATCTCCAATCTCCGCTCACAACTGCAGCAGCAGGATAGCCTCAATCGCCTGGACGAGGTTCTTGCCGAAGTGCCCAAGGTTCGCGCCGATCTCGGGTATCCGCCGTTGGTCACCCCCACCAGCCAGATCATCGGAGTTCAGGCGGTCATGAATGTTCTGTCCGGCCAGCGCTATTCACTCGTGCCGCTTGAGATCAAGGAGTACGTCAAGGGACTCTACGGCCGATCGCCGGCCCCGATCGCGCCGGACATCCGGAAAAAGATACTGGGCGACGAGCCGCCCATCGAGCATAGACCGGCCGACCTGCTGGAGCCCATTCTACCCAAGGTGACACACGATATTCCCGCCGACTACATTAAAGGCGAGGAAGACATCATCTCATTCTGCATCTTCCCCGAGCCGGCCATGGAGTACTTCAAGTGGCGGGAACTCCCCACGGAGGAACGGCCGTCGCCTCCCGCGGACCTGGAGGAGAAGAAGAAAGAAGCGGCGCCCATCCCGGAAGGCTCCGCGCCAATGCCGGCGCCCGCCCACCCATTTCTCACCCCACACGACTATCTCGAATTACAGGGACTGGCCGCCCGGATCAGCGACCTACACATTTCGGAGTTCACCATCCGCCGACAGGACCTCGCGTTGAGCATCAAATCGTCCGGCATGGTGGCGACGGCGCATCCCCCTGCTCCACCGGCCCCGGCAGCGGCCGCTTCCCCGAAGGCAACGTCCAAGCCGGCGGCGGCCGCCGCCGAGAAAGACAAGGCGCCCGGCAACGACACCATCAATGCCCCGTTGAATGGCGCGTTTTACCTTTCACCGGGACCCGGAAAGCCGCAGTTCGCAAAGGAAGGCGATGTCGTGGCAATCCATACGCCGGTCTGCATGGTGGAAGCCATGAAACTCTTCAACCGGATCAAGGCCCCCTGCAAGTGCAAGGTCCTGAAGTTCCTGGTTGCGCACGGGGCGCCGGTCAAAAAGGATCAGCCTCTCGTCAGCATCGAGAAGGTATAGTAGACAGCGTGTTTCTCACGCGTTCGATCGGTCGGCCGGCTCCTTCTCGCCTTCGGACATTCGCTCGCGCCGACATCGCTTCCGACCCATGGGAAATTCCATCTGGCTGTCCTTGATGAAGTCGTAGTTCTTCAAAATCCGAACGATCTGCAGCAGGCTCGACTTCTCGTAGTTGTGATTCCTGTCCACGTGGGAAATCAACTCCGCCAGAATCGTCTCGAACGACATGACCCCATCCACGCCTTTTCGCTTCAGCATCTTGACGCTCTTCTCCTTGAGTTCCCCCGATGCCGCCAGCCGGGGAATACACAGAATCTTGGCCAGCGGACCTGGGCCCAGGCGCTTCTCCGCGAAGCGCGCGGATGCCGGTTCCGTGAATCGCAGGATGTCGGGGTCCTGTTCGAATCGCTGCGCGTAGAACGTCTCGCTGTGCCCCCCCCTGACCCCGACCACGGCGCGAGCCACCGTTCTCAGGTCTTCGGTAGTCCAGATCGTGTGCTCGGGCACGCGGTGTTCGACGACACGCGGGTTGACCACCAGCAGGTCAACCTCTTCATCCGAGGTCTTCGGCCGCCCGAATGTCGTGTATTTCCTCGGTTGCGCGACGAGGTAGCCCAGAATCTCGAAGTACTCCCTGACGATCCACTCGCTTACTCCGGCCATGATTGGCCTCCTTATTTCGGATTTAGGTCGTGCCGAGCCGCGCGAAAGCCTCGGCCAGGACACGATCGGGCGCCTCGCATCCGAACACCGCCGAGCCCAGTCGCTCGACCAGCACCCACCTCAACGATGCGCCACGGCGTTTCTTGTCCGCCGTCATCGCGGCGCGGAGGTCGGACCAGCGGAGTTCAGGCCGCGCCGCCGCCACGCCGGTCGGCAGGCCTATCGCCTCGAGCAGGCGCCTCAGCCGCTCGCCGCATTCCCGTGGAAGTCCGCGGCAGGCGATCGAGACTTCGGCGGCAAAGACCATGCCCACGGAAACCGCCTCGCCGTGCAGCCACCGGCCATAGCCGAGCGCTTTCTCAAGCCCGTGCCCCAACGTGTGCCCGAAATTGAGGAGCGCCCGCGCGCCCGACTCGCGCTCGTCCGTCGCCACAATCTCCGCCTTGATCTCGCAGCACCGGGCCACCACCTCTTCGAGCAATCCCGGTTCCCGCTTCAGCAGGCGCGCCGCGCTCGACTCGATCAGATCGAAGATTCCGGCATCGCCGATCACCCCGTACTTGACCACCTCGGCCAGACCTGAGACATACTCCCGTTCCGGCAAGGTTCCCAGCGTCCGCAGGTCCGCGACCACTTCCATCGGCTGGTGAAAAACGCCAACCAGATTCTTGCCGGCCGCCAGGTTCACGCCCGTCTTGCCGCCGATCGAACTGTCCACCATCGCCAACAGCGATGTCGGAACCTGCAACAGGCCGATGCCGCGCATGTAGGCGCCTGCCACGAAACCAGCCAGGTCCCCGATCATTCCGCCGCCCAGCGCCACTATCGCCGATCCGCGGTCCAGTCCGGCATCCACCGCCTTGCCGCAGAGTTCCTCGACCGTCCTCAGGTTCTTGGACTCTTCGCCGGCCGGCACAACCGCCCGGCTTGCCGCGATCCGGCGGCCGCGAAGTTTCGCCTCCCACGCCTCTCCATAGAGACGGTCCACGTTCGAGTCGGAAACGATCAGCGCCCGAGACACGCCCTGGCCGGCTATTGCTTCGCCAAGAGCCGCGTCCATGCCGATATGGATGTCGTACGCCCGTTCCTCAAGGTTGACGCGAACGATCCTCATGTCAGCGCATCACCCGCCTTCCAGTCATGACCACGCAGGTACTCCTCGCCGCTCATTGCCCGCCTGCCTTCCGGTTGAACCGCGACCAGACGCACCGCCCCCTGCCCCACTGCCACCAACGGCCCGGGGCCAGCCACGTCGAGCACGGCGCCAGGCTGACCGGCGCCTGATTCCACCCGGGTCTTCAGCACTTTGAGCCGGACGCCGCCCCGCTCGCAATAGCATCCGGGCCATGGACTGAGTCCTCGGACCCTATTATGGACAGCCGTTGCAGGCATCGTCCAGTTGATTCTCCCATCTTCCTTTCGCAGCATGGGCGCATACGTGGCCAACCGCTCGTCCTGCGGCCGACGGGTCGCATTGCCACGCCGGATCGCCTCCAAAGTGCTGACCAGCAACTCGGCGCCCTCGCGCGCCAGCCTGTCGCGCAGATCGCCGGCCGTCTCATCAGGCCCGATGGGCGCTTCTGCCTGGAAAATGATGTCGCCCGCGTCCATTCGCTCGTTCATATACATGGTCGTCACGCCGGTAACGGTTTCTCCCAGCGCGACCGCCCACTGGATCGGCGCGGCGCCGCGATACCGTGGAAGCAGCGACGCGTGGACGTTGATGCAACCCAGCGGTGGAAGCGCCAGCAACGCGAGCCTCAGAATCTGGCCATAGGCCGCCACCACGATCAGGTCCGGGCCGAGCGCGCGGACCGCATCGAGACTTTCCGGGGCATTCACGTTCTCAGGAGCCAGCACGGGGATTCCCGCCGCCTCGGCCGCGGCCCGGACCGGCGAAGCCGCAACCCTCAGATGCCGGCCCTGCGGCCGCTCAGGCTGGGTCACAACCCCAACCACCGCCGTCTCACCCTGTCCATGCGGCGACCGACACACTGCCGCCAGCCGCGCCAGCGAGGCCGCCGCCAGTGGCGCTGAGCCGAGGAACACTATGCGCATGCCAACTCCTCTCAACGCGAGCTATTGAGGAAGCGCTGGTGAGCTTGTTCACCACCGAATTTCGCGCGCCTTGCGCGTAAAATTCAGGCGCCACCGATTACCGATTACCGACAACCGATCACAACATCTTGCCAGGCGGCAGCCACACCCGGACCTTGACCGATTTCTTGCCCCACCAGCTCGCAGCCAGATGCGCGCGAAACCACAGGTCCAGACGATTGCGCTTGATGGCCCGCCCCCGGTCCTCCACCCTGCCGTAGCCGTAGCCTTCCACGTACAAGATCGTCCCGAATGGATATTCCGGCGGGGCCGCCACAGTCCCCGACCGCGCCATGGCGCCGCTGGCGGTCTGTCCGACAATCTTTGGGCGGCCGCTCGCGTCGTCAATCGCGCGAAGACACCAGTTCCGATGCCAGCCGCAGCATTTCCCGCAACTACAGTACCCTGTAACGATAAAGGCCTGCTCGAAGTCCGGCGCGCGATTGGGCGGCTGAATCCTGGCGCAGCCGCACAGCGCCAGCCCGGCCAGACTCAACACACAGAGAGACGCGGCACAATTCATGGCGCGCATTCTAGGAAATCGTCTCGGCCGCAACCGGTTTCAGCGGGCCTACCCGCACTAGAATCACGGAAATATTGTCGTCGCCGCCGGATTCGTTCGCTTCCGCCACGAGAGTTCGAGCAAGTTCCTTCAGGGACGCCTCCTCGTTCATGCGCAGGAGTTTTCGCAGCCGCTTGTCCGAGACCATCCCAGTCAGTCCGTCCGAGCAGAGGATGAACAGGTCGGATTCCCGCGCTTCGACGGCCGTTTCCTCCAAGGCCAGATTCTCCCGGATGCCGACGCCTCGCGTTACCATTCCACGGAAGACCCTGGGCAGGCCCTTCCGGTTCTTGAATCCCGCCTCCTCGGCCAACGAATGGTCCCGCGTCATTTGGGCCAGGCCCCCTTTTCGATACCGGTACAGCCGACTGTCGCCGGCGTGCAGCGCCACGGCCTGTTCAGGCGTCATAGCGTCGAACACCAGCACGACAACCGTAGAGCCCGACATGGCCCCGTCCACGCGCCACCGAGCGCGCCCGAATCCAAGCGCTGGCCTGCTGGAGGGCTTCCACGAGGACCGCTGCCTTCTTCCGGCTGTCGGCGATATCCTGATCCGACGCGGCGCGGCGCATTGCGTCGCAAACAGCGTCCACCGTGGCGCGGCTCGCGACATCGCCCGAGTCCTCTCCGCCCATGCCGTCGGCCACGCAAAAGACCCCGCACTCCGGAATGCGGGCCAGCAGGTCCTCGTTCCGCTTCCGCTTTCGTCCCAGGTCGGTCACCGCAGCCGACGCGAGAAAAGAGAACAGATTGTTGCGGGGTTTGGGTTTGTCCATATGCGCGGCGTGTTGCGGCAAACACACAAAAGCCCGTGCTCGTGAAAACCATGCCCGAAAAGTGTACCTCATCCGCCACTCACCGTCCAGCGCCGTGAACGCCCCAAAAATCCGCGCGTAACCGCGGAGCACCCCACGCGACAGCACGCGGACAGCATGTGGCCACGGGGCGTCGCGTGAAAGACAGCGAATCGGCGCGCGCGCTACGCGCGGATTATGGACGCCGGGGCAAGCGTCCGTCAATCAGGCGCCTATCACCGGCGCCAGAACTCTCAGCGCCTTCGGGTTGGCCGTCACCGTGATCTCCAGCGGGGCCTCCCTCAGTTCACCGTCAATCTGAACGACCGTGCGCCGCTCTCTGCGGACCACGAGAGTGCTGAAACTCCGCGAGACCACCTGGGGAATGTGGTGAACGGTCCCGTCGAAAAATCGCCGGATATTGGCCACAAGGTGCGGAAGATGCCGGCGCCGGGCGACAACCAGTTCGAGTCGCCCGTCGTCCGGCCTTGCGCGCGGCGCAATAATAGCGCCTCCGCCGTACTGCGTGAGGTTGGCAATGGTGAAGAACAGAGGATCGGGAAAGACCAGTTCCTCCCTGTCGTCAATGCGCGCGTGAAATCGCTGTGGCTGGAAGTCGAAGAACTCGTAGACCCCGGCAAAGACGTAGGGCAGAATGCCGCGAATCGGCATCTTGTCGAACGATCGGACAATGGAGGCGTCCCACGCCATGCTGCAGGTCACCAGGAACGGCGCGCCGTTCATGACGCCGACGTCAATGGTCACGGCCGACGCGGAGGCCAGGGCCGCGATCGCCTTGGCGGGCGACAGCGGAATGCCGAAATGGCGCGCAAAGCCGTTCCCGCTGCCTGTGGGCACAACCCCGATCGTCGTGTCCGTGTTGAGCAGGACCCGGCCGATGCTGCTGACTGTTCCGTCGCCTCCGACCACCAGGATGATCTCGACGCCGTTGGCCACGGCCGCCTTGGCCTTGGCGATTCCGTCTTCCTCGCTCTGCGAGAACTGATACACGAGGTTGGTCCCCGCGACGTCCCAGAACCGGTCGAACGCCCTTCGCAGAAGGTCGAAAAAGCGCGGCACGCCAGCCTTGGGATTCACGAGAACCAACACACGCTTCATGTGGACACCTTCGCCTGCCCCGCTTTCGCTCAGGGCTCCCGCCTACGCCCAGGCGCTACGGCGGACATGACGACGTGGCTCCACCAAAACCGCGGACGGTTTTGGTGGAGGCGGGGGGAATCGAACCCCCGTCCGCGATAGTGTCACCACAGCGTCTACGCGCGTGTTCCGTCTATAAATCTCGCCGCTCCGACTGCCGGCAGACAGGCCATCGGAGAAGCCAGCAACCACGTTATGGTTTCGCCCCTCGGCCCGGCTACTCAGCCTTGGAGCTAGCCTGCTGTCGTCGCCTCGCTCCGCCCAGCAGGCGTCGGCGGGGAGACGTCACGGCTGGTTAGGCCGCAAGTGCCAACTCTTCGTCAGCAGTTGTGTTTTCCCGGACGATTAACGAGGCCAACCGGGGTCCTCGGCGCGCAACTGAGGCTGCAGGCCATCACGTCGAAACCTGTCGCCCCCACTGCATCATCTTGGCCGTATTGTCCCTCATCCCCGTGAAGAAATCAAGTCCTTTGTCCACACGCCGGACTGAATCACG
This sequence comes from Verrucomicrobiota bacterium, assembly GCA_030018915.1. Lineage (GTDB taxonomy): Bacteria > Verrucomicrobiota > Kiritimatiellia > UBA8416 > SLMC01 > JASEHE01. Next base: position 28,635 of record JASEHE010000002.1, read on the forward strand.
ACCAGTAACATTCATCGGAGAAACGTTGACTGATGACTGATCACTCGCTTGTTTTGGGGCTAGTGATCGCGTCGCCGGCTACGGGGGGCGTCCAGGCGGCCTGTGCGCCCCATACCGGGCGCGTTCCTCCCTGGCGGCGAGTTTTACGTCCACCGCGGACAAGATGAAGCGCTCAAACAACTTTTGGCATTCACGCCTCTCGGCTTTGCCCGGTTGCGGTTTCCATGGCGATCGCGCATGGATGACCATTGAGATCCCATTGGTCTGCGCCATTCGGCGGCGAGTCTTCACGCGCGCATTCCAGCGCCAGCGTCTCGGCCTGCACGTAGCCCAGATGTTTTGTCACGGCCGCGGCCAGCTCCGCGTCCGACGCGTACCGGATTCGGATGCGCTGGGTGACTTCCAAGTCCGCCGTCTTCCGCATGTTCTGTATCTTGCTCACGAACTCACGCGCCAGTCCTTCCTGAATCAAGTCCTGCGTCAACGCCATCTCCAACGCCACCACGACGCTCCCCTCGGACGCCACCACGAGCCCCTCCTTCGGCCGGCGGATCACGACCACGTCCGCCGGCTCCAACTCCACGGGATCGCCGTCCACCGACAATCGCGCCGGTTTGCCGGCAACCAATTGCGCCACGAGGCCAGCATTCATTGCCGCGATGGCGGCGGCCGCCTTCTTCACCCGGGGCCCCAGCCGCGGACCGAGCCGCCGGAAGTCCGCCTTCACCTGCAGGTCGGCGAGCCGCGACTCGTCCTCGTCATAAGCAATTCGCTTGACGTTCAACTCGTCCAGGATCAAGTCTTCATGGCGTCGGACACTCTCCAGCGTCTCGCGCTCGCGCGACAACACGCGCAGGAGCGACAGGGGCTGGCGCACCTTCAACTCGTGCTCGGCCCGCAATTGCCGGCCCATCTTGACCACGGTCTGGACGACGTCCATCTCCCGCTCCAGGCGCAGGTCCCGGCCGGCTCCGTCGGCCGCCGGAAAATCGCACAGGTGGACGGACTCCGGCATGTCCGGCGTCCGCAGGTTGCGGTAGATGCTCTCGGCCAGGAACGGGACAAACGGCGCCGCCACCTTGGCGAGCTGGAGCAACACGCAGTAGAGGGTCAGATAGGCGTCTTTCTTGTCGGCGTCGTCTTGCGACTTCCAGAAACGCCGCCGACTCCGGCGGATGTACCAATTCGTGAGGTTCTCGATGAATACCACGAACGGCCGGACCGACCGTTGCAGGTCGTAGGCGTCCATGGCGGCCGTGACGTCGGCCGCCAGTGTTTCCAGAGCGCTGCGAATCCAGCGATCCAGTTCGTTCCGGCTGGATTTGGCCTTGAGAGCGCCGTCCGGCGACCAGCGGTCAATGTTGGCATAGGTCACGAAAAAGCTGTAGGCGTTCCACAGTGGGAGGAAGATATGCCTGAGCAGCTCCTTGACGCCGGTCTCGGAGAATCGCAGGCTCTCGGCTCGAACCACCGGCGAATAGATCATGTAGAGCCGCAGGGCGTCGGCGCCGTAGGTGTTGATCATGTGCTCCGGGTCCGGGTAGTTCTTGAGCCGCTTGCTCATCTTCTTGCCGTCTTCGGCCAGGATGAGCCCGTTGACCACCACATTCTTGAAAGCGGGTTTGTCGAACAACGCCACGGAAAGGACCATCAGCGTGTAGAACCAGCCCCTGGTCTGGTCCAGCCCCTCTGCGATGAAATCCGTGGGGAAATGCGTCTCGAACCGTTCCCTGTTCTCGAACGGGTAATGCGCCTGCGCATAGGGCATGGCGCCGCTTTCGAACCAGCAGTCCAGCACCTCCGGAATCCGCCGAAGGGGTTTTTTGCCCTGCCGAGACGGGATCGCGATTTCGTCCACGAAATGTTTGTGCAGATCGGCCGGGCGCCGGCCGCTCAATGCTTCGAGTTCGGCGATGGAGCCCACGCAGACGCGTTCTTCGCCGTCTTCACTTTCCCAGACGGGCAGCGGCGTGCCCCAGTAGCGGTTGCGCGAGATTGCCCAGTCGCGGGCGCCCTCCAGCCATTTGCCGAACCGCCCGTCTTTCAGGTGGTCCGGCATCCAGTTCACCCGCCGGTTGGCGGCGATCAACCGGTCCTTAATCCGCTCGACCCGCACGAACCAGGTGCCGACCGCGCGGCAAATCAGCGGCGTGTCGCACCGCCAGCAGTGCGGGTACGAATGGAGGATCGTGGACCGATGAACCAGCTTGCCCTCCTGCTTCAGGCGGGCCAGAATGTCGGCGTCCGTGTCCTTGACCGCGCGGCCGGCGTAGTCCGGAACCTCGCTGGTGAACCGGCACTCGGCGTCTATCGGGCAGACAACCGGGATGCCCTTGTCCAGAGCCAGCCGGTAGTCGTCCTCTCCGAAGCCCGGCGCGACGTGAACGATGCCCGTGCCGTCCTCGGTCGAAACAAAATCCGCCGACACTACGCGGAAGGCGCCTTCCTGACGCCGAGCCGCGAAGCACGGAAAGAGCGGCTCATAGGATCTGCCGACAAGTTCGGCCCCACTGACCTCCGTCACGGACTCGTATTCCTCGGGCTTCTTGTAGTAGGTCTGCAGACGCGCCTTGGCCAGGTAATAGACTGCGTCCTTTTCCTTGACACGGACGTAGACGACGTCCTCGCCCACCGCCAGAGCCATGTTTGACGGCAGCGTCCAGGGCGTGGTGGTCCACGCCAGGAAGTAGGCGCCTTCCTCGTCCAGCGCCTTGAACCGGATCGTGATCGCCGGATCGCTGACCTCTTCGTATCCCTGGTTGGTCTCGAAATTGGAAAGTGGCGTCGCGCAACGCGGGCAATACCAGAGGCTCTTGTGGCCCTTGTAGACCAGCCCCTTGTCCCAGAGCGATTTGAACACCCACCAGATGGACTCCATATAGGCGGAATCCATGGTCTTGTAGTCGTGGCGGAAGTTCACCCAGCGGCCCATCCGGGTCACCGTGCTCTCCCACTCCTTCGTGTGCCGCAGCACGATGCTCCGGCACTTCTCGTTGAAGGGGCCCACGCCCATCTTCTCGATCTCGGTCTTGCCGCCGATCCCGAGGTCCTGCTCGACCTCGACCTCGACCGGCAGTCCGTGGCAGTCCCAGCCGAACCGCCGTTCGACGTAGCGGCCCCGCATGGTCTGGTACCGCGGCACGATGTCCTTGATCGTGCCGGCCAGCAAGTGGCCGTAGTGCGGCAGACCGGTGGCAAACGGCGGCCCGTCATAGAAAACGAACTCCGGCGCGCTTCTGCGAAGCTCCAACGACTTCCGGAAGGTGTCGTGCTCCCGCCAGAAGGCCAGGACGTCCCGTTCGACGGCCGCGAAGTCCGCTTTATTGCTGATCGGCTTGAACATGGCCCGTTCGCCCCGCGCGAAAAGATTACGGCTGGCTTGCGTTGCCCGCGGCATGGCGCGGGCCGTTCAGGGGTGAAATTATGCCAAAACGGCCGCCGGTCGGCAACAGCGGGCTCGCGATTCTTCCGTCAGATCGTGTACAGCGACTTCCGGATAGCCTCGTCCGGAACGAGCATCGCGGGCTTGAATTCCTTCTTGGATATCACCGCTTCGTCCTCGGCGACTTCGCGCAGAATGATCCGGCGCGAGGTGATGTGTCCAAATCCTTGCCGGGTGATCATGTCCGTGAAATCGCCCTCGGCGCCCGACTTGTGGCGCGGCTTCGATAGGATGTCCGTGAGCGCGCTGAACTCGTCAATCGTCATCCCCTTCTCCAGCGTGAAATTGCGCGGCCCAATGCCGGACAGGTGACGGGCCATCACCTCGACGTGAACGGTCTTCGTCTCGAACTCCTCGCCGTCAAAACGGGGCTTTGCCCTCGCCAGCGGCCTTGTCCACTTCCCCATTACCGTCGCCTTCCTCAGGCGCCGCCTCGAACGGCTCGGTAACGACTTCGTCGCCCTTCTTCACCAGGACCTCGATTTTCTTCTCCACCTCGTTGAGCTTCTGGGAGCAGAACTTGATGAGCTGTCGGCCTTCTTCGAACCGCGCGAGCATGTCCTCCAACCCGAGCGAGCTCCGCTCCATTTCCGCCACGATCGTTTCCAGCCGTTCAAGGGCCTGCTCGAAGCCCGGCTTGTCCTTGCTCTTTGCGTGCGCTGGCGCCGCGCCGGTCTTCTTCACCATCGTCATGTTCCTATCCATCCTTTCCGATTCCGCCCGACTGTGTAGCGGGGTTCAGGGTTCAGGATGTTGAGCGTTGTGTGTTGAACGTTGAATCCCGTCTCTTTCTCGATCCATCCGGCTCGCCGCGGACCGGCGGCGTTCCTGAACACCGAACCCCGAAACCTGAAACCTTCCCCTACTCCACCACCGACCCGAATTCGCCTTCAGCCACCAGCGTTCTGACGCGGTCGCCCGCTTTCACGGCCGCCGCGGACCGCACGATCCGGCCCTGTCCGTCCCGGGTCACGCTATACCCGCGGTTCAAGACGGCTATCGGATTCAGCGCCTGAAGCTGCGTCTCGATCCGGCGAACCTCCTGCGCGCAACCCTGGTGCCACAGCCGCGCGGCGCGCGCAATCGTCATCCGGCCATCCTCGAACCGCCGCTTGCGGTCCGCAAGACTCTCGCCGATTCGGCGCAGACTTCGCAAATCCAGTCCGTCCAACCGCTGAGCGTACTGTCTGACGAGGTTGCCGGGCTCGCGGAACACGTAGCTCCCGTCCGCCTGTAACAGCCGGTTCTTCGCGGCGAGGGCCGATTCCCGCAACGCGCGGGCGAGCCGCCGCCCCGTGTCGTCCAGCGACTTCTGGAAGTCCTCCTTCCGACCCACCAGCAGTTCGGCGGCCGCGGACGGGGTCGGCGCGCGCAGATCGGCGACGAAATCGCTTATCGTAAAGTCAATCTCATGCCCGACGGCGGAGATGACGGGGATCGCGGACCGGGCAATAGCGCGGGCAGTGATTTCATCGTTGAAGCACCAAAGGTCTTCCAGGCTGCCGCCGCCGCGGCCAATGATCAGCACATCGATCCCGCCGCGGCGGTTCATCTCGTCGATGGCCGCCGCGATCTCCTCGGCTGCCCCTTCGCCCTGCACGCGCGCCGGCGCCAGCAGGATGTGCAGGTTCGGATAGCGCCGCCCGAGGATGTTCAGGATGTCGCGGATCGCGGCGCCGGTCGGCGAAGTCACGATGCCCACGTGCTGCGGGAGCAGTGGAATCGGCTTCTTTCGCGCTGCGTCGAACAGGCCCTCTTTCCGCAGCTCTTCCTTCAGCGCCTCGAACTGCGCCTGCAGCAGGCCCTTGCCGCCCGGCTCCATCCGCCGCGCGACGATCTGGTAGTTGCCGGCCCGTTCGTAGACGCCGATCTGCCCGAAAATCCGCGCCCGGATGCCGTCCTTCAACTCGAACCGGACGCCACGCCGGTCGCCCCGGAACAGCACCCCAGCAATCTGGGCATCCGCGTCCTTGACTGTGAAGTAGCAGTGCCCGGAGGACGGCCGCCGGACGTTCGAGAGCTCTCCTTCCACCCATACGTGGCCCACCTCGCTCTCCAGCAGGCTCTTGATCAGTCGGGTCAACTCGCTGACCGTGAAAACCTTGGGCTCGGCATCCCCCGGCCCGGCGCGCATGGCGCTGTTCATTCCTGCTCCGTTTCCGCGATACCAGCCGGTTCCCGCACACGCCGGATTGCCGTGGCCTTGCCGGTTTGCTCGTTCGCCTCGATCAACACGCCTTCCAATGTGACGTCCTTGTTCGATACGCGGAATTTCGTCGGCATGCCCGTGAGCAGCATGGCCGTCACCGATTCGAGGTCGCGGCCGATCGCCGAGTTTTTGCCGCCGGTCATTCCCAGGTCCGTGATATAGGCCGTTCCGCCCGGCAGGATGGTCTCGTCGCTCGTTTGCACGTGCGTGTGCGTCCCGACCACGGCGGTGACTCGGCCGTCCAGGTATCGCCCCATGACTACTTTCTCCGCGGTCGCCTCGGCGTGCATATCCACCAGGATGATGCGCCCGAGCCCGGCGGCGTCATTCAACAGCGCGTTCACGACGCGGAACGGACAGTCGGTCGCGTCCATGAAGACCCGGCCGACCAGGTTGATCACCGTCACGCCGGTCGCTCCGACCCGGACCGTCGCCAAGCCCCGGCCGGGGCAGCCCGGCGCGAAATTGGCCGGCCGAATCACGGGAACATCGGTGTCCAGATAGGCTGCGATCTCCTTCTGGTCCCACGTGTGGTCGCCAAGGGTCAGCGCGTTTGCCCCGGCCTTCAGGAGTTCCGAGGCCAGCGGACCGGTCAATCCCTTGCCGCCGGCCGCGTTCTCGGCGTTGGCGACCACAAGGTCCGCCTCGCCGGCGGAGCGCATCCGCCCGACCACCTCTGCCAGGGCTTTACGGCCCGGCGCCCCTACGATGTCGCCAACCATCAAGATATTCATCCCTGTGCCCTAGCTCAGAAGCCGGGTGTCAGGGGCAGCCCCGTCAGGCCCTTGACCAGTCCCGTCGCGACAATGGTCTTGCCTGAAACCTGAACCCCGAAACCTCCTACCGCGCATACTCGATGCACCGCGTTTCGCGGATCACCACCACGCGGATTTGCCCCGGGTATTGCAGGCTTTCCTCGATTTTCTTGCTGATGTCCCGCGCGAGAATGATCGCCGCGTTGTCGTCCAGTTCTTCCGGCTTCACGATCACGCGCACCTCGCGGCCGGCCTGCACGGCGTAGCTCTTCTTTACGCCTTTGAACTCGCCGGCGATCGCCTCGAGCTTTTCCAGCCGCTTCACGTAGATGTCGGTAGTCTCGGAGCGCGCCCCCGGTCGGGAGCTGGAGATGGCGTCCGCGGCCGACGCCAGGATCGCGTAGATGCTTTCCGCAGCCACCTCCTCGTGGTGCGCGGCCACCGCGTTGACTACCGTGGAGTCCTCGCGCTGCTTCTTCAGCAAATCCGCTCCGATCACGGCGTGGCCGCCCTCGACCTCGTGATCGAGCGCCTTGCCGATGTCGTGGAACAGCCCGACGCGTTTGGCCAGCGAGACGTCCAGGCCTATTTCGCCCGCCATCACGCCCATCAGGTTGGCCACCTCCAGTGAGTGCTGGAGCACGTTCTGGCTGTAGCTCGTGCGGAACTTCAAGCGGCCGATCATGCGGAGCAAATCCGGGTTCACGTTCTGCGCGCCCGTCTTGAAAACCGCCTCCTCGCCGGCCACCCGAATGATCTCCTGCATGTTCTCCTGGACGCTCGTCACGACTTCCTCGATCCGCGCCGGGTGTATCCGCCCGTCGGCGATCAGTTGTTCGAGCGACTGCCGCGCCACCTCCCGGCGCACGGGGTCGAATCCCGAGATCACCACCGCCTCCGGCGTGTCGTCAATCAAGATATTCACGCCCGTCACGGCCTCCAGCGCGCGAATGTTCCGGCCCTCGCGACCGATGATCCGGCCCTTCACCTCTTCATTGGGCAGCGGGACCGTGCTGGTCATCATCTCGCCGGCATGCGACGCGGCATACCGCTCAATCGCCTGGGCCACGATCTTCTTGGCCTCCCGCTCGGCCGACTCCTTTGCCTGCTCCTGCATGCGCCGGATCAGCGCGCCCATCTCGCCGCGCGCCTCCTTCTCCATGCGCGCAAGCAGCAGTTTCCGCGCCTCTTCCTGGGTCATCCCGGCCACTTGCTGAAGCTTGTCGCGCTCCTCCGCAACCAGCTTGTCCAATTGCTCCTTCCGCTGCCGCAGCTCTGCGGCCTGTTGGTCCGCTCGCGCGATCTTTTCCTCGAGGGTCTGTTCCTTCTTGTCGATCATCGCCACCTTGCGGTCCAGGTTCTGTTCCCGCTGGACCAGGCGCTCTTCCGTCTGTTCGAACTCCTTGCGCCGCGCCTTGGTCGTCGCCTCGAACTCCTCCTTTGCTTTCAACACTTCGGCCCTGGCCTGGACCTGGCCCTCTCTGCGGACGGCCTCGGCCTGGGCCTGCGCCTCCCGCAGCGCCCGGCGCGCCTCGTTCTCGAGGGAACCCGTTTGCCGACGCGACTGAGCCATCCGGACGTAGTAGCCTGCGCCGCCACCGGCCAACAGGGCCAGAAACCCCGCCACGATTGCCGCTGTCATGAATCGTCTCCTCCGGATTCGGAGAACCCGGCGTCATTCCGCTCGCGGAAAACGCCGGGTCCGTCCCGGAATCCGCCTGATGATTCGTTCGTTCGTTACGATCACATCCATCCCGACATCCTTCTCGGTGGCCGGCACACGGGGCGCCACCTGGAACTCGAACGCGACGCCCACGCGGATTCCGATCTGCCGCCCGCGCAGCAGGTTGTCGTAGTGGCCCCCGCCATGACCCAGCCGCGTTCCGGCGGCGTCGAACGCCAGACCGGGCGCCAGAATCACGTCCACGCGATCTTCCTCGGCGATCCAATCGCGGTCGGCTGGCTCGGGCGCCCGCCGGCGCCCCGTTACAATCTTCTCGCCCGGCTTGAGCCACGCGAGCTCGTATTGCCCGGTTTCTTCGCAGAACGCCGGGACGCACAGCCGCTTGCCGACCGCCCGGCACTGTACGATCACCTCGCCGGTGTCCGCCTCGCCCGGCATCGGCAGGTAGCACCCGACCGCGCGGGCAGCGTCGAACTCCGGAAGTTCGAAGATTCTCCGGCAGACCAATATGCTCTGCGCCTTCACCCAGGTTTCATCGAGTTCCTGCCGGCGCGTCCGGACCCAGACCCGCAGCGCGTCTTTCTTCCGTTGCGCGTTCATGCTTCCCCTGTTCCGCCGGACCCGCCGGCGCGCGATTCCCATTGTTTCATCCGCTTCAGAATCACATCTTCGTAGCCCTGGCCGTCCGGCTCGTAGTAGCGATTGGCCGTCGGCGCGTATTTCTGCTCGACGAAATGATCCGGATGATCGTGCGGATAGACGTATGCGTCTTCGCCCGGGGCGCGCTGCTCCCCGGCGGTTCGGACCTTGACATTGCGCAGATGCCGCGGGACCTCCAGCGTCCGTCCCGCCTCCACGTCCGCCAGGGCCCGGTCGATCGCCCGGTACGCCGCGTTGCTCTTCGACGCCGTGGCGAGGTACGTCGCCGCCTGCGCCAGGACGATCCGCGCCTCCGGCATGCCCACGAACTCGACCGCCTTCATGGCCGAGACCGCCACCGCCAGGCCACGCGGGTCCGCGTTGCCGATATCCTCGGAGGCCAGGATCACGAGGCGACGCGCGACGAAGCGCGGGTCCTCCCCGGCGTAGAGCATCTTGGCCAGCCAGTAGATCGCAGCGTGCGGGTCAGAGCCGCGCACGCTCTTGATGAACGCCGAAATCGTGTCGTAATGCCCGTCCTCGTCGTGGTCGTAGAGCACCGCTTTCTTCTGAATCGAGTCCTCCACGACCGCGCGGGTCACGCGCGCTGCCCCGCCCTCGTCCAACGGCGCGGTCAGCACGGCGATCTCCAGCGCGTTGAGCGCGCGACGCCCGTCGCCTTCGCACATGGCCGCCAGGCGGCTCAAGGCGTCATCGTCCACGCGGGCCTTCATGGGCGCCAGCCCGCGCGAATCCGCCAGCGCGCGCCGCAGCAACGCAAGGATGTCGGCCTCGGCAAGCGCCTTCATCTCGAAGATCAGCGAACGGGAGTTCAGCGGGCCGTTGATGAAAAACAGCGGGTTGTGTGTCGTGGCCCCGATCAACACAACCACCCCCTGTTCCACGTCGGGCAGAAGAACGTCCTGCTGGGATTTGCTGAACCGGTGAATCTCGTCAATGAACAGGATCGTCTCCAGCCCGTCGCGATCCCGGCGGAGCCGGCTCTGATGGAGAAATTCCCTGAGAACGGCCACATTGGCTGTGGCGCCGCTGGTTCGCTCGAACCGCCGCCGGGTCACGGCGGCAATGACCCCGGCCAGCGACGTCTTGCCGCAGCCTGGCGGCCCGAACAGGATCAGACTGGTGAGTCGGTCGGCCTCGACGGCGCGGCGCAGGAGCCTGCCCGGCCCTAGAATGTGGCCCTGGCCGACCAGGTCCTCCAGGCGGCGGGGACGCATGCGGACGGCAAGCGGCGGACAACGGCCGGCCGTCGGGGCGGCGGTTTTCCGGGCAAAGAGGTCCATAAAGCAAATACCCCGCCGATGTCGTAGAGGGCTTGCATCTCTAGACCTCGTAGCGAACGAGGTGGGTGCTGTTTATCCGGCGGTTTCTGAGTCCCCGAAGGGGCGTTCAGACGCCGCCGTGTTCAAGCTCCCGTAGTTGACTTGTCAGGTCAGAGATTTTTGCCCATTAGCGAACACGGCAGGGTACTTGTTCTTTAGCCCTGCGGATTCCGGCCTACCGAAACCGGCTCTTCCAAACGAACCAACCATCCCCATCCGGCGATTCCCCTCGGACATTCGCGGAAGCGCAGTCCCATTGTTCCCGGCACGGCCAATCGGAACGGCGGCGGCAACCACGAGCTGCCGCACAACGCCCGAATCATCGTTCTCAGACACTCACACATGGGTTGTTTCAACTCTCACCTTGTTCGCTCGACATCCGTTCCTTCGTTGTTTTTCCGTTCGGTAAACCGCTACTTGTCTCGAATTTCAACACCCAGTTCGCTCGTCAGCGCGTTCTTAACGACCGCGTGATACCGACTGGCATCCTCGTCCGTCAATGTTCGCTCGGCCGAACAATACACCAAGGAATAGGCGAGGCTGCGATAGCCCTTCCTTATTCCTTCGCCGCTGAAGATATCAAATAACTCGACGCTTGTCAACTCCGGCGGCGCGTGCCGCCGGATCACGCGCGCAATCGCCTCGTTCGTCAAGTTCGCCGGCGCCACGAGCGCCACGTCGCGCGTCACCGATGGAAAAGCGGGGACCGGCTTCAGCTCCGGTGCGCCGAACGCGCGCGCCAGCAGCGGCGCCAGCGACATTTCCGCAATGGCCACCGGACCGTTCATCCGGTATTCGGCGCCGAGCGACGCCCTGAGCAACCCCGCGACGCCGGCCGGCGCCTCGCCGACGATCACGGCAACCGTTCGGCCGAGCTCCAGGGCCGGGTGCTCGAACGGCGCGAACGCGAGATCGTTCACGCGCTGAACGCGGGCGATCTGCTCCAGAATGCCCTTCAGCCACAGAAATGACTCCTGGGCCTGCGCCGGCTTCCGAGCGTCCAACGCGGTCCGGCCCGGCGCGCCCATGAGCCCCAGCGCCAGCCGTTCCTCTTCATGGATCACGCCGCTGTCATCCCGCAGAAAGACACGCCCGGTCTCGAAAAAAGCGGCATGCTCCACCTGGCGGAACCGGTTCCGGCCCAGCGTGTCCGCCATCTGCGGGATCAGCGAGTCCCGCATGACCGCGTAGTCCGCGCTCACCGGATTGGGCAGCGCCACGCGGCGGGCCGTCTCGCCCGGCGTGAACCGATCGAGCAGCTCCGCCGGGAGAAAACTGTAGTTCATGATCTCGGTCAGGCCCAGCCCAACAAGGTTCGACCGGCAGCGTATGAGGGCCTGCGCAGGCGCGTCCGACGCGTCCGGCGCCACCAGCGCCGACGGCGTCAGTGTCGGCGCCTTGTCCAGCCCGTTCACACGGACCACCTCCTCGATCAAGTCCGCCTCGATCTCCAAGTCCGGCCGGAAGCTCGGCGCCAGGACGACGCATGATTCCGCGTCACGCGACACCACCGGCAGGTCCAGCGATTCCAGGATGGACACCACGCGATCGTCAGGCGTCTCCACGCCGTAGAGCGCCCGCACGCGTCCATAGCGGCACCGGATCGCGCGCTCGGCCTGCGGATTCGGGTAGGCGTCAATCACGCCACGGGCCGCCGTGGCGCCGGCCAGCTCCGTCATCAGGGCCGCTGCCCGGCGGCTGCACCACTCGACTCGCGCCACGTCCACGCCGCGCTCGTACCGATACGACGATTCGGTGGACAGCGCGAGCGCCAGCGACGCGCGATGCAAGCGCAGCGGGTCGAACGTCGCCGCCTCGAGGAGAACGCGCGTCGTTGCCGGCCGAATCCCGCTGCCGGCCCCGCCCATGACCCCGCCCACGGCCACCGCCTTGCGCGGGTCCGCGATCAACGTCATGTCCGGCGTGAGGCAGCGCGGCGCGCCGTCGAGCGTGGCCATCGTCTCGCCCGGCCGGGCCCGTCGCACGATGATGTGATGGTCGGCGAGGAGATCGTAGTCGAACGCGTGCAATGGCTGCCCGCACTCGATCAGAACGTAGTTGGTGATGTCCACGATGTTGTTGATGGCCCGCGCGCCGCACAGCGAGAGGCGGCGGCGCATCCACAACGGAGCCGGCGCCTGCTTCACGTCCCACAGCACCCGCGCCGTGTACCGCAGGCAGCCTTGCGCGTCTTCCAGCGTGACCTTCGCCAGCTCCTCCACCGGCCGGCCATCCTCGCGGAAAACCACGGACGGCAGCTTTACCTTCCCTCCGAACAGGGCAGCCACCTCGCGGGCAATCCCGATGATGCTCAGGCAGTCGGGCCGGTTCCACGTCACCTCGACGTCCAGCACGGTTTCCGGCGGGCCCAGCGCCTCGGCCAGTGGAGCGCCCGCCGGCGTCTCGCGCGGCAGAAGCAGAAGCCCGGAGTGGTCGTCTGACAGACCGAGTTCGTCCTCCGCGCAAAGCATCCCCTCGGACTCCACGCCGCGGATCTCGGTCGCGCCGATCGCCCGGCCGCCCGGCAGCCGGCAGCCGGCCGGCGCGAACGGCGCTTTGTCGCCCACCGCGAAGTTGCGCGCGCCGCAGACAACCCGGACCACGCGCCGGCCGTCCTTGACCCGGCACACGAGCAGGTCGTCCGCGTCCGGATGCGGCGCCGTTTCGACAATTTCCGCCACTACAATCCCATCGAACGACGAGCCCACTGTGCGGATGGCGGCGACCTCTGTGCCGGAAAAGGTGAGCCGCCGCGCCAGTTCCTCCGGCGGCGCGTCAACGTCCACATAGTCCTTCAACCAACTGAGCGGCACGTTCATGCGAACTGCTCCAGAAAGCGCAGGTCGTTCTCGTAGAGCACCCGGATGTCGCCCAGCCCGTACTTCACCATGGCGACGCGCTCAACGCCGAACCCCCAGGCATAGCCGGTGAACTCCTCCGGATCGTACCCCACGAACTCGAACACGCGCGGGTCCACCATGCCGGCGCCGGCGATCTCGATCCAGCCGCTCGACTTGCAGACGCGGCAGCCCGCGCCCCCGCACACATGGCAGGAAAAATCGCACTCCACGCTGGGCTCGGTGAAGGGAAAGAAATGCGGGCGGAACCGCACCTTGACCGCCGGGCCCATCAACTCCCGCGCGAAATAGGCCATCGTGCCCTTGAGATCGGCCAGCGAAACGCCACGGTCCACGTAGAGCCCCTCGATCTGGTGGAAGTTGGCGCCGTGCGTGGCGTCTGTCGTGTCGCGCCGGTAGCAGCGACCCGGCGTAATGACGCGCACGGGCGGCGGGCGGCTTTTCATCACGCGAATCTGCACCGGCGAGGTTTGCGTCCGCAGGCACTCGCCGGTCTCAAGCCAGAACGTGTCCCGCGGATCGAGCGACGGATGGCGCTCCGGCGTGTTGAGCGCGTCGAAGTTGTTGTGCTTCGTCTCTACGTCCGGACCGTCGGCCACGGTAAAACCAATGCGGGCGCAGATTCGAGTGACGTCCTCGATCACGCGCGAAATCAGGTGCATGGCGCCAGGCCGATGCCAGAGGCCCGGCAGCGTCGGATCGAACGGCTCCCGCGCCGGGCCGGCGGCGCCGAGTTCGGCGCCGCGCTGCTCGATCGCCTCGCCCACCCGGCTCTTCAGCTCGTTGGCTTCCAGGCCGGCTGCGGCGCGATTCTGCTCTGGCAGGTCTTTCAGCCCCTTCATGATCTGGGGCAGCAGCCCTTTCCGGCCCAGGTACTTCACTCGGACCGCTTCCAGGGCGCGAAGCGTTTCCGCGACCCGTATTTCGGCCAACGCTTCGTCTCGTGTCCGCGCGATCTCGGCGCTTGTCATGATTGGAACTTGCCGTTTTTTTCGGAAGAAGCCAAGTCTGAGCGCAAACGGAATAATTGATGGAGGATACAGGGACTTTGGTCAAGATGAATGATGGATGGAGAAGGCGCTGTTTTTCGAGTGGACCTTTTCCTTGTTGCGTTCGGGTTAGGAGCAGGCTACGCTTCTGTCGGTCTGCGGCTGCGGCAGCGCCATGGTGGAATCTGCCGGAATCGCCGCATCGGAACATTCACTCTTGTTCGCGCGTCCAATGGGGTAACAAGGAGTTTTCCGGCGGACGAAATGACGCCACTCATGAACGCTCCGCAACTCGAAGGCTACCAACTGCTCGAGCAGATCGGAGAAGGAGGGATGGGGGGCGTCTACAAGGCCCGCCAACTCTCGCTGGGCCGCATGGTTGCCGTCAAGATTCTGCCTGCTGACGCCGCCGCCAGTCCCGAGGACGTCCGGCGATTCTATCAAGAGGCCCAACTTGCCGCCCAACTCCGGCATCCCGGCATTATCCAGGTATTCGATTTCAACGTTGTCAACAACTGCTACTACTTCGTGATGGAACTGGTCGAGGGCCAGACGGTCGCCGAATGGCTGTGCCGCTGCCAGGCCATTCCCGTCAGCGATGCCCTGGCCGTCGCCGAGTGCGTGGCTGACGCGTTGAAGCACGCCTGGGACAGAGGCCGCATCATCCACTGCGACGTCAAACCGGACAACATCATGCTCGATTCCGAGGGCACGATCCGGGTCGCGGATCTCGGCCTGGCCCGCGCGGCCGGCAGCATCACTCATACCTCGCGCGATCGGGAAGTGCTCGGCACGCCGTGGTATATGTCGCCCGAACAGGTGGAAGGCCGGGCCGACCTGGATTGCCGCGCCGACATCTATTCCCTGGGCGCCACGCTCTACCAAATGGTCACGGGGCGCATGCTGTTTCACGGCCATTCGGCCAACGAGGCAATGGACCTGCAAATCACCCACGCCGTGGCGGCGCCCATCGAGCTGAGTTCGGGCATCCCAAAGGGGGTTTGCAGCCTGATCGAGAAGATGCTGGCCAAGAACCGCGATCTGCGGCATGCGGACTGGGACGCGGTGCTCGTGGACATTCGACGGGTCCGGAAGGGACTCCTGCCCCAACGTCCCCTAACCGCCGAGAACGCCAGCACGGTCCGGCGAAGCCTGTTCCCGCGGACAAATCGCGCGGCCACCATCGCTCGGCCGGCGCCGCGCCACGCCGCGCAGGCCGTGAAAATCGGCGTCGCCGGCGGGATTGTCGCGCTGGGGATCGTCCTGTGGATGGGAGGCCGAGCGCTCGTTCGCCCGCGGCGCCAGGAAGCCTTGCCGCCGCCTAAGCCACAGGCACAGGCCTTGTCGCAGGCCGAGCAATTGTTCGCCTCGGCCGACGCATGGGCAGCCGCCCACCACGACCGGTACGACGAAGCTCTGGCGCGCTTCCGCCAGATTCTTCCCCAGTTGAAGGGGACAGCATGCGAAACGGCGGCCGGACAGCGCATCGCCGCGCTTGAACAGGGCAAAGAAATCAGCAATGTGCTCGCCGCGTTGCGGGAGGAGGCGGCTTCGTTCGCCGCCAGGGAGCAGTTCCACGCGGCAGCGACCCTGTTCCAGAACTACAGCGGCCGGTTCGCCGCGGAAACCGAATCCGAACGCAAAAAAGCGGTCGCCGAGTATCACGATCGGGAAACGCGGCGGCTGGCGTCCGTCGGTGATTTCGACGGGCTCCTGGACAAGATCGCCGCCGCTGTGGTCGCCAAAGGGCTTCCGGCGGCCCGGGACGCGGCGGCGCAGGCTCTGCTCGAGCCCCGGCCTGATTCGCTCCAGCGCGCGCTCGCTGCCGTGAAATCCGTGCTGGAGGACGCTTGCGCCATAGATAAACGCGTCCTGGCCAGCTTCCAAGCCCAGGTCGGGAGGGAGATCGTGGTGGACCTGGCCGACGGCCGCGCCGTGCTCGAAGTGCTTCGCGTGGAGAACGGGCAAGTGGTTTGCCGCGAGGCGGGCGGCGGCGCGTCCGCAAAGGACCGAGTGATCGCGGCGCCTGCGCGCGATCTGGCCATGCACGAACGCCTGCGAAGGATGGGCCCGAACACCCTCCCGGAAGTGGCGCTGGCTAAGGGGATGCTGGCGCTGGAGCATGGCGCCGCGGCCAAGGCCCGGGAGTATCTGGAAAAAACGGACGCGTCGCTCGCGCCCCGGCTTGTCAGCGCGGCGGCGAGGGAAGAAGAGAAGCCATGAAAAGAATGCCGGCATTCTTCGGCGCCTGCTTGGTCGCTGTCGCCCTCGCGCGGGCCGCGCCGTACACCGCCGACACACTCGACACCCACGCCACTACCTATAACAAACACGCCGCGGAAATCGAATCCGCGTGCCGGACGCGGCTGGCAGCCATCCCCGATCAATACGCCAAGACCCTGGCCGAACTGGAGGCGACGCTCATCCGGAATGGCGACCTGGAGGGGGTTCAGGCGGCGCGCAAAGAGAAATCCCGGTTCGAAAAAGACCGCGACATCCCGGAAAACACGCCGTCCGGCACGCGGCCGGAGATTGGCGATATTCAGGCGCGCTTCCGCAAAGCCCTGACAGACGCCCTGACCGACAAGCACAGCCGCCTGGCCGAGTTGACGCGGCTCTACCTGGACCGGTTGGACGCCTCGCAGGCCAGCCTGACGGTTCAGAACAAAATCGAGGAAGCAATCAAGGTCCGCGCTGAAATCAAGAAGGCGACGTTCCTGCTGGCAGACGCGCTCTCGTATCTCGATCCACCCAGCGTCCCCGAGAAACCCTCGACGCCGACCGCCCCCTGCCGCCACTGCGGCGGCAAGGGGTATTTGGAGGAAGATTGCCCGATGTGCAAAGGCAAGACGATCTGCCCTGGATGCAACGGCTCAGGCAAGGATCTGAGCCGGCCCACGATTCGTCACGCCCTGTGCCGCGGCTCGGGCAAGTGCCCAAAGTGTTTCGGCAAAGGCAAACTGAAAACCACCTGCCCTGTCTGCGCGACGCCGTAAGGCGAGCGGCTTCACCACGGCAACCGGCGCGCGTTTCATGGCAGACGCTTCTTCGTTTCCAGCGCCGTTCCGAAAGCTTCCATCTCTTTCCGGAACTCCGCAGCCATGTCCGCCGGGTTCCCGCCGCCCGGCGCCGCGCCTACGGCGCCGCCGATCGCCCGGGAGGTCCGCAGCAGGACGCGAAGCCTGGGCGTCTCCAGCTCGCGCCTGCTTTCGCCAGCTTGGGGCTCGGCGCCCGCCCCCAGTTCCAGCATGGCCACGTGCGCGTCCGCTCTCAGCCTGGCAACGGCGTCGGCGGAGCACTGCCCTGTCTTCAACGCCTCAGTTGCTCGGCGTATCGCCAGTCCGGCGGCTTTTTTCTCGATGGCGTCGAACCGAACTTTGGCGAGGTCTTGATCCCCAACCCACTCCAGCGCGTAGAAAAGGCCGGATCGCGATTCCACCACGCGTCGGCCCTGATTGATAACGTCCTCCCTGCTCAGGATATCCCCGCCTGTCTTCTCCGCGAACGTCCACGCCTCCTCCACGCAGCTCGTCCACGCGGTTTTCTCCTCGGCCGTCAGTTCAGAGCGCTCGATGACGGTCAGGAACGGCCGCAGGGACTCCCGGCCGGCCAGGGCGCGACCCTTGCTTCGCAGCCAGGGCGCCAGGTATTCCCATGCGGAGCGCGGATCGTCCCTGACATATCGGACGTAGCCCCATGTCCCAGCGCCGGCCAGAATCAGGAGCAGCAAAACGGCGATGCTCCACTTCCCGCGCCGCCGTCCGTAGCGCCGCAGTTCGTCCACATTCCGCGCGAAAGTCAGGTCCGTCCGCATCGCGCCCCGCCTCCGGCTCAGGTCGCCGACAACAAGTGGAGAATCACGCCTCACGCCTCTTCTTGCCGGAAGAAGACGACGCAGGACGCGTTCCACCAGAGCCGTATATGTTAGCACGGAGACGGACTATGACAAGCACAAGGCTGCGGCATTGCAAATCGGCAATCCGTGTCAGGCAGGCGCATGTTTGGCTGATCATGAGCCGCGCGCGGAACCGATAACCGCCCGCCTCTATTCCGGCACTTCCTGCTTTGCGAGGACCGCCAGGCTGACGGCGCGCACCCGGCGATACACGTCAGCCGGCGCGCGTCGAACTCCCTCGATCGTCAACAGGTCTCTTTCGATTGAAATCCCGAAATACCGCTCGTTGGCCTGCAAATACGGGAGAATGAGCGCCCAGTCGTCCTCAGTGAAGTCGGCGAACTCGCCGCCGTTGAGCTGCTGCGGCTGGATCAGCCGATGCGGGTCCCGCGCGTAGATCGCCCCGCCTGAAGCCAGGGAAAAGAGGTTACCGCCAGGGTACGGGCTTTCCTGGCTGCGGACCCGGCCACAATCGTCGAACTCCACCCCGTTCAGGACGACAAACCCGCCCCTGTCGTACGGGTCGCCGGCCATAAACGACTCGGCCAAGAAGTCGAGGCAGGTGCCGTTGATTACCACGCGCGGCCGGCCGGCCGCGTTGATCAGCGGCCGCCCTGCCGCGTTGCCCATCACATAGACATCGCCGCCCTTGGCGCCGTACATGAACGCCTGGCCCACGTCGCCGTAGACCACCAGCCGGCCACGCTTCATGATCTGGCCGAGCTGGTCCTGTCCGTTGTCGTGCGCATGTATTTCCAGCCCGTCAATGCCGGAGGCCAGATAGTCGCCCGAGCTGCCGTAGACATCAATTCGCGCGCCGTCCGAGCCCGGACCGAGCCCGCACCCCGTAAAACGCTGCCCGCGCAGTCGGTACACGATCAGGTGTTTCCAGCCGAGCCGGTAGGCGCGCACAGCGAGGCGCGCGTCGCAGTCGTCGCCCTCGGCTGGGAAGGCCTCCGCGTTGATGATCAGCGTCGTCTCCCCTGCCTTCGGCGCGCGCAGCGAGTTCCGCGCGCGCCATTCGATCCTTCGGACGCTGCTGCGTCCCTTCGCTCCAATGGCTGGCGCGCCGTCGAGGAGCGCGTCAATGCCGCGGCGCGCGATTTCAATCACGGCGCTTCGACGGAGCGGCCCACAATCGTAATGCAGGTCGTTCAGGCGGGTCAACAGGGCAAGTCCGTTGTCGAAAGCCGCCCCGCCCTCCCCAGCCCGGCGGACTGCTTCCAGCGCGATCCATCGCGCGTCGTCCGCGCCGCCCTCCGCGATAGCGCGCGTTGCGGCGGCAAACGCCGCGTCAAGGTTGCCCGCCTTCAGGGCGCGGCCCGCCTCGCGCGACGCGGCGGCTGCGGGCTGCGGCGCCCGCTTCCAATTCACCCGCCAGTCACCGGTCGGCGCGCGGATGATCCGACCGAACTTGTCCGCGCACTCGACCGCGCGGACTCCGTTGGTCCCGGTGACCGTGAACGCGAAGGCGCCGCCGTCCGTGTGGCTGCCGCCGCGGGCGTTCCAGTAGCGGTCCGCCACCTGCCGAAAGCGCGGGTCTTCGCGGTTCAGCGAGCGCAGGATGGCGTCAATCGCCTGTTTCTCCGAGGCGATCACGCCGATGGAGACATCCCCCTCCTGCAACGCGAACACCTGCGGACGGAGCATGGCTGTGTCGGTAATGCCCAGGAGCTGGTACTTTGCGTTGTCCGGATCGCTGCGCGCGATGATGAAGAACCACGGCCCGTCCGGCGATCCGTGCATGTGGGCGGCCTGGATGGCGCGGTAGACGCGCTTCTTGTTGTCGGGGAGCCGGTCGAAATCCATTTCGGTCGTCGGCGCAAGCGCTTCGATCACATACTCCAGCGGGTAGCGGTAGACTCGTGTCCAGAGATCGAAGAGCAGCGCGGCAACTTCCGTGTCGGTCAGAAACAAAGGCGTCATGTTGTGCTGCCGGAGGTATTCGCAAATGCTGAAGTAGTTGGCGAAATCGCCGTTGTGCACCAGCGCCTCGTTCATCCCAATGAACGGGTGGGCGCCGCCCGGATGCCACACTCGTCCCTTGGTCGGGTAGCGCTGGTGCGCGATCCAGACGCGCGCCCGCAGGTCTTCCAGCCCGTAGTATTGAACAACCTGCTCGGCGTAGCCCACGATCTTGAAGATCATGAGGTCCCGCGCGTGGGAGAGCACAAAGGCCCGCTTCTCGCCCAGCGAGGCGTAGAACCGAGTGTTCAGCCGGAAACTGTTGCGGCACACGTATTCGTCCTCGACCCACCGTTCCGGCGCCTTGCCGAGGTTGTTCTCCATGACGAAACGAGCCAACTCCACCGGCTTGACCCGCGCGAAATAGCGGACAACGTCCGGCGGTTTCACTTCCAGGCCGACCTCCCGGTAGTGGGCCGCCGGCCGTATTTTTACTTTGTGGTCCACTCGAAAGAACGGCGCCACGAACGTCCGCTCCATTTCTTTTTCGGCCTTGGGGTCCAGCAGGGCGACCTGCAACAGGTAGTCCTGGCGCAGCGTCTCCGCGTCCACGCCGAGCCGGCGAGGCTCCATGGCCGCCACGGCAATGCCCCCGCCCTTGCCGTTGCCGCGGTTGTGCATCCGCGCGGACGGCTCGAATATGTTCCGGCCGCTCACCGGCACGCCGGCGGCAAAGCCCACCACGCCGCAGCCGCCCTCCTCGTCCGCTTTGCGGCGCGGCACGGACGGCCCGGTCGGCAGGCTTGCGCGGGCGGCCAGCAGCCGTCGCGCCAAGGTTTCAGTCGAGCGGCTCGTCATGGCGATGAACTCAGATTCAAGGGTTCATGGTTCAGGGTTCAAGCCCGCGGTTGAGGTTCCAGTTTTCCGCCGAAGGCGGATCAGCCTTCGGCGGGCAAGTTTCCACCTGAATCTTGCACGTCTTTTCCATGCATCGCCCTCAGTGCCGCTCTGTGCGGCCCTCTGCGTGCAAGAAGTTTCTTGCACGGCATCACCCATATGGTTACGCGGACTATGACACGCAAAATCGTTCTACTGCCTGCTACGACGCGTTCATTCGGCCGTGGGGTCGTCCGGGCGGCGCAAGATTCAGGTTCCAGTTTCCAGTTTCGACTTTCCTCACGTCCCCTCATAATCCAGGTGCCGCAGCAAATCGCTTCGCCCCACCAGCTCGCGGATGCCGCGCATCCCGAGCCGCCAACAGATTCCCTGGAGCTGGATACGCCAGGAACTGAACAAATTGACCAGTCGTTGAGTGGCCCAGCCGACGTCAAATGCCGCAGCCAGTTCCGGGTCGGTCGTCGCAATCCCGCGTGGACAGCCCCGCCCGCTCTCGCACACGCCGCAGCGAACGCACTCCAGCGCCACCATCTCCGCCGTCCCGATCACCACCCCGTCCGCCCCGAGGGCAATGGCCTTGGCCGCGTCCCAGGCGGACCGCAGCCCGCCGGACGCCACGAGCGTGATGGCCTCACGGACGCCTTCTTCCTTCAAGAAACGATGGACCTTGGGGATCGCGTACTCGATGGGCATGGCAATGTTCTTCTTGGCGATGTCGGGGGCGGCGCCCGTGCCGCCGTAGCTGCCGTCCAGATGCACGATGTGCGCGCCGGCGTAGTAACTGCCGACGGCCACCATGTCCACATCGCTCGGCGTGGAGACCTTGACGGACACGAGCGCCCGCGGATTGATCTGCTTGATCCAGTCCACGTGCTTCTTGTGGTCCTCCACCGAGTAGACCGAGTGGAATGGGAACGGCGAGAACAGCGCGCTGCCTTCGACCGCCTCGCGCAAAGCCGCCACGGCCGGCGTCACCTTATCGCCCAGCAGGTGGCCGCCAAGCCCGGGCTTGGCGCCCTGCGCATACTTGAACTCCACGATCCGCGCGCGCCGGATCGTATCTTCCCGCACGCCGAAGAGCCCCGTGGCCACCTGGGTGATCACGGAATCAGCGCAGGGCTTCAATTCTTTTGGATACCCGCCCTCCCCCGTGCAGGTGAACGACCCGAACATGCCGTAGGCGCGGGCCCGGGCCAACATGGTCGGCAGACTGATTGACCCGAAACTCATTCCGCCGCCGTAGACCGGAAAGCCGATCGTCACACGAGGCCGGCCGTCGGAACGCCGGTTCAAGGGAATGCTCAGATCAACCGCCTCCGGACGAAAGCGGCCCGAGTGGGATCGCTCGGGGATACGCAGGCCGATCCGGTCGAACCCGCCGCCAGAGGCGCCGGTGCGGTACTCCAGGTCGTCCGGCGGAAGGCCCGTCTCCGCCTGCCGCCAGGTCCCCACGATCAGGTCCGGAGTCCAACGCGGATCGCCGAATGTCTCCCAGACCGGATCGGGGCCCACCCGCAGAGCCTTGGCCGGGCAGTGATCCGCGCAGAACCGGCCGGTCTGGCGGCAGACTTCGGCGCCGCGGCAGAGCGCAGCCGTCGGTTCCAGAATCCGGGGCCCACGCCGCTTGTGAACTCCGTATGCGCAGACCTTCACGCACTCGCCGCAGGCAATGCACGCGACCGCGCGCGCGACCTGGTAGCGGCCCAGCATATTGCGATAGCGCGAGGGACAGAGGGCCGCGTGTTTGCTCGCCGGACCGGACGGCGGGCGCGACACCGGCGTCGCCTTTCCCGGTCGCGCCACCTCAGCGCCCAGTTCCAGCGCTTCGGGGACGATTCCGTCAGCCGGATGGATCGGCGCGCCGCGCTTGCGCGCGCCGAACACGGGCCCGAAATTCTCGCGTTCCAGGTCGTCGAAAAACATCGCGCGTCCCAGTTCCCCGCGAAGCCGCCGCGCTTCCCGCAGCCCCATGGCGCCAAGCACCTCGATGAGCTGCGAGTGCCACGAGGCAATCATGTTGGCGATGCGCCGGCCGCCCCATCGCACCGGCGCCTCATCGAGCCTGACCGGGCACGCGTCGCGCTGCTCGCAATCCGGGCACAACCGGCATTCCATGGCCGCCAGCAGCGCCGTGTCAACGCAGACGCCATCCGCGCCGCAGGCTATTGTCTTGGCCATATGCTCGGCCATGGCGATGCCGCCGGAAAGAATGATCGTCAACCGGTCGCGAAGTCGCTCCTTGAGCAGAGCGAAGTGCGCCTCGCGAACGAGCCGCGTCACGAAGTCCCCCTGCCTGGCGCCAAGGCCGCGGCCGCGGCGGTCGGCGCGCAGGCGCAGGAAACCGGCGCCCGCCCGCGCGGCGATCAGGGTCCGCTCCACCGCGAATTCGTCCAGTGGAATCTCGACGCCCAGGACCGTCGCTCGATAGCGCTCCCCAAGCTCGGCCAGAACGCCCGCCAGGGAGTCCGAGAACGGCGCCTCAACGGCAGGCACGCCTCCGAGATCGCGCGCGAGGTCCTGCCCGGCGCCCAGGCGCGCGATCGCGCGGTCGCGGAAATGCGCGAGCGACCCGGCCAGGTCCTCGACCGAGGCCCACAGCATCGTCTTCAGAATCCTGGCGGCTTCGCCGATCGCCTGCCGCGTCGTATCGGTCACGAACGGATTGGCGGGCGCCTCCAGGATCACCGGGATCGGCAGTTCCAGGAAAGGCGGGACGCGCGTCCGCAAACCACCATCCGCATCGAACCGGAGAATGTCTGGCCGCAGGCCCAGTTCGATCACGGTGCTGATGTACTCCCGGCCATGAATGCCGTCCCTGGTGGGCCGCACGATTTCGGACATATCGGTCCACATCTCGTCGAAGCCGGGGCCGGCAAATGGCCCACGATAGCCTGCGCCGGACACGGGAATCCGCCCGGTTTCGGCCTGCTTCCAGATGCCGGCGATGATCTCCGGCGTCCAGTGATCGTCGCCGATCCGGTCATAGAGCGGGTTGCGCGCGCGGGTAATGATGTTGCCCTTGCACTCCTGGAGACAGCGCAGACAGTTCACGCACAGGACGTCCGTCGTGTCCACGACCTGGCTCGGATCGAACTGACCTTTCAGGTAGGCGCCGTAGACGCAGGCATCCCGCTTGACGCAGCGGAGACACCCCATGCAGTTGCGGATTTCGATCCGGTTGTAGCGCGACACTGGCGCAAACCGCGGCGGCGCCTCGTGGATAGGAATATGATACTTGTCCGACATCGCTTTCCTGTAATGCCGGGCTACGGAGTCGGCCGGCTTGCCTGCTGCAGGCGGCCGGCGGCGAACCTCAGCAGGTCCTCTTCCGTAAAGCCGCTGCCCCGCGTCAGTCCGACTCGTTGCGCGCTCAGCGCCATCTCGTCGAGAAAACGCCGCACATGTCCCAAGCGCCGCTCGGCCTTGACATTACCCACCAGGAACCGACACTGCCCTTCAGGGCAGGCTGCGATTTCGACCGCCTCTGCGCCGTTTTCCAGCAGCCTCATGACAAACAGCGGCTCCACCTTGCTGCTGCACGGGAGTATCATCAGGCGCACCCGACAGTCCGGCCGCTCGCGCGCTACGTTGGCGGCCACCGCGCCCTGCTTCACGCAGCGGCGACAGTACAGGACCACCACCTCCGGCAGTCCGCGCCTGTCTTCGGCATGTTCGTTCATAGTCCGCGACTTCGTGAACGACGGTTCGGAGAGCGTCAGCCCGGCGATCGACTCCAGCCCATGCGGTTCGACAGAGAAGGGCCGGAGTGTGGCGCATCGCCTATTCTTTTTCAAGGCGAAAGAACATCGTCTATTCCTCCGGTCATGCCGAGGCGTAGTTCGGAGCGGAACTTGGCAGGCCCGTCTTCGTCCCTCGCGGACTCGGGACTACGCCGGGCAGTCTTCGCTTGGAGCGGAGCGACGAACAAAGACTGGCGGAGAGGGAGGGATTCGAACCCCCGGCGCCTTTTGGGCGCTCACGCTCTCCAGGCGTGCACCTTAAACCACTCGGTCACCTCTCCGCATCTGCTCAAAGAGTCCCTTGAGCTTCCTGCGTCCAGCCCCGCTCTTGAAGTATCGTTCCATTTGCCGGGCCTGTGCATAGGTCCCGGCGAGTTCGCAGTGGACCAAGGCCCACGGGGCGCCGCGGCGCGTGGCGCGGACCCGTCCCTGATTGTGGGCGTTCACGCGTTCGTTGACATCGTGAGAACACCCGACATACGAACGTGCCGATGTCGCGCTGAAGAGAACGCATACGTACCAAGACATTTTGTCACGACCCGCCCCGAGGCGGGGCGGATACCTTCAACCACTCGGTCACCCCTCCCTTGGCGGCCGAATTGCGCGAAACCGCCGGCCGATAGCCTAGCGCATGGCGCGCGCGGACGCCAGACGTTTTTTGCGTGACAGGCGCTGTGTGGCCGCTATATTCAACGAATTGTGCCTTCGGGACTGTAAGCCCGCGTGGCACGCGCGCTCTTCGGAGGCCGCATGCATCCGGTGGTTAACCATCTGATCCAACTCCAGGAACTCACACTTATCAAGGACGAACAGCAGGCCGCCCAGCGAAAGGAACACCTCGAGAAGCTCGACGAAGCCATCAAGGAGATGACGCAGCAGTTGCCTCCGTTTGTCCGCGACCGGTTCACGCGGCTGAACAAGAAGGATCACATTGTGATCGCGCCTATCTCCGAGGGGATGTGCGCGATCTGCCGCATGCTGCTGCCGATCAGCCTGGCGCAGAGCGTGAAGGTGGGCAAGGACGTTCTGTCGTGTCCGAATTGTGCCCGGATGCTGTATTTTCCGTACTCGGCGCCGCAGTGGGTGGGGGCGCGACATCGGCGAAGCGCCCCGCCCAAAGCCGGCATCTCGCGGTTTTCCGCCGACACTCTGATGATTCCCAAACTTGAAGCGGAAACGCGCGAGGGCGCCATCCGGGAACTGGCCTGCAAGATGGAGAGCGAGGGGTTCGTGGACAAGGCGGAGAAACTGGTGGAGGCTGCGCTCCGGCGGGAGGCGGTCGTGAGCACGGGCTTCGATCATGGTCTGGCGTTTCCGCACGCCAGGGGAGTGGAGGGCGGCGGGCTGACTCTGGCCCTGGGCGTCAGCCGCAAAGGCATTGACTTCGACGGTGTCGGGAAGTCCCTGGCGCACATCATCTTCTTTCTGGCTATTCCCACCGCCGCCAGCGCCTTCTATCTGAAGCTGCTGGCCGGTCTGACCGAGACCTTCATGGCCGCCGACGCGCGCAAGGCCCTGCTGGCCGAGAAGGAGCCGGAGAAGCTCTGGAAGGCGCTGGTCCGCGTCACCCGCAGCGCCGTCAAGTAGAGCGCGCCCGCCCGGAGGCAGGATGCGCGGAGACGTTTCGGCTGGCGTGGCGCGGCGAAAGACCGGGAGCACGGAGGCCAGGTAGGCGCGCAGCGCGTGGGCGTCCTTCAGCGCCGGCTCTCGGCCGAGAGCGCGTTTTCGGGATAGACGGCGAGCTTGCAATAGCCCCGGCCGCAGGCGCGGCCCGGATAGAAAGTCGTGAAACGGAGATTGGCGGAGAGTCGCTTCTCCCGCGCGCCGCGGGCGGCCGCGCAGGAAACCCGCGCGGCGGTGAACTCGTCAAGGTCTTCCAGGTTCTCGAAACGAGCCGGGAAGCCCGCCAACGGCAGGAGTCGGATGGATACGAGGGTTTTTCGCAATTCGTGATGCCTGAATCTTGCGCCGGTCAAAGGCCACGAGAATTGCTGACGAGCGCGCATCCTCCTCATTCCGTCCTTGTCCCCGTTCATCCCTCCTGCTAGTCTTGGGAGCGTGAAACGGGCGTTCAACACCGCCGGGCCGTGCGTTCCGGGCAAGCACTACATGCTCGCTCCTGAAGACAGGATTCCCAACGTAATGCCGCTGATCGCCGCCGAGCATTTCTTCGTCATCCATGCCGCGCGCCAGACGGGCAAGACCACGCTGCTGAAGTGCGTCACGGATCGGCTCAACGCCGAAGGCCGTTACCACGCCCTCTATTGCTCGCTGGAAAGCGCTCAGGAATTCGTGGAGCCCCGGGACGGCCTGCCGGCGGTCGTGTCAGCGCTGGCGCGCGCGGTTGCGCGCCAGCCGGCGCTTCGCGAACGCCTGCCGACGCGGACCTATACGGCGCCCAACACGATGCTGGCCGAGTTCCTCACCGACCTCAGCGCCTCGTTGGACCGTCCGCTCGTCCTGTTCTTCGACGAGGCCGATTGCCTGCGCAACGGCACGCTGCTCACGTTCCTGCGCCAGTTGCGCGATGGCTACGTGAACCGGCCGCAGATTCCCTTCGTTCACTCCCTTGCCCTGGTCGGCGTTCGGGACATCCGCGACTACAAAGCCAAGGTCCGCGACGATTCTCAGACCCTCGGCTCCGCCAGCCCATTCAACATAGTGTCCGAACGTCTGACGCTGCGCAACTTCACGCGCGACGAGACGGCCGCTCTGTACGCCCAGCACACGGCGGACACGGGCCAGGCGTTCCACACCGAGCTTACGGACCGGGCGTTCGCGCTCTCGGACGGGCAGCCGTGGCTGGTAAATGCGCTGGCCAGGGAGATCGTGACGACACTTGCCGGCGGCGACTTCTCGCGGCCATTGACGCCCGACATGGCGGACCGCGCGGAGGAGGCCCTCATTCAGCGCCGGGACACGCACATTGACAGTCTGCTCGAGCGTCTGAAGGAGGAACGTGTTCGGCGAGTCATTCAACCCGTGCTCCTGGGCGAGGGCGAAGACATCGAGCGCCTGGGCGACGACTTTCTCTACGTCCGGGATCTCGGCCTGATCCGGGACGATCGGGGCGTGCTGAAGCCTGCGAACCCGATCTATGGCGAGGTCATCGCGCGCGCGCTGAGCCACGACGTTCAGCGCAGTCTTTCGCCGGAATACGAGAACTGCTGGATGGACGGCCGAACGCTCGACATGCGCGGGTTGCTGGAGGCGTTTCAGGCGTTCTGGCGGGAGAACAGCGAAGCATGGATCGAGCGGTTCGAGTACCGCGAGGCGGCGCCGCACCTGATCCTGCAGGCCTTCCTGCAACGCGTGCTCAACGGCGGGGCGCGTCTGCTCCGGGAGTTTGCCACGGGCACGCGGCGGGTTGACCTGTGCATCGAGTACGCCGGCGGACGCTATCCCATTGAACTTAAACTCGTTCGCGACGCCCGCACAAGGGAGGAAGGACTGGCCCAACTCGCCGGTTACATGGATCGCCTGGGCTGCCAGGAAGGGTGGCTCGTGCTCTTCGACCGTTCACCGAAACCGTGGGACCAAAAGATCTTCTGGCAAACCCTCACCCACGAGGGCCGCATCATCCACGTCGTCGAGTGTTGACGGGGGGGGGCGACTGCATCGAGGCGCATCTGGCTTTCACGAGCGACCCAGACCCCGACAAAGACATCGCGATCGTCGAAGTCATGCGCGACTTCGGGCGCCTTGAGCACATGGGCATGGGCGCGCGGCGCAAGATCGTCAAGGGCATGCTGGAACACAACGGAACAACGCCCGATCTGGTCGAGGACGGCGAGCGGTTCATCGCGCGTCTCCACGGGAAGATGCCTGACGGACGCCGCAGGTCATGAGCTGAGACAAGGGCGGTTCCCGGATGTCCTTCAGCGCAGTCTTCACGCCGGGCGCACCTGCGGCGCGCGACCTTCCACTTCCCACCTCCTACCTTCCACCTTCCTCCTTCCACGGCAAGCTTCGCTCCGTCCTCTCCCCTGCGGCGTCCCGACCGGCGCCGGTTGATCCGGCGGATCAATCGTCAGCTTCACGCCCTTGCCGCGCAGAGTCTTCTCGATCTTGCCCTGACACGGCGGACAGGCGTTCCGACCCTTGGCGTCCAGACCTTCCTCGTCTTTGGTCAAGCGCAGTGCGCACAGCGGCATTGGGCAGGGATCCACGCCAAGCAACATCGCGACCAGGCGCACGCTTTCCTTTTCCACTCGCCGCGCATACGACTCGGCTGCGTCTTTCCCCGTGGTGGCCGAAGGCTTCAGTGATGCGACGTTGAGCATGGCGACGCCGTGGGAGGCGAATACCGCGTTGCGGGAGTCCTTCTTGTCCGGCAGATTCGCCAGGGCCAGCAGGCAGATGTTGTCCTGCCCGATCAGTCCGGCCAGTTCCTTTGCAGCGGCCTCCGACAGATTCGCCGGCTTCTTCTGTCCCGCCAGGACCCGCGTGGGGCACCACATAACGGCGCCAACGTGGCGCACGACCCGGTCGAGCAACGCCTTGTCTACCTTGCCCATCGTGGTGAAGGCCACGGCCTTTCCGGTCACGGCCGGGACGGCGGCGGGGTTCGGCTCAGCCGGAGGTTGCTCAGCTGCAGCCGGCTGCGTTCTATTCTGACACCACCCGGGCAAGACGGCCACGCATAATGCCGCGAGAATTGTCGCCAAGGTCGGCCTGACTGATTGACTCATAACGCGCCTCTCTACATAGAAAGGCCTCACCGCGACTGCTCGCGGATGAGGCCTTTGAACTCAATGACAACTTTATGCGACCGACTCAGGACTTCTTCTTCAGACGGCGGCCTGCCACCAGCGTCATGGCGCCCAGCGCCAGCAACGCGATTGTGGACGGCTCCGGAATCAGCTGCCAGTCGCCAGCGACGGAACCGTTCATGGTGAACCAAGCGATATCTATTTCACCAAGCGATGGGATCACCGCTTCAGGATCGCCAGATCCGAGAATAGCATATTGTGTCGCGGAGGGTATGTTGCCGCTATTGTATGCGACCACATAGGCAGTAAAATTTCCGACGCTCGGCCTAAAACTGTTGAAGAACCATCCGTCGCCGGAGTTGACTGTCCCGTTTTGGACCAAAGTGTCATCTCCGACACCCCCGGGTGTCCATTCGATCACGCCACCCGACCCAGCATTCCAAAGTTGCACCACCCAACCTGCGGTACCCACACTCGACCCGGACGAATTCAGGAACAGTGTGTCGTTCGCCCAGTTGATCGTTCCAGCAAACGCAGGCCACGTCAGAATCCCGCTTACAACACCGCAGAGGCAGATACGCTTCATCACGTGATCTCCTTCTACTCGACGTTTGGCATTGCCCATTTCGAAGTAGCGAACAGAACTCTAAAGACTGCCCAAGTACGGATTGTTCACAGACCAAGTGAATACGTTCCTAGCCCTAAACCAGAACCCTTGGCTGATTGGGATTTCATCCCCTGTTGGAACTGTCTCCGTCCATCGATTCACTGGCGAGATCTCACGCCATCCGTCCGTCTTCAATCCGTATTGCTTGTACTGCGTGGCGTTCTCGTCCCATACAATGACGTAGTCGCATAGTGCGGGGGATCCTGACGCAGTGGCGCCAGAAGCCCCGAAGTTCAGATTCGTAATAGCCATGCTACTACTGAATGGCACCCCAAGCATCTGGTAGCCAACCACTATGACTTGCTGGTGGTTGCTGGATGCGACCGCTTCACCGAGCATAGCGAAATTGTTGGTCTGTGTTGCGCCAGCACCGGCCCTGACCGACATAACCCACGCACCATCGCCAGGATCCAAGACGGGGTCTATCGGAGAACCAACAAAATTGGTTAGGTAGTGATACTGCATGTCGCTACTGTTGAGTCCGACCTGAACGTAGCTCTGTACGCCTGCATCCCAGATGAGAACGGCATCGCAGAATAGTGGGGATCCACCGGCCCTCAAGGTGTTCGTCCCAAAAATCCCCATGATAGTATTCGTCTGCATTCCGTCAAACGCGGGCGCGACCTGATGATACTTGCCGCCCGGCAGCAACGTCTTCTTGACATACCCCACGACGTTGACGCTGGTGACCGTGTTGGTTTGTGCGACGGCGAGGAAGGCCGCGCACACGACAACCGCGATTCCGACCGTCAAGACTCGTTTCATGACGCCAACCTCCTGCCTCCTGATCCGGATTATTCCCCAACCTTGAACCTTACCTCGGAACAATATATCCTGTTACTTGCCTGCGGATCAACACAAATCTTCAACTTTTTTTCGGCCCTCCACCGCCACGGTTCGGACCGGTCATCTACCCGCTGGCGCCTCTCGGTTTCTTCATCCCGTTTCTCCTTGTTTCGTTACCACTCGGAGACCTGCTTTGGTAGGCAGGTTTCAGGTTTCCGATTTCACACTACCATCACTGTTGCGGCGGCAGCACGCCTTCCAGAACCAGTTGCGCGTCCTCTTCCGCGGTCAACGCGATGGGCAGCGGCGGCCCGGCCTCGCCCTTCTGCCGGATCAGGTTCAGGTTGTATTCGCGCAGATGCTTCTCGATTGTCTCGGCGGAGGGTCGTGCCGGATTCGTGGCCGCAGCCATGAGTTCCGCGTTTCGCCGCTCGCGCGCCTCGCGCCGCTGCCGCAACCGATCCGCATATGAGCCCGGCGCCGGAACGGTTGGCGCGGAAATCCCGGTCCACGTGATCGTCTTTGCGCCGGCGCCTGGCGGAACGGCTGCGGTTCCGAATCGCGCGCCGGCGAATGTCGCGGTCGCGTCGGCCGAGTTCGCCGAGCCCATCGAGATCGCCTGCTGCTCGTCTCCCTTGCGAAGGATCGCGCGCTCCTGCTCCTTGTTGACTTCCACCAGCAGTTCGCCCTGGTCGCTGGTTTCGCCCACGCACAGGTAGAAGAAGCTCTGGACCTGCGCCGCGGCAGCAACGCCGGGCGCGGACTCCCTGGGCCGGCCAATGCGAACGAACCCCACGCGCGCGCCGTCCGGCTCGTCCACAATGGCCACCATGCGGAGGAAGCTGATGAAAGACGGCTCGTTTTTCACCGGCGGCTGCGCCGGCGCCGAATGGCCGAACGGCAGGCGGTCCAGGATGATCTGGTAGCGTGAGAAATCGGGCTTGTCCGCCACGGCGGACAAGCCCGATAATGCGGCCCAAGCCTGCGCGGGCGCCAGGATAGTGGCGAGAAGGATGGCCGGCCTGAAACCTGAACACCAAAAGCTGAATCGTGAAGTTTGAACCATGCCCAAAACCCTCAACCAATTTACGCGCGGCCACCCCGGGTTATCGCAGCAAGCGTGCCAAGAATGTCGTTTTTCGTGAGGTAGTACAAGCGGATATTTCACACGCCCTCCCGGGCCGTGAAATATCCTGGCCGGGCGCCCATCGGTTTGTGGCCGGACACCTCGCCACGCGCGCCTTTTGGCCGTTTTTCCGGCAATTCGGGCGGCACACCCACCGAATACTGCCGGCCGAGCATTGTTCCCTACCCAATCAGTCGTTCAAACCCAGTCGGTCTTCCCGGGATGGCCGCCCCAGGCCACGAGGGCGTCGATTCCGGGCCAAATTCGCCCATAATGCGTTCATAAAGGAGGCAGGGAAGATCGTTCCTCGCATTTTCCGCTTGTGCACAGGAGTATGCATCCCTATAGTATCCATTGTCTGGGGCAAGCGCAAGGACGGTGAGCCGTGTCACATCTCCACTCGCCAACGCTGATCATCTCGGACAATGGCAAGACGCAGTCCGTCCTTATGCACAAGCTCAAGCTTCTGGCCGTCTCCGGACCGCTCCAGGGCCAGGAGTTCATAATCACCAAGGACCTGTTCACGATCGGCTCCGCCCTCACCAACGACCTTGTCCTGAAGGACGGCACGGTTTCCCGGAGCCACTGCGAAATCCGGGTGATGCCCGAAGGCTACGTCATCCGCGACGTCGGCAGCACCAACGGCACGTTTGTCCAGGGCCTGCGCGTCACGGAGGCGTTCCTCAACCACGGAACGGAAGTGACCCTCGGCAAGACTATGTTCGTCTTCTGCCCGCTCCAGGAAACCGTAGAGTACATGCTCAGCCAGAAGGAGGCATTCGGCCGGCTCATCGGCAAGAGCCTCTCCATGCGCCGGGTATTCCACATCGCGGAAACCTACTCCCCAACCGACGTCACCGTCCTCATTGAGGGTGAAACCGGGACCGGCAAAGAGGTCCTCGCCGAGGAAATCCACCGCCACAGCAAACGCAAAGACAAGCCGTTCGTCGTAGTGGACTGCGCCACGCTTGCCAGGGAACTCATTGCGGGCGAATTGTTCGGCCACACCAAGGGCGCCTTCACCGGCGCCATCGGCGACCGCGAGGGCGCCTTCGAGTGCGCCGACGGCGGAACCGTCTTTCTGGACGAGATCGGCAACCTCAACGTTGATCTCCAGCCTCAGCTCCTGCGCGCCATCGAGAAGAAGGAGATCAAGCGGATCGGAAGCAACAAAGTGCGCAAGCTTGACGTCCGCATTATCTCGGCGACGAACCGCAATCTGAGGAACGAGCTGAACGTGGAGAAGTTCCGGGAGGACCTCTACTTCCGCCTGTCGGTGGCGCATATCGATCTCCCGCCTCTCCGTAAGCGCAAGGAAGACATTCCCCTGCTGACCCGTGAGTTTCTGCGCGAATTCGCCGGCGAGCGCGCGCCGGACAGCGTGGCGGATTTCGACAAGACCATGGAGGCGTTCAAGAACCACGACTGGCCCGGCAACGTGAGGGAACTGAGGAACCTGGTGGAGTTCGCCTGTCACAGCGGCCGCCGCCCGCTCGAGCTGAGCGCATTCCTCTACCTCGGCCGCAGCCGGCCGCCGGATGCCGAAGGGCGCGCCGAATCGGCCACCGACCAGCCGTTCAAGGTGGCTAAGAACAACCTCATCAGGCGGTTCGAAGCGGGTTTTCTCAAGCAGCTCCTGAAAAAAGAGAACGGCAACATCTCACGGGCCGCGCGCCGGGCCGGCATCGAGCGCGCCTACCTCCAGCGTCTTGTCCACAAGCACGGGTTGAAGTAGCGCCTGCGCCGCGGTCAGAGCAGGCCCAGCGCGCGGGCCACGGATGGGCCGATGCCGGACATATTGCACGCCATTGGCAGGAGGATGACGCCGAGCGCGTTCATGCGCCGAGCGCCGAACAGGACGGGAATCAGCCCGATCCCGGCGGCCGTAAGCATCACCGGCAGGCCGGTCCAGCCGGTCAGCAGCGGCACGAGCGCAGAGACGAGCGCCAGCGCGCACGCGGAGAGCCGGCGATAGCCCCAGGCATGGATCGCGCGGATCATCCCGCGCGCCAGCGGGACGAACAGGAGCAGGGAGACGGCGCCGGCTGTCGCAATCGAGGCAAGCGCCATGAAGTAGTCGCCGAACGATCCGGTCGAGACTAGGCCCTGGATCAGCCAGGCGCCGCCGCCGCGGGTCATACGCAGGCCTGGAACAAAGAACAGCAGCAATCCGCCGACGTAATAAACCGTTTTCGACGCGCCCTGGGAGATGAGGAACGCGCGGTCGTCGCGCATGGCCGTGGCGTGCCCGGCGAGAAAGCCGCCCACGCCTCCGGTGACGACCGGAGCAAAGGCGGCGAACCCGCCGCCCAGCACACCGGCCACGCTTCCGCGCAGCGCGGAGATTCCGTCCACGCGGAACGGGCGCTCACGCTGGCGCGGCGCCTCAGCGCGGCTGACCGTGTTGAGCAGGAGCCATGGCGCGGTGAACAGCCCGACAAAAGCCGGCATGAGATTTTGGAACGCCGCCGACGGCGGAATGGGCGAGCGGTAGAGCAGGATGAACCCAAGCAGCCCGGCCAGCAGGAAGGTCAGGATTCCCGCGCCAAGCGACCGCCAGTTGCGCAGGAATCGCGCCCAGCCGGCCTGACCGGGTCCGACCACCTCCCGCGGCCACTCGGACAGCAGCAGGAACGCGATTACGCACCACAGAACCCAGTGCCAGTGCGGCTGGAGAATTGCGCGGGCGGCCGGCAGGACGCGCGGCGCCAGCGGGGCGGCGACCAGCAGGATCGCGGCCAGCCCGGCGACGGCGCCCGCGGTTGTCAGCAGAGCCGCCTCCAACCCGCGGCCGCTCATGAGGAGTTTCTGGCCCGGCAGCACCGTGAAGAACGCGCTTTCGTCGGGCGCGGCCACGAGCACGGACGGGATGGTATTGGCGACGGCGAACGCCACGATCAAGCCGGTCGAGAGGGGAATCACCCAGTCCGGCCGCGCCGCCCAGTCGCATGCGCCGACGGCGAGCGCGAGCAGGGCAAGCGTGTTGTAGATATGCAGGCCGGGCACGCACGCGAGGACCGATCCGGCCAGACCGCCGGCCGCCGCGGCCAGGACCACCGTGAGGGCCGCGGCGGTCATGGCGCCCTCTTGCGGAGCCGTCCGTCCGTCGGCGCGGCCGTGGCCGGGCCGGCGTTGCCGGCCGGACGAATGTGATCGGAGGAAAGAAGATTCAGCCGGATTCTCCCGTCGGCCGCGACCCGCAAGTCGCCGGTGACCTCTACGCGGCTGCCGCGGGCTGGGATTCGACCGGTCTCGGCCAGTTCGCGGGCGACGTCGCGATAGGCGCGCACCTGAATCTCGCGGTCTTCGTCGAGTAGATAGAACGCAACGTAGTTGGTCTCTCCGCCTCGCCGGCCGCCGGTCACGCCGGCGACGACGCCGGCTACGCGCGCCTTTGCGAAGTTCATGGCCGAGGATACCTCGGCGACGCGGACGAGGGGCGGTTCGCTGTGGCGGGCCATCAGGTAGAGAAAGAGGAGGCCGACTGCGGCGAGGGCGAGGGCCGCATAGCGAAGATGGCGCAGGATCGGCGCCTTGGCGGAATCGGCGCCGCAATAGGGGCACGCGTCGGCCGGTCCGATGAACCGGTCGCAACCGGGACAGGTTGCCCCCTGGAAGGGCTCCGTCTCTGGCGCGGTCATGGTTTGCCCACGATTTCGCGGGTGATGTCTTCGGCGGTTACCAGCCCGGTCACGTCGTTGTTCTCGTTGATAACCAGGCATATCGGCTGGCGGGATCGGCGCATGATGGGGAGAATCTTATCCACAGGCATGGTTTCCGGGATGAACAGCGGCTTGCGCACGAAACCGGCGATGGTCTTGTCGGCCGCCTGAGGGGCTTCTGACACGACGAAAAAGACGTTGACGATCCCGGTGAAGACGTTCGTGGACCGGTCCAGGACCGGGATGCGGGTGAAACGGCTGTCGCGAGCGATTTTCAGGAAGTCGGGGAGCAAGGTGTCGGCATAGACGACGGTCATGCGTTCCCGGGGAATCCGGATGTCGCGGGCTGTTTTGTTGGTCAGCTCCAGGACGTTGTGGATCATCATCCGGCGGGAAGAGGACAGGAGGCCCGTTTTCTCGCCCTCGTCAACGAGCAGTTTCAAGTCTTCCTTGGTCACGAAAGGGGCGGCCCGGGTAAAGGCCTTGTCGGGCATGCGGACGAACAACTTGGTGATCCAGACCGCGCCGAGGGCGATGGGGCGGAGGACGACTTCGCAGAAGCGCAGGGTCGTGGCGAACATGCGCGAGCGCTCCAGCGGCTTGGCATGGAACCAGGTTTTGGGAATGTACTCGCAGAAGATCAGCAGCAGCACGGTGTCCGCCAGCGTCGAGGCGACTTCGGCCCAGTTTCCCAGGACGTCCGCCAGCAGGCCGGCGGAGACGACGGACACGATGACGAAGCTCAGGTTCGTGCCGACGAGCGTGGCGCCGAATAGGCGGTCTGAATTATCGAGGAAGTCCTGGAGGATGCGGGCGTCCTTGTCGCCCCGCCGCACAATGTGCTCGAGCTGGAGCCGATGGATGGAGACCACTCCCGTCTCGATGCCGGACAGGAACGCGGCCACGAGCATACAGAAGGCGATAAGAAGCAGTTGGTCAAACAATGTCATTGCCCGATTCGCTTTCCTGGAGCGGCGCGGCGAGTTTTTCGATGAACACGGTTACCACGCGGTTCTTTCGGGTGCGGTGGACGGTCACCCGGCAGCCCTGGGCTTCGATGACCTCGCCGGTATGGGGGATGTAGTTGGTCCGCGCGCCGATCCAGCCGGCGATGCGGTCGGCGCCCTCCGCGTGGAGGCTCACATCCAGTTCGCCGTTGATATCCGCCAGGCTCGTGCTGCCGTCAACGATCCAGTGGTTCTCAGCCATCTTCTGGATCGTGAGTTTCTCGACGCCGTATTCCTTCTCCACGTCGCCGACGACTTCTTCGAGGATGTCGCCCATCGTGACCATACCGGCCGTCCCGCCGTACTCGTCCATGACGAACACGGCGTGGCGCTGCTCCTTCTGGAACATGGCGAGCAGGCTGCAGAGGGTCGCGGTTTGCGGCACGAAGGAGGCGGCGACGAGCGCGGCGTCGAAGTTCCGGTCCGGCGACAGAAGGAACCGCGGGACGTCCAGGAATCCCTCGGGATGGTCAATGGACTTGCGATAGACCGGCAGGTAGCGAAACTGGACGCCGCGCGCGATGGTCTCGCGGTTTGCGGGCGGATCGTTCAGGTCTATGCCCACCAGGTCCACGCGGGGCGTCATGACGGCGCCGGCCTGGACACGCTCCAGGCCGATGATGCCGTCAACCATATTGCGTTGCTCCGCCGCGAGCACGCCTTCTTCTTCGCCGAGTTCCACGACGGTGAGGAACTCGTCTTCAGTCAGGCTGCGGTCGGCGGCGCGCGCGTTTTTCCGGACGAGCCCGGCGGCTTTTTCCAGGAGCGTCCGCGCGGGCGTCATGCCGGCGATGAACGCAACGAGAATGCCGGAATAGAGCCGGGCCAGTCTCTCGGCGTTGCGCATGGCGAAGCGCTTGGGCGCAACCTCGCCGAACAGCACCAGCAGCAGGGTCATGGCCGGGATGGCGACGATCTCGCCGCGGGCCGGGCAGAAATGCTCGGCGATGCGGTAGCCGATGGCGGAGGCGGCGATGTTCACCAGCGTATTGCCGATGAGAATGCTGGAGAGAAAGGACGTGGGAGTGGCGAGAATCTTCTCGATCCGTCGGGCCGCGGCCGGGTGAGTTCGCCCGATCCGCCGGATGCGCAGCGGGTTCATCGCGAAGATGGCCGTCTCCGAGCCGGAACAGAACGCCGAGCAGACCAGCAGCAGGGTCAGGGCAACGCCCTCGATGAGGATGGCGGCGTTCATGGCTGCTCACCGGCCTTGACGTCCCGCACGCTGAGCAGGGTGCGGTGGACTTCCGGGAAGCCCTGAATTTCCATGTCCTTGACCATCCACCGGTCGTTGATCTTCTTGCAGCTCTGGACCGCGATGCGCCGGATGGATTCCCCCCGCGCGTCATAGGCCTCGGCCTGGAGCATGACCCGAATCTTCTCCTCTACCCAGAGGCGGACGCGGGCGTAGGGGCGGCTGGGCCCGATGGCCGGCAGACGGGACGCCCCGACCGCGGCGGGAACCGCGTCGGCGGGCGCCGGAATGTCCAGGACATAGCACCGATAGCCCTTGAGCCGGTCCATGCCGATCACCGAGCCGCCCTCCCACCAGAGAAAGGAGAACGTGAGGTCCATCCAGGACAGGTCGGTATTCAGCACGGGTTCGTACAGGTTGGGCGCGGGCGCTGCCTTGCCGCCGATCCGATAGCAGACAACGGGCGGGCAGCCGGCCTCGCGGGTAACGGCGAGTTCCTCGCCCGGCCGCCCGTCGCGATCCGGCAGCACGTAGGACGCGCGGGCGGGCGTGGCGCCCCAGTTGACGATCATCCGGAACGGCGATTCCTGAATCTCAATCCCGCGGCGCTTGCGCACCGTCAAGTCGCCCTCGATGACCAGCGGCTCCTTCGGAAAGCGGGCGACGACGCTCTCCATGATCTCGCGCGCCGTGACGTTGGTGGGGAACGGGAGAAACCCTTGCGGGTTTTCCGGCGCGGCTTCAGCTTCGGCCGCCGGCGCGTCCTCAAGCGCAAGGACCGGGATGTCGGGCGCAATGGCCGCGCCGCCTGTTCCGGCCGGCCCGGATATTTCGCGCTCCCGGGAGGGCGTGTGAAATATCCGGGCCGGCGGAGCGTCGGACCCAGCCCACGCCGAGGCCGCGAGCGCCCATTCCGCGAACACGCCAGCAATGAAAAGTCGCGTTTTCACACGCCGTCAACGTCCACAACTTCCTCCCCACGCTTGAGTGTTCGGTCCAAGCCGACCATTGCCCCGCGAAATGATCCGTTCCGCGAATCCGACTCTAGTATGGCACCCCCTAGGGGAATCGAACCCCTCTTTCCAGGATGAGAACCTGATGTCCTAGCCGATAGACGAAGGGGGCGCGCCATGACGATCGCCGGCTTCGGCCGGAAAATTATCCCAACCTGCCTGGCAAGTCAACCCCGCCCTTGGTCGAGCGATGGATGTGCTTGCCGCGCCAACTTGGGTGTGGTGCGGTTCTGCCGCTTGACCACTTGCGGCACATCCTGGCGGAAGCCGAGTACTTGGGCGGGCAGGTGAAACG
Organism: Verrucomicrobiota bacterium; assembly: GCA_030018915.1. Taxonomy (GTDB): domain Bacteria; phylum Verrucomicrobiota; class Kiritimatiellia; order UBA8416; family SLMC01; genus JASEHE01. The sequence goes on from JASEHE010000002.1 coordinate 67,454, forward strand.
ACTCTCCCGAGAGCAATTCCTGAAGGACGAAACCGCGAAGCGAGCCTTTGCGCGCAGCATCGAGGTCATCGGGGAGGCCGTCAAGCAGCTCCCGGACGATATACGGACCAAGTATCCGAAGGCGGAAGGCGGAAGGGCGCTCATCAAGCGCCCGAACGCTCTTCAGTCACGTCTTGCCGAAGCGCCCCGTTTGAACAGCGGGCGAATCTGATCCCAGAGGTCGGTCAGCAGTTGAGGCATGACGCGAACGTCGGCCACGACCGGCATGAAGTTGGTGTCGCCGCGCCAGCGCGGGACGACGTGCATATGGATGTGCTTCTCGAGTCCCGCGCCGGCGCAGCGGCCAAGGTTCATGCCGACGTTGAAGCCGGCCGGGTGGAGGCGCTTGCGCAGCGCGCGAATTGCCTCTGCGATTCGCCGCATCATTTCGCGCTGCTCGGCCGGAGTCAGATCGGTCACGTCCGCAATGTGTCGGCGCGGAAACACCATGAGATGGCCGCTGCTATAGGGGAAGCGGTTCATGATGATGGAACAGGCGCGGCCACGTTTGAGCAGCAGGGCGCGCCGATCGTCCCGGCTCCTCAGGGCGCGGCAGAGAAAGCAGCCTTTTCCCTTCCTGCCCAGAACGTATTGCAGTCGCCACGGAGCCCACAGGTTCTTCATCACCAGGAGAGTAACAGCCGACTGCTCTCAACGCGAGAACGAACTTTACCGATTACTTTCGATAGCGGCGAGACGGCGGACCTGCTCGAGGTAGCGGCGCGCGTTCGGCTGCTCGTCGAGCGCCTGCGCGCGTTCAAGGAGCTCGACTGCCTGGCGGTAGCGTTCGCGCTGGACATCAACCTGAGCTTGGCGCGCGAGGGCGCGGGCCTCGAACCCCGGAACGCGCGCGGCGCGTTCGTAGGCCATGACGGCTTTCTCCAATTCCCCGGCTTCCCGCCGCAGGTCCCCGACAGCAATCAGTGTGCGGGCATCGAGCGGATTGTCCTGGAGCGCCTGGGTGTAGATTTCCAGGGCCGAGGAACGATCGCCCTGGAGCCTGGCGAGATCGCCACGCAGGCGAACTGCCTCGCCGCGCTGCTCGCGGGAAAAGAGTTCGGGGTTGGCGGTTCGGGCGTCGGCGAGGCGCAGCAGGATACGGCCGGCGTGATCCGGCTCGTTGGCCATCAGGAAACCTTCCACGGCGCGCAGCGCGCGCGCGACCGGCAAATTAGCGCTCGCGAAGGCGCGCTGGTAGCATGCCGAGGCGTCGTCCGGCTGCTGCCGGTTCAGGTAGAGATCGCCGAGCACGGCCATCATGTCCGGACCCGTCAGGTTGAGACGTCGGGCGCATTCGAGGCTGACCAGCGCCTGCTCGGGCTGGTCAAGCGCCAGATGCGCGTTGGCCCGCAGCGACCACAGTTCCCGGCGTCGTGAATCCGTGGAAAGCAGTTCTTTGACCAGCGCCAGCGCTTCGCGATGGCGTTCCTGGATCAACAGGGCTTTGCAGAGGCCCATCAGCGCGTCTGGGTTCACGGGCGTCAGGAGCAGGGCTTGACGATAGGCGTTCTCGGCGGACAGGGCGTGCCCCATGAGCAGCAGCGTGTGCCCGAGCAGGACCAGCACGGCGGAATCGGCCTGGCCGTCCTCCACGAGCGACTGCAGGACCTTCGCCGTTTTGTCGGGCTTATCCAGGAGGAAGCAGACGCGGCCCAGGTTGGCGCGGGCCAGGCGGAACTTGGGCAGTTTGACGAGGGCCGCCTCATAGGCTTTTTCCGCGGCGGCATAATGTTCGGCCTGGAAATGGAAATTGCCCAGCGCGAAATCCAGAGCCGCGCCGGCCTTGGCGAGGTCTTGCTTTTCGAGAAAGGCAGCGGCTGCGGCGGCGTTGGTGGCGGCTATGGCTGCGGCATCATTGAGCGCCGCCGCTTCCCGCAGTGTTACGACCGGCTCCAGGTCGCGGGCGGGCTGCGCGGCCCGGCCGGTGTTGGCGGCCAGGCCCAGCGCGACGGCCAACACCGCGAGCCCGCGCGTCCGCCGCGAAAGACGGGAAACAGGTGACGCAACAGGTCGGGCGCGGGATTCGTCCGCGTCCCCCGAGTTTCGAGTTTCCTGTTTCATACCTGAATCTTGCACGTCTTTTCCATGCATCGCCCTCAGTGCCGCTCTGTG
>JASEHE010000030.1 GCA_030018915.1 Verrucomicrobiota bacterium
CCGGCGAACGCAAGGGCGACGGGGGAAGGCCCAGATCAGGGGCCGGCCGGCTGACGGCGGCGTGGCTGGTCTTGGCGGCCTGCCTGGCTTCGTGGGGCGCCTTTGCCCAGGACAACGCGACAGCCTCGACCGGCACGGCGTCGCACGCGCAATCGCCGGCGCAATCTCCCTCGATCAAACGGCTCAAGGACTACGACATGCCGGGCATGACCAACAGACTGAACCTGACCTCGCTCGACGTCTGGGACGTCGGCCAGCTCATTGACTTCCTGGCGCACCGGGGCGGGTTGAGCAACATCGTCATCGGCAGGGGCGTGGCCGGCCTGACGACCAAGCTGAAGTTCGACAACGTGACCGTTGGCGACGCGCTCGAAGTGGTGCTCTCGGTCAACCACCTGGCCTACGAGGTCAGCGGCGACATCCTCACGATCATGACCGATGAGGAGCACCAGGCCCGGCGCGGGGCGAGCTTCTACGACAACAAGAAGGTGAGGGTTGTCGAACTCAAGTACGCTGACCCCAATCACGCGGCTAAGCTTATCGGTTCGGTCAAGAGCACGATCGGCACGGTCGTGGCCGATCCCATCACGGGCAGCGTGATTCTGATCGACACGCCCGAGAAGATCGCCGAGATGGAGGCGATTTTATCCGGGGCGGACCTGTCCACGATTTCGCGGGTCCTGCTCACGGAAACGCGTGGCTTTGTCCTGCAGTATGCGAACACCGAGGACATCTTCAAGGAAGTTTTGACGCTGCTGTCGAAGGAGGCGGGCTCGGCGCGGATGAACCGGGAGGCGAAAACGTTGATGGTCACCGACCTCCCGCACATTCTCGAGCGGGTCAAGCAGCTGATCGAGCTGTTCGATCAGCCGCCCAAGCAGGTGTTTATCGAGGCGAAGATCACGGAAACTACCCTGAACGACGATTTCGGCATGGGGATCAACTGGAAGCATCTGTTCGAGGGGCTGGACCCGAGATTCCGTGTCAACACGGCGCTGACGCCGCTGGGAGCGAGCGCGCTGCCCAGTCCGGCGGCGGCCCTGACCTTCAACACGATCGCCGCGGGTCAGGACCTGAACGTGATTCTGGAGGCGCTCAAGGCCTTCGGGAAGACGGAAATACTCGCGGAGCCGCACATCTCCGTGCTTGACGGCCAGGAAGCCAAAATCAAGGTGATCGAGGATCAACCCTACAAGGAAATCACGCTCGAGAGCGGAACCACGAACGTCACCGGGGTGACTTACCTGTTCAAGGAGGTCGGCGTGCAGTTGGGCGTGACGCCGAAGATCAACGACGAGAACTTCATCCGCGTGTGCGTCAAGCCCGAGATCAGTTCGATTTCGGACTGGTACGACGGCGCGCCGCAGGAGGGGACTCCGGTGGTGCGCAAGGCCTACGCCGAGACGACCGTGATGGTGAAGGACGGGGTGACGATCATCATCGGCGGCATGATCAAGGACCGCAGGTCCACGCGCACGCAGCAGGTCCCGCTGCTCGGGAGCATTCCGCTGCTTGGGCATCTGTTCCGCTACGAGACGGTGTCGCTCGGCAAGGCGGAAACGGTTGTGTTTATGACCCCGCACATTGTGACCGGCGAACAGTACTATCAGCGTGAGCGGGATGTAAAGAAGGATCCGAAGCCGCTGCGGCGCGCCGGCAATGGCGAGAACAGGCAGGCCAAACCGGTGCGGTAGAAGAACTGCCGGATGGAACGAAGTTCGCTTGTCCTTATTTTGTAGTCTATCTAGAATATCGGACAAGAGGGCTGAAACGCAAGAGGAAGTCATGAGAGGCACACTTCCAGCGATAGCAACGGGTTTGATTTTTTTGTCGGGCGCGTCGCTTGCGGCCGAGGACTTCGATTGGTCTTGGCAGAAGGAGGAGAAGACCATTTCCGACGAAACCGGCGGCGCCGCGGCCATTGGCCCGACCGGCGGAGCGGTCCGTGCCGAGGTCGCGGTCCCCGCCGAGGCCGCCCCGGCGGCGGCGACGGCGGCTGGGATTGATCCGGCGGCCTATGCCAAACTGCTGGAGGAGAATCAGTCCCTGCGGAATAAGATCATGACCGTCGAGAATGAGAAAGAACTGATCGAACAGAACAATGCCAAGCTGATCCAGGAGATCGGCGGCATGGAGCAGCGACTCGCCGGCATGACGGCCCTCCTCGCTCAGTTCAACGAGGAGAAAGCGGTGGCCAGCGGCAACGCGGATCGGATTGCGGAGCTGGAAGCGCATGCGGCGGAAGCGGAGAAGGAGAAGGCGCGACTGGCCGAGGAACTCGCGAGCCTGAAAGCCCGGCAGCGGGAAGCCCCTGCCTCCGCCACGGCGCCGGCCGCGGGCGCGGAAAAGGCGACTGAGCCCGCGGCGCGCGTGGCTGCGGTCAAGCGGGGGTCCGATCTTTTCCGCGATCTGGAGCGGCAGAACGCCGAGCTTCGCGCGCGGCTGGCCAATCTGGAATCCGAGCGCCAGAAAGCCGTCAAAACGCGCGACGGCACCCTGAAGAAGAGCGCGGATGCGGAAAAGCAGATGAAACGGGCCGAGAGCGAGAAGCAGAAGCTGGAGGAGAAGCTGGCCGGCTGCCGGGCCGCCGAGAAGGAGCACAAGGATCTGATCGCGCGGCTGACTCGCCGGATCACGCCGATGGAGAAGGAGATTGCCGATCTCAAGGCCTCGCTGTCCGGCAAGGCGGATGCGGCCGCCTCGACCGGCGTCGAGGTGGAGACTCTCAAGATCGAGATCGAGAAGCGGGAAGACCGTCTGCGAAAGACCGAGCGGATGGCGGCTTTGCTCGAGCAGGCGCGTGACAAGGTCAAGCGCGCGAGCGACACCGAGAAGCGCGACATGCACTACAACATGGCGGTGATCTACGCGCGTGAGGGCCGCGTGGAAGAAGCCGAGCGCGAGTATCTCAACGCTTTGCGGATCGATCCGAACGACGCGGACGCGCACTTCAACCTCGGCATCCTGTACGAGGAGGCCAAGGCAGACAAGAACCGGGCCATTCAGCACTACAAGAAGCACCTCAAGCTCAACCCATACGGGCCGGACGCCGACAAGATAAAGAGCTGGCTTTTGCAACTGGAGATGGAGTAGGGGGAACGCGAAAAGGGCATGGATGAAGACGCGCTTGGCTCTGATCGTTCTGGGGCTCGTGATCCTGCCCACGGCGGTGTTGAGCCTTCTGTCGAGCGCCGTGCTCCGGGACTGGGAACTGACGCTGCGGCGCCGCCTGGAAATCGCCTCCGCCAACGCCATTCACGAGGCTTCCAGCCATGTGCGCGCCCGGCTTGAGGACAACATCGAGCGCGCGCGCTTTGCCGTGGCGGAGAGCCTCGGCCGCGGCGTCAATCTCCAGGAACTCCCCGCCGTGGCGGGGCGGCTCCAGAACACCAGCCCGCTAGTCGAGCAGATATACGTCTACATGAGCCCCGTGGGCCTGATCTATCCGGAGCCAGAGGTCAGAGGTCAGAAGTCAGAGGCGGGCGCGCCGAGGGCGGAGCGGGGCGAAGAGAGGCTGGGTGGTGGGGCCGTTCGAAGCCGCGCCGACGAGCCGGCTCGCCTGGCCGCCGTCCCGCCGGGTCAGACTCCCGAAGAGCGGTTGGCCGAACGGCTTCGTCAGGAGATCGCCAAATCCTCGTCCCGGACGGATATGATCTGTTTTGTGTGCGACGACGCCATCTACTGCTTCTCGTTTCTCCGCAACCGCCATGGCCTCTATGCGGGCTTCCGGGTGAGCGCAGAGGAATTCGATCGGATGCTCAACCAGATCATGTCCTTGCTGTCCGCAGGCGGGTTCGTGCTGTCGTCTGCCGCGCCCGGAGACGCCGCCGCCGACGTCGTCATTACCGACTCGTTTTCGCCAGCGCCCCGCGCTGCGGCGCCAGCCGTCAAGGCGGACGGCCGCTCGCCGCAGACGGGATCCGAGGTTCTCGTCAAGGGGCGGCTTGAGGCGCCGTTCGGCTTCGTGGCCGTGACGGCTTTCCTGGACGAAACTGACGCGTCGGAGCGCGGAACGGGGTTCCAGGGGCGGCTCTACGGGTGGGGGATACTGTTGGCGGCCGGGTTCGTCGTCGTTGGCGCGGTTCTGATCTTTCGGGAAGCGGCGGCGGAAATCCGGCGGGCCCGGGACCGCAGCAACTTCGTCATGGGCGTGTCTCACGACCTCCGCACACCGGTGTCGTCGCTGAGGATGCTTGCCGAGAGCCTGTACCTGGGCCACGTTCGGGACGCGGACAAGCAACGCAGTTTCCTTGGGATGATCGTAAGAGAGTGCGACTGGCTGGCGGATTCCGTGGAGCGGCTCCTCTTCTTCGTCCGGCAGGAGCACGACGCGGTCGCCTATTCCATGGGGGAGATTGATCCCGGTCTGCTGGCGCGATCCGCAGTCGATACCCTTGCCGGCCGGCTCGGCATGGTGTCTCGATCAAAGGGCGGATCATCGGCCGGCGTCGGCGCGCGCATGGACGGCGACGGGAACCGGGGGATCATTGAAACCGCGATCGCGCCGGCGTTGCCCCGGGTGAGGGGCGACTGGGAGGCGCTGGTCAAGGTGGTTTTCAATCTGCTGGACAACGCAGTGAAGTATGGGGGGTTCAGGGTTCAGGGTTCAGGGTTCAGGGTTCAGGGAAGAGAAGCGACAGATCAGGGGTTGCGCGCGGGAGGCGGGAATCCAGCAGCCAGGATTCAGCATCCAGGCTCCGCTCCGACTGAATCAGCGCTCACCACTCGCCACTCATCACTTTCGTCCGTCATCGAGATGACCGTTTTGCCGGTTCGGATTCGCGGGCGGGAGGGTGTGACCATCGCCGTGCGTGATCACGGCATTGGGATCGAGCGGGGGGAACTGAAGAAGATATTCCAGAAGTTCTACCGAGCGAGTTCCGGCTTGCGCCGTGAGATTCCCGGGGTCGGGCTGGGACTGGCCCTGTGCCGGGACATCGTCCGCGCGCATCGCGGCCGGATCAAGGCGGAGAGCAAACCGGGCGAAGGCAGCGTGTTTACGGTGTGGCTGCCTAGTGTGAAGGCATGAAGGACAAACCCAAAATCCTGGTGGTGGAGGACGATCCGACCTTGACGATGGGTCTGGAGGAGAACCTGAGGTTCGCCGGCTACGAGGTAGTCACGGCGGCGGACGGCGTGGAGGGCCTGCGGCTTGGGTGGGATGCGAAACCGGACCTCATCGTTCTCGACCTCATGTTGCCGCGTTTGAGTGGGTACGAGGTGTGCCGCCAGTTGCGCGCGGCCGGCGCGCCGATGCCGATCGTAATACTGACGGCCCGACAGGAGGAATTCGACAAGCTGCACGGCTTCGAGTCTGGGGCCGACGACTACGTGACCAAGCCGTTCAGCGTGAAGGAACTGTTGGCGCGCGTCAGAGCGATTCTGCTGCGCGGCCGGCTGAGCGCAGGGGCGGCGAAGCCCTATGAGTTCGGGCATTGCCTGTTGGACCTGGACGCCCGACTGTTGAAGCAGCGGGTCGCGGCGAAAAAGAGCCGGGCCAGGGCGGGTGCCAGGGGTGACGCCGAGGCGGAATGGGAGGACGTGCCGCTGACGAGAACGGAGTTCGATCTCCTGGCCTACTTCTGCGCGAACGAAGGCAAGGCTCTGTCGCGGGAGACGATACTCAACGACGTTTGGGGCACGGAGTACTACGGGACCCAGCGGTCGCTCGACAGCTTCGTGGCAAGTCTGAGAGCGAAAATCGAGAAGGAGCCGGGCCGCCCAGGACACATCCTGACGATCCACGGGGTGGGGTACAAGTTCATGAAAGTTAAAACTTGAAGGTTGAAACTGAAAAGTGGAAAGTAATCGCCTCCCCGCGCGGGAGATTAGGATATGCGCAAACGTATGGGCAGATATTTGGTGTGTTGGCTTGCGTTGGGTCTCGCCGCAGCTGGCCTCACCGGCTGTGAGCAGGGGAACGGGCTGGACGAGTTGAACCTGGCTCCCAGCTCCGCGACTCTGTTCCACGACAACAACGGCGTGGATTTTGTGGTCGAAGGCGATACCAACGCGACTCGCGATTCGCTGGCTTTGCCGCTGGAGTGGAGCGTTAGCGACGCGTCGCTCGGCGTCATTCTCTACTATTCGGGCTGGACGGCGCGGTATCGGCGCAACGCCGCCGACGGCGAGAACACGATCACCGTCGAGAACCAGTTCGGCCAGAAGGGCCACGCGGTCATCAGGCAGAAATAGCCCGCATATTTCACACTCCCGCGTGAAACATGCGCCCTTCGTGAACCCGCAATTTTGCGCAAATTTCACATTTCCATGACAACTCATTTTCCGTGTTGTGATATGGTTACGGTGCCCGATAGAGATGGATTTACAGGTTCGACGATTTTCGGTGAAACCGCCAGCTCAGGCAGGATTTGGAGATGACAAAATGAAATCTCGATTTGCGTTCCGATTGCGCGCGAAGCCTGCGCCGTGGCTCCTTCTGTTCGTCATAAGCGCCTGTGGCGCGTGGGCGGACGACGTGACCTACCGTTGGGATTTCACCAACCGAACTCACTACTACTTGTCGGAGGAAGTGAACAAGATCGAGGTGTCCGAGCCCGCGCCGGGCTACTGCCAACTCGTGCTCCAGGCGCAGAAGATGAGCCAGATGACCGTGAGCAACTACCTGCAGGGCCTCTACTCGTCGGTAGTGTTTGGCCCGGACGTGAGCCTGCTCCTCACCAGCAGCGGCGACAACTACGCTGCCTCGGGGCACTTTACCTCCAGGATTCGGGATGCGGGCGCTGGCGGGGTGTGGACTCATATAGCATCGGCAGTCTCCGACGCGGACCATCACATAGATCCCTCTATCGTCGGCCTGTACCATATGGAAAGCCCGGAATGGCTGGATTCGGTGTCGGGGAGAGTGGGAACGCACACCAACGCAGTTTTCAGCCCTGCAGCCAAGCACGGCAAATGGTCCGGCAGTTTCGACAGGACTGGCTACGTGGATTTCGTGCCGTCGTCCACGATTACCACCAGTTACTCCCTCATGTTCTGGATAAACGCCCGGCAGACGGAAGCACAAGCCGACAACTACGCGCTTTCTTTCGGCTATCCAGGCCAGATAGTCCTATCCATTAGGGTGGGCGGTCACGCCAATTATCCTCCGGGGTGGCCGGCACGGTCAATAGGTGTCATGGTGTACCGGGGCGAAGCTCAGGCGGCCAGCACAACACCCGGTTCTTTCACTGATGCCAACGACGGATCCGTGTGGAGGCATATCTGTATTACCTACGACAGCACTGCAACACCGACCATTCACGTATACAAGGATGCTGTTGACCTCCCCCTCAACGTAAACAACATATCGGGGAGTGTAGGGGCCTACTCGACGTTGTCCCTCGGTATGCGTATGGATCGTCATTGGGGCATGCTGGGGTTGCTTGACGAAGTGGCTATCTACAACCGGGCTTTGTCGCCGCAGGAGCTGGCGCTGTTGTATACGAACTACGCGCGGAGTCATCCTTGCAAGTTCCAGCTTAGATCATCATCCGCTACGAATAACTTGGCGCTCAAGGCGTTCGTTGGCCCGGACGACACCGCCAACACGTTCTACTCGGCGAATGACGCTCTGAGGGACGGCATAGAGTTTGACCAACAAGCCCGCTACGCGCAGTATCGGTGCTATTTCTCATCCTCCGTGGATATGAAGAAGAGTCCACGACTGGATGCGGTTGGCCTCTATTCCACCAAAGGCGCTCAGATTGACAACGTCCTGGGCGATTTCAGCCAGGGGCTCAGGGATGCGACCGCGCCGGACGATCAGGCGAATGTGACGTGGCGGCCGCTTGGCGATCACGAACCGTTCGTCGGCCTGCTCAAGCGTGCCGAGGGCGCGAACGAAACCAACGGCGTCTTTGTCTCCCGCGTTATCACCAACCCGGCGGGCCCGCTCGCCTGGAACCAAATCGCGTGGACTTGCGGAGGAGAGGGAGTTGATGCGGATACTCCGGCCAACCAGATCTCCGGACTGATCGGCCTCTACCAGGACAACTGGTCTGATGTATCTCTGCACGGGCACGGCGGCACGGTCTCGCCGGGGTATTCGGCCTATTCCGACATTGCCAAACTGGGCAGCAAATCCCTCCCGTTCAATGGGACTGCGGATTATGTCGACACGTTCGGCTTTGCGACCATTCGGTCCCTGGAGTTCTGGGTCAGGAATGAGAACGATTCGGATGCGCTCATGGCCCTGACCGGGGCATCGTCTCTATCAATTTCGAACCGGATGGTCACCGTCCTGGGGTTTGGCGCCCAGTCGCCCGCCATCTACGTGAACGGCAACCCCAATTCCACGCGCCTGGTGCCTGGCTGGAACCACGTGGCCCTGGTCTGGAGCGCGATGGTGAATGCGAGCGGCCTCACGGTTGGTCGGGTCGGCGCGGACTACATGGAAGGCCTGCTGGACGAGATGGCGGTCTGGGACCGGGCTCTCGGGGGCGGGGAGATCCGGGAGCGTTTTGTCAGGGGCCGGCGTGACATTGCCGGGTACGTGGAGATGCAGGTCCGGGCCTCCAATGATCCCAACTTCAGCGGGGTGCCGTTTTCCGGCAGTTACCGGGCTTCCCCGGCGGCCATCGTCGCTTCCGGGCAATACATCCAGTATCGGGCATGGTTGGTCGGGGACGGGGTGGGGACGCCTGCGTTGACCTCGGTGACTCTTACGGATGAAGCGTTCACGACGTTCCAGGACGGCGTGGCCGAGTTCGGTAAAGGGCAGTTTGAGGCGGGCAAGAGCGCGCTCTACGGCGACGAGATCAATGTGCCGCAGCCGGTGGTGATCAATCCCGCGAATGTGAGCATTTCCTCGTGCACGAATCTGCTCGGGCTCTGGCACATGGACAACTCCTGGAAGGATGACGTGGGTGGCGGCGTGGGCACGCCCAGCGGCGGGGCGCAATTCAACCCGGTGGGCAAGGTGGGCACCCATGCGGGCTTGTTCAACACGGGAACAGGCAAGGTTGCCTTGGTCAGTTCTCCCCTGGGGTCCGCTCCCTTCACCGTGAGCTGCTGGATGTGGTCGGCCATGACCAGTCGAGGCGCCATCCTCTCGAGCTACTCGGGGCCCGGGGCGCCCTGCATCAAGGTGGAAGTGAACAGCGACGGCGCGGGCGGAACCGTGACCGGGAAGGTGGCAGTGGTGATCAGCAACGGCACGGACACCCGGAGCGTGGTGTCCTCGCGCGGGAGCCTCAACGACGGCCGGTGGCACAACCTGATGGCCATGCGCAACGCCAACCAACTGCTCCTCTACCTGGACGGCGACCTGGTCGGCGGCGCGGAGATCGGCCCCGCGTTCGGCGATATCGGCGGCGGTTCGCCTGTCCTGGGCTACAGCTCCGACTCGGGCTATTTCGTGGGGTTGCTCGACGAACTGGTGATCTTCCGCCATGCGCTGCCGCGCGCTGAATTCGGCGAAATCTGCGGGGCCGGCTGCAGCACCGTCAATCCCGGATCGTTCACCAGTGCCACGCTGGACGCGAGGCAACCGGCGACCTGGGACAAGATCGCATGGGGCGCCCACGGCATCTTCGGGAACGCGGTGACGAATACGGCGCGCGGGCTCGTTGCGCTCTGGCACCTGGACGAGGCTGGCGGGCTGGCCGTTGACGCCACGGGCAACGGAAACAATGGCACCGTGGCCGGCACCCAGAATGTGACCGGCAAGTTCGGCAAGTGCGTCCGGCTCAACGGCGCGGGTGACAAGGTAGCCATCCCGGACAGTGCACTCCTAGAGCCGGCCGCCCTGACCGTCGAGGCCTGGATTTGCCCGAATAGTGCGGTCAGCGCCACGATCTTCGACAAACGCAACGCGAACAACGGCTACGCGCTGTTCACAGACAGCACGGGCTATCCCTGCTTCTGGCTCGGTGGCGGCGGCGCGGGTGCGACCGTGCGCGGTTTCAACGTGCTGCGGTCCGGCCAGTGGAACCACGTGGCTGGCACGTTCGACGGCTTGAACGCGCGGCTCTACGTGAACGGGCAGACGGCGGGCGCGGCTTCGCCCGTTGGCGTCAACCTGGCTGCGGGCGCGGCCGCCATCGGCGCCAACTACCTGAACGGCAACTTCCTCGACGGCCTGGTGGACGAAGTGGCCGTGTTCGGCCGGGCGCTCGCCCCCGCCGAACTCGCCGACCACTACGCGGCTGGCGTGGTCACGCTCAAGTTCCAGTGCCGCACCTGGAGCCCCGGTCCCATGGGCGGCTTCGTGGGCCCGGGCGGGTCGCCCAACACCTACTTCACGATCTCCTCGGGCGACGACCTCATCGGCAACGTCCCGCTCGGCCAGCACTTCCAGTACAAGGCCTACCTCGCCACCGAGGACCACAGGATTCCGCCTACCCTGCTCGGCGTCAGCGTAGACGTGTCGAGCTACCCGAGCGACAATCCAACGGCCGAGCCGGTCGAGGCCCAGGCCCGGCTGTTCCCAGGCCGGCTGCGCGGGTTCAATCACGCGCTCTGGACCGCCCCGGACGACATCGGCGGCACGGCCCGTGTCGAGTATCAGATCACTGGCGACACCGGCGCTGGCCCCAACTGGTACTACTGGGACACGTTCGGCACGCCCAACCAGTGGCGCGTGGCCCCCCCGGGTGCCCAGTACCCATTCTACACCTCGACCCGCGACGAGATCAATGCCAACATCGGCGCCTTCTATAACCTGCCCGACTACCTCGAGAAGGGCGGCGCGTTCCGTTTCCGAACCCACCTCCACTCGAACGGCGACTACCAGATCAAAGTGGACCTGGTGGATCTGGTCCACTCGGACGGCCGGATCGTCATCACGCAGCCGAACACGAACGAGGTGGGCCAGAATGCCTTCATCGTTGGGGTGACCAACCTGATCAAGTGGGTCTCCGCAGGCAACGTGAGCGACAACTTGCGCCTGTCCTACTCCTATGACAGCGGGACGAACTGGACCCTGATCGCCTCGGGCGTGCCGAACACGGGCGTGTACCCGTGGCTCACGCCATGGAACCCGGCCGACCGCGAGCACTTCCACTGCCGGATCCGGATCGAGGACGCGGGCGACACGACCGGCGCGATCTGGGACGAGTCCAACGCTGACTTCGAGATCGTGCACCGGTTCCGCGTGATCAACCCGAACGGCGGCGAGGCCTGGTACACCGGCGAGACCAACCTAATCACGTGGGCCACCCCGCCGCTGCGCGGCGGCACGGCCTGGCTTATGTTCAACGGCAAAGACCAGACGAACTGGACCGACTTCGTGGCCGGCACGCGCATTACAACCACGACCAACAACAGCGAGGGCATCACCAACAACATGTTCGTGTGGACGATTCCCAAGAACGACGCCTCGATCATTTCCGAGCAGGCGCGGATCGGGGTCTCGCTGGAGGCGTTCGCCCGGGGGTTCGACTGCTCGGACGCGACGTTCCTGATGGGCGGCATCCGGATCGTGCAGCCGGCGGCGGGCACGCCGTGGAACCGCGGGAACACCGAGCAGATCACCTGGGTGTCGGCCGGCGCCGGGCCGGACGTGATCCTGGAGTATTCGGGCGACGGCGGCACGAACTGGGTGACCCTGACAAACTCCGCGCCCAACGTGACCGGCACGAACACCTGCAATTGGACCATCTCCGAGTCCGTGGTCACGGATCCGAGCGTGCGGGCCATGCTGCGCGCGAGCGGCAAGGGCGCCTACGCCCGGGCCTGGGGCATGTCGGATATCTTCACGATCGCGGACGTGGATATCAAGCGGCCAGCCCCCGGCGAGAAATGGCAGATCGGCGCCACGAACACGATCGAGTGGACGGCTGGCGGCGCCGGCGTCGAGGTGGACGTGTCCTACACGGCGGACAACGGCGCCACCTGGCACCTGATCCAGAGCCGGTGCGTGAACCTGGACTACCCGCGGACCAATACGCTCGTGTGGGTGGCGCCGTCCGACCCGTCGGTGGCGGCGCGGATCAAGATCCAGGGCGTGGACAACTACACCTCGCTGTGGGCGCAATCCGAGTTCTTCCGGATCGCCGGCGTGCGGATTGATTCGCCCAACGGCGGCGGCATGGATTCGGATTGGCTGCTTGGCCGCCAGGAGAGCATCCTCTGGAGCGCCGCGGAAGCGGGCGCCGCCGGCGTGGGCAATCTCTACCTCTCGTACACCGGCGACACGAACTACGCGCTGATCAAGTCCTCGCAGAACCTCGAGACCAGGATTCTGCCATACACGCCGACCCTACCCACGGTCAAGGGCCGCGCGAAGATCGTGGCCACCTCGCCCGACGTTACGAACATGTGGGACATCTCGGACCACGACTTCACGGTGGTGGGCGTCAAGATGATGGCGCCGGTGACCGGCGCGGTGTACACGGTGGGGACAAACATTGACGACGCTATCCAGTGGCTGTCGGCGGGCACCAAGAAGACCTCGGCGGACGTTTATTACCTGTTGCCGGGCAAGCCGGGCGTGAACATCGTGCCAGGCACGGCGAACGCCGACGACGCGCCGATCCACGACAACCGGCGGGTCTGGGCGTCTGGGTTTATCGGTTTGATCGAGCCGAGCGAGCAGGCGCGCCTGGCGGTGGTGACGGCCGGCGGCTCCTACACGGGCTACTCGGAAGTCTTCACGGCCCGGGGGCTCAAGCTCACACGGCCGGGGCCGGACGCGATCTTCGCGATTGGGCAGCCGGAGAACCTGTACTGGATCGAGGCCGGCATTGACCCGGGCGCCAAGGCCAACCTCTATCTCTCCCTGAACGGCGGCTCGACCTGGCTGCCCAGCCCGCTGCTGTCGGCGGCCACCTGGGTGGGCGCGTCCACCGTGCAGGTCTGGAACGTGGATTCCGGGCTCGATCCGACGACCAACGCGTTGATGCGCATGCAGATCTACGAGTCGCCGACGCCGGCGGACATCAACTACCAGGTCTATTCCAAGCCCTTCAACCTGAAGGGGTTGAAGGTGCTCAAGCCGGCGCTGGGCGACAACTGGGAGCTGGGCTCCACCCAGGCGATCGCCTTCCTCTCGGCCAAGGCCAGCGCGCTGGCCACAATCTACTACTCGGCGAACGGCGGGCTGAGCTACGATGCCGCGCCGGTCGCCGAGGACATCGCGATCCACCACGGGCCGAACACGAACCTCTGGGCCATCGAGTACACGCGCACGCCCTCCACCAACGCCCGGATCAAGGTGGTCTCGGGGGCGCTCACGGCCGTTTCCACGAACTTCACGCTCGGCGGCATCATGGTTCTCCGCCCGGCGAGCTACGACATCTGGGCGGTCGGCGAGACCAACACGATCCGCTGGATCGCCATCGGCACGTCCGGCAGCCAGACGATCGAGGTCATGACGAACGGGGTGGTAGCGCAAACCCTGACGGGGGTCACGGGCACGTCCTACGAGTGGGAAGTGCCCCTGACCGCCGTGGGCAGCAACGTGACGATCCGGGTCCGGGACGAGGGGCCGCTCGCCTACGAGGGCGTGTCGCAGCCGTTCCAGGTGGTCTCCGAGCCGATGATCCGGATCATCTCCCCGCAGCCGGGCGAGTTCTGGCGCGCCTCGGAAACCTACCGCGTCGAGTGGACCAAGGGCGGCGGCATGCCGTTCGACTTCGAGGTGCGCTACTCGGCGGACGGGTTCACGAACTCGATCCTGCTGACCCAGGCCCAGCAGTACGAGGCGGTCGAGAACCGGTTCTGGCTCGAATGGACGATCGGCAAGGACGACGGGCTGGGGCCGTTCCAGATCTCGGTGAGCAACCGGGTGATGACGGCGCCCGTGGTGCGGGACGTCTCGGGCGTTTTCTGCCTGTCGCCGAAGTTCACGATGGTCTCGCCGAACGGCGGGGAGTCCTACTACGCGCTGAAGGACACGTGGGTGCAGTGGTACACAGAGGGCGACGTGTCGGCGGTGGACATGTACTACTCGACGAACGCCTCGCGGGCGACCGACGGTTGGGTCAAGATCAACTCGGCGCCGATCCCCTGCCGCGGCGACAAGACCACGAGCCAGTACGAGTGGAAGGTGCCGGACCTGATCAGCGACATCGTCTGGCTCCGGGTCCAGGACACGAACTACACGGCGCTCTACGACAAGAACTTCCGCGGCCCGTTCGACGACTCGGACAACTGCTTCACGGCGCGCTACTACGCGATCACGTGGCGCGTCTACTACGTGGACGAGAACGGCGCGACCAACCAGCTCGACCACCTCAGCGTGGCCGACAGCTCTGGCTGGTCGGCCTCCGACATGGCCTCGGGCGTGACGGCCTACTATCCCTACGGCTATTTCGACACTCTGTGGTACAGGGAGTTCTTCCACGACAAGGTCGTGTTCGACTGGGTCTCGGAGCCGTCGCGGACACAGGAAGTCGAGATGACGAAGTCGCAGGTGGAGCCGGACTACCACGTTCTGGCCAGCTTCACCTTCAACGAGACGCTCACCAACTTTACGATCCGGGCCTGGCTCGAGCGCGGCGGCTCGATCCTGCCGCTGCCGGACCAGTGCGCGATCCACGTCTTCAATTCCGCCGGGGGGCGGATCGGCACGCTGACGTCCTACGATCCGATCGAGGGAATCTTCTGGCTGACTTGGGCCGTGCCGGTCGGCCAGTACGACAGCGAGGAGGTGTTCTTTGCCAAGGTCATGATCCGGTACTCCGGCACGATATACTCGTCGGGGTTGACGTTCATGATGCGGCAGACGGTCGGAAAGGGCGACGTCCCGCAGAACTACACGATCAAGGCGACATTCACGTACACCATGGCGGCGACCAACTTCAGCATCCAGTCATGGCTGGAATACTCGGGTTCCATGATGGAGGGCGTGTCCAACTCGACGATCTGGATCTACGACCGGGCGGGCCAGGAGGTGACCAGTCTTTTCCGGGCGGTCCCGCTGCAAGGCGTGTTCTGGTTCGATTGGGACGTTTCGGACAAGGGGTACGACGACACCGACACGTTCCTGGGCAAGGTCCAGATCGTATACGCGGGCAAGGCCTACAGCGCCGGATTCACCTTCATGCCGCGCCAGGTGGCCAGCGGGGACATGGAGACGGTCATCGGGTACCTCAGCGATTCCACCTCGAACATCCTGGACCGGGTGGGCGGAGTGAGCGGCGAGGTCACCGCCATGCGCGCGGAGGTCGAGAGAGGAATATCGAATCTCAGCAGCCAGATCGGGCTCTCGACCACGAATCTCCTCGAAGTCCTGGGCACCAACAGCGCCCTGATCGCCGACGCGCTTCTGGGCATCGGCCGGATTGACACGAACCTCACGATACTCCTGCCGACCGCATCGAACACGGCGCTCACGGTTGGGAACATCTGGGGCCAGGTGACGAACATCGCGCAGGACTCCCTGAGCGGCCTGTCCCGAATCCTGACACGTCCAACGACCATCGAGGTTGGCAGCACGAACACCTTCCTCTACAAGTCCAGGCCCGGCTACGCCGGCAGCGTAACCATTACGGTTTCGCCGGCCGGCTTCACGGGGCCGATGACTGAGGTCGTCGCCGGCATCTATCAACTGACCGGGTTGGTCGCGAACTGGCCGGTGGGCAGCCAGACGATTGCCTGCGCCGATCCCCAGGCCCGGGACAGCATCATCGTCAAAGTGGTCGACAAGGACGTCGATGCGCTTGCCACGATGGTGGCCTCGGTCAGCAACGGCGTGCGGAAACTGGACGGCAACTTGGCGTCCCTGGCGTCCGTGGTTTCGGAATTGGATACGGCAGGCGATATGACGGAACTAATGACGGCGATCGGGAACGTTCAAGAGTCGGTGGACAACATCCCGCCCGATCAGATTGTGGACGTGTCCGGCATTGCCAGACTCGAGCAGCAGCTCGGGACCGGCGGGAATTCGGTGTGGAACCGGCTCGATGTTCTTGCCGGCAAGCTGAACGCCCTGGGGGCCGGCGCATCGGACGCTTCCAAGAAGGCGCAGACGGCCAAGAGCGAGGCGGCCAACGCGCTGGCTGCCATTCAGGCCGTGAAGCTGGAGATGGCGCGGGGCAACTTGCGGGGCATCAAGCCGCTGCTCGAACAGATCGAGGAATACGTGACCGCCATCCGGAGCAACGTCGACCAGATTCCAAAAGGCGTCCAAGTGGACGAGTACTACAAGCAGATGAGAGAGATGGCGGAAACGATCCGCAAGCTCGCGGCCAGCAAGGGATTCCACGATTGGGTGACGCCGACTGTCGAAGAGCCGGACAAGGGCGCGGTCAAGGACACGCTCGGCCGTCTGAACCGGTACATGGAGGAAATCAAGAGCGAGATGCGGCTCATGCAGAAGATCATGGACGAGACCCTCCAGCAGCCGGTCGTTGATGAAGTCCTGCTCGTGGCCGAGTAGCGAGCCGGCCGCCGATTTCCCCTTTTCTCGGGATCAGGCGCCGTGGTATTCTCTGTTGCAATGAACAGTATCGAGCGCCAACGGGTGTGGACCGGCCGCATGCTTCGGGCACTCGGAACGGCCGTGGTGTGCTTGGCCGTTGCGCGGCCCGTCGACGCCGCCAAAGTCGTGCTGAAGATCAGCGCCGTCAACCCCAGCGACAAACTCCAAAGAAAGGCCGTTCGCTCGAATCTCCCGAACGGAGTGGGCACAAACGACGTCATCACGCTCGACGGCATGGAGCTGCGCTACGATGTCAAGAACGACCTTTACTACGTCTATCGGGAGGTGGACCTGGCGCCCCGGGCCCGCGTTGATTTCAGAGTGGAGATCGAGGATGTCTGGGTGATCTCCGCCCAGACGTTGGAGAAGTTCCAGAAGCATGCCGAGAAGCTGGCCAAGATGCTGAACCGGACCGACTTCGCGTCGCTTGGCGAAGACTGCAAGAACGGGATCGTCAAGAGCCTGGTCCGAATCCGCGACGAACAGAATAAGTGTTCGCTGGCCTCTGGCGCCAAGCCGCTCCAGCACATTCGGGCCTACTACGCGAATCTGGACGCGTTGCAGGATGTTCGAAACCGGCTGGGGCACCTGGAGAACTTGGCGCTCGGCGCGGGCCAGGACCCGGGCGAGCTGCTCGGGGCGGAGAAGGAGACCCCAAAACCCGACCGGAGCATCGAGCCGGCGCCTGGCGAATACAAGGAGGTCGTCTACCAGATCAGGGTGCACAACCCATCGGCGACCGTGGCGCGCAAGGTTAAGGTGCAACGGGATTTGCCCAGGGAGATTCGGGCGAACGACGTGCTCGACGGGGGCGGCCTGGAGGCCGCCACTGACGCCAGGCGGGAGGTCTGCTACCTGTTCAAGGAGGACGTTGAAATCGGTCCCGGAGAGACCGTAACGTTCAACGTCAGAATTCGCGATCGCTGGAATATCAATGCCAGGCGCATCCTTTCCCTGAAGGAGCGCGCGCAAGAAGTCCGGAACGCTGTAACGCCGATGGGCATTGCATTGGTCTGCCGCGCGATGGCGGACCTTCTGGCCGAGATAGATGACGTCGAGAAAGAGCCGCTGCCGGCCATGCTCGACGACCGGTACGTGGACTTTTTCCGCGGCCAGGCGAAGCGGCTGGACCAGATCGAGGAACGGCTTTACCGCGTTAAGCTCGCCTTGCGCGAGTCGCAGCCGCGGAAAGGATTCGGCATCAAGGCGCCGAGCCGCAGAACGGTCTGGCTGATTATCTACATTATTCTCGGCTTCCTGGCCGTGGTCAGTCTATTATTCTTCCTGCGCTGGTATGGCAGGAGCAAAGCCGAGAAGATCGACATCGCGTGATGTTTCGGCCTTGGCCACGCCCACGGCGCCCTCGATGTCATGGCGCCATCTCTTTGGCCTCTATCGCCCTCTGACACCTTGGATTGGGCCGACCACCGTCAACAAGGCGATGATTCCGCGCGTTGACGAAAGAGAGCGTGAAATATCCGGGCATGGAGCAAGATAGCCTTGGTCAGCGAGCGCATGATTGTGTCCTCGAAGTTCTGTTTTGACAGCGGACGCATGAATTGCGTATTCCGCGATGATCCGGACACTGAATCCGCGATCATTCCGGACACCGAATCCGGGACGTGTCCGGACAGTGAATCCGGGACGATACCGGACAGTTTTGGGG
>JASEHE010000031.1 GCA_030018915.1 Verrucomicrobiota bacterium
GTCGAAACGCCGCCCGTGCCGGGCGCTTCTTCGGAGGGACCGACATGAGCGACATTGATCCCGCGCGCGGGATTGACGAACTCCGCCAAGAGATTGACGCGATAGACGAGCAGATCGTGCGCCTCCTGGCGCAGCGCGCCCAGGTGGCCGCGCGCATAGGAGAAAAGAAGCGCGAACTTGGCATCCCCGTTCAGAACGTCGCCAGGGAAAACGTCGTGTTGGAGCGCGCGAAGAGTCTCAACCGTGGACCGGCCGGCGACAGGGCGGTCGAGGCGGTCTACCGCAGCATCATTGACATGTGCCTGGAAGTCCAGGCCAGGAGCAGCGAGAAACGCCATGACCGCCGATGATTCGCGAGTCGTGCGACCCTGCCGGAAGATCGGCGGACGCGTGAAGGCGCCGGGCGACAAAAGCGTGTCGCACCGGGCGGCCATGCTGGGAGCGCTGGCCGCCGGGACGTCGCGCCTGGAGAACTTCCTGCTCAGCGAGGACTGCATGAACACCCTGCGCGCGATGCGGAAGCTCGGGGCCTCGGTCACGCGTGATGGGAATCTCGTCAAGATTCGGGGCGCGGGCGGCATGTTTCAAGCCTCGCCGTCCGAACTGGACATGGGCAATTCTGGCACAGGCATGCGCCTGCTGTGCGGCCTGTTGGCCGGTCATTCGTTCGTTTCGCGGCTCACCGGCGACGCCTCGCTGCGGTCTCGGCCCATGCGGCGGATTCAGGCGCCGCTGGAGAAGATGGGCGCAACCGTCGAGTTGCTCGGCGCCGGCGGAACGGCGCCCGCGCGGATTCGAGGCGGAAACCTGCGCGGAATCGAGTATGCGCCGCCCGTCGCCTCGGCCCAGGTGAAGTCCTGCGTTCTGCTGGCCGGATTGTTCGCCGCCGGCGCCACAACGGTCATCGAGCCCAAGCCGACGCGCGACCATACCGAGCGGATGCTGCGCGCCATGGGCGTCCGCGTGGCCGCGGATCGAGACGCCGTGTCGGTGGAAGGCGCTGGGAGCGGCCGGGCGCCGGCGCTGGAGCCGTTGACCATGGTCGTGCCGGGCGATTTTTCCTCGGCGGCGTTCTGGCTGGCGGCTGCAGCCGCTCGGGAAGGCGCCGAGATCGTTCTGGAGGAGGTGGGGCTGAACCCGCGGCGCACGGCGTTTCTGGACGTGCTCCGGCGGATGGGCGCGGACGTCGAAGTCAGGGGCGTCGGCATGAAGTTCACACCGGAACCGCGCGCCGGCGGCGAAGAGAACTACGAGCCTGTCGGCACAATCACGGTCAAGGGTTGCGCTCTCGCCGGCGCCGAGGTGAGCGGCGAGGAAATCCCGAATCTGATTGACGAATTGCCGCTGGTCGCCGTTCTGGGGGCGCTCGCGTCGGGCAGGACCGTGATCCGCGACGCCGCCGAACTGCGGGTCAAGGAGTCGGACCGAATTGCTGCCATGGCCGGAGCCCTGGCCGCGATGGGGGTGGTTGTCGAGGAGAGGCCGGACGGAATGGTCGTGAACGGCGGCGCCGTGGTGCGCGGCGGCGGAGTGGTCGAAACCCGCGGCGATCACCGCGTCGCCATGGCGTCGGCGATCCTGGCGTTGTCGGCGGACGGGCCGGTGACAATCCGGGACGTTTCGTTCATTGCCACTTCGTATCCGGACTTCTGGAAACATCTGGAGGATATAACGTCGGTCCGGATGGCGACTCCGTGATGGCCCGGCGCGGAATACGGGGAATCCGAATGTCGCGGCGCGAAACCCAAAACAAATCCGAGTCCAATCGCGTAATCGCCATTGACGGGCCGGCGGCATCCGGTAAGTCCACGGTCGGCCGAAGATTGGCCGCCGCGCTGGGATGCCTGTACGTGGATTCCGGGGCGCTGTATCGCGGCGTGACGTGGAAGGCCCTGCGGGAAGGGCTCGCCTGCCGCGATACTGAGGCGGTCAAAGGACTCCTGGCGCGGTTGAATATCCGGTTTCACGCGCGGGAGGGCGCCGTCGGCTACCTGATTGACGGGGTGGACCCCGGGCCGGAAATTCGGACGCAGCAGGTGGACGAGAACGTGAGCCCGATCGCCGCGATGCCGGAGGTCCGGGCGCGCGTGAACGAGTGGTTGCGCGGTATGTTGCAATTCGGGGACCTTGTGGTGGACGGCCGCGACATCGGCGCCGCGGTCTTTCCGGACGCCGCGCACAAGTTCTATCTGAACGCCGCCGTGGAGGTCCGGGCCCGGCGGCGGCACGCCGAGATGACCGCGCGCAACGAGCCGTCGCGCGCCGACAACGTCCGGCGCGCGATTCTAACGCGGGATCAGCGCGACAGCACGCGCAAAAAGGACCCGCTGACGATCGCGCCCGACGCCGTCGAGATTGACAGCACGGAGTTGACGATTGACGAGGCCGTGGCCGCTATCCGGGCGCGGATCGAGGCAGCCTCTTGAACCATGCCGGAAAAACAGAGAAATAGCCCCGACGAAAATCCCATCCTGCCTCGATTCGGGCGCAGGTCGTTGATCTCGGATTTGCGCGAACCTCCTGACCCGTGACGCAGTGTCGCGGGAGACACCGCGAACGCGGCTGGCCCCGCGTGAGCCGCGTAGGCAGCGGCAATGTGGCCTCACACGGGCGCGCGACTCACGTGGCGGCCCGAAGGGCGCATATTTCGCGCGAGAGTGTGAAATATGCGGGTCAGGGCAGCGGCATGGGTGGAAACACGAACTCCAGATAGAGCCGCCAGATGCCCTGCCCCCATAGCATCCAGACCA
The DNA here is from genome assembly GCA_030018915.1 of Verrucomicrobiota bacterium. Lineage (GTDB taxonomy): Bacteria > Verrucomicrobiota > Kiritimatiellia > UBA8416 > SLMC01 > JASEHE01. The sequence continues at coordinate 2,751 of JASEHE010000031.1, forward strand.
CGGCGGCCAGCGCCAAGTAAGGCCCGTAGGGAATGCGGCTACGCAGTTGCTTTTGGCCTGCCGCGATCAGGGTTATCCCCACAACCGAGCCCAGCAGTGAGGACAGCATGATCACGAACAGCACGGCCCGCCAGCCCAGGAATGCCCCGATGGCGCCCAGGAGTTTGACGTCGCCGAATCCCATGGCGTCCCGCCGAAAAATGAGCCGCCCCACTTGCGCTACCAGCCAGAGCGCGCCCCATCCGACGCTCGCGCCGAGCAGCGCGCGGAGTAAGCCCTGATACCATATCCCGGCCCGGTGCAGCGCGGGCGCTGCGGCGCTCAGGATCAGACCCAGCGCGATCCCGCCCAGCGTCACGCGGTCGGGGATGATCAGGAAGTCGAAATCCACGAACGTGCCCAGCGTCAGCCCGGCGACCGCGAGCCAGTAGATCGGAATCAGCCGCCAGTCCTCGATCGAGGTCATTCCCAAGATCGGTGGGCCGCCCGGCGAGCAATACTGCAGCCAGACCAGCGCGAACAACGCCGCGACCAGCGCCTCAACGACGAAGTACCGGAGGCTGATGCGGCCCCCGCAGCGTCGGCACCGGCCGCGAAGCAGGAGGATGCTCAGCAGCGGAATGTTGTCGTACCATGCGATTACGTGTTGGCAGCGCGGGCAGAAGGAACGGCGCGGCCGGTTCACCGATATCTCGCGTGGAATGCGGTAGACGCAGACATTGAGAAAGCTGCCGATGCAGGCGCCGAAGACGAATACGGCGAGCGTCCAGATGAGCGACCAGACGGGAGGAAGAGGAACAATGGAATGATGGAATGATGGAATGATGGTTGAGAGGAGGAATGGAATGCTGAAATCATGGAACAGCGGGATGATCGGGGACAAGTTGCCGGGGGTCATGGCTTCTCCCCGCAAGCGGCGTTGGACTCCCGCGCGATGAAACTGTCCTCCCATCCGCCGCTCTCGCGCTTCAATTGCAGGCTCTCGATCAGGCGCTTCAGGCCATTCTCGATCTTGTAGGCGAGTTCGCGGGGAAACGCCAGGAACAACCGACATGTCAGCCCGTAGTAGGCATTGGCATCCTGCCAAACCCTGAGCTTCATGTATCCCCGATTGATGTTCTTGCGTGCCGTCTCGCTCATGGCTGCCGTGCCTTGGAACGATGCAGCGATGGAATTCTCCGCCCCCACCATTCCATCATTCCATTCTTTCGCACACCGCTTTTTCCAGGGCCGTCCGCATCGCCGTTACGTCTGCTTGCTTTCCGGTCCAGATCGTGAAGGCATAGGCGCCCTGGTGCAGGAGCATGCTCAACCCATTGGCCGTCCGGGCGCCCGCCTGCCTGGCGGCTTTCATGAAAGCCGTCTCCGAATACGGATAGACCAGGTCCAAAACCCGGTGCTCCGAGCGGAAGGCGGCGGAAGCGAGAAGCGACGCGTCGTCCCGCTTCATGCCGACCGGCGTGGCTTGCACCACAAGTTCCGCTTCCGGGCAGGACGCCGTCCATTGCGCCGGGTCCGGGGGCAGTGGAACGATCTCGACCGCCGGCGCCAGCGCGCGAATCTCGTCCGCCAGCCGGCCGGCGCGTTCCTCCCGCAAATCCGCGAGGAGCAGTCGGCGAGCGCCCCGAATTGCGCAGGCAAGGGCCACCGCGCGGCCGGCGCCTCCGCAGCCGAGCACGAAGATCGAGCGGCCGGCCGGCGCGATCGCAAATGCTTCCTCGATCGCCGTCAAGAAGCCTCTGTCGTCGGTGTTGTGACCCTTTATGCCGTCCGGGCGGAACTCCACGGTGTTCACCGCGCCCAGCCGGCGGGCGGAGTCGTCCAGGTCCTTCAGGCCGGCGAATGCCGCCTCTTTCAGTGGCGCCGTGAGGTTCACGCCTCCGAACCCCATGTCGGCCATGGCCGGCAGGACGCGCATCAAGCGGTCGGGCCTCACGTCGAAGGCCGTGTACACGGCGTCCAGGCCGAGGGCGCGCAACGAGGCATTGTGCATGGCCGGCGACAGCGAGTGGCGAATGGGATGGCCCAGCACCGCAAAGACCTTGGTCTGGCCGGAGATATTCATGTCATGAAACTTGAAATCTGGGCCCCTCACTTGTTCCGCGGTTTGCGATTTTTTCCCGCCGCCACGCTGCCTCGGCTCGACAGATAACGGTTCACGCACGAAAGATACGCCTTGGCGCTGGCCTCGACAATGTCCGTGCTGGCGCCCTTGGCGCTCACGGTCTCGCGGCCAAACGCGACCCGGATGCTCACCTCGCCCATGGCGTCCTTGCCGACGGTGATGGCCTGAATCGAGAAATCGAGCAACTTGCCCCGTACTCCCGTCAGGCGATCAATGGACTTCAGCACGGCATCCACCGGACCGTCGCCGCAGGCGGCGTCGCGGTAAATCTCCTTGCTGCGGCGCAGCAGCACAGTGGCCGTCGGAACCGCGCCGGTCCCCGTGGACACGTGGAAATAGTCCAGCGCGAACAGGGTGGAGGCGTCGGCCATTTCCTCGCGCGCGATCATCAGGAGATCGTCGTCATAGACGAACTTCTTTTTATCGGCGAGTTCCTTGAACCGTCGGTAGGCGTCATCCAGTTCCGCGCGGCTCAGGACGATGCCCATTTTCGAGAGGTGGTGCCGGAACGCGTGCCGGCCGGAGTGCTTGCCCAGGACCAGATCGGTCCGCTCGATGCCGACGTCCTGCGGCTTCATAATTTCGTACGTCGCGCGTTCTTTGAGGATTCCGTCCTGGTGCACGCCGGACTCGTGGGCAAACGTGTTGGCGCCGACGATGGCCTTGTTGCGCTGCACGGCCAGGCCGGTCAGCCGGCTCACGAGGCGGCTCGTCTTGTAGAGGCGCTCGGCGCGGACGCCGGCGCGCAGGCCGCCGAATTGGTCGGCCCGCGTGCGGATGGCCATGACGATTTCCTCGAGCGCGGCGTTGCCCGCCCGCTCGCCCAGCCCGTTGATCGAGCACTCGATCTGCCGGGCGCCTGCCTTGACCGCCGCCAGCGAATTGGCTGTCGCCATGCCGAGATCGTTGTGGCAGTGCACGGAGAACACGATGCCCGGCGCGCGGATTCGCCCGACGATGTAGCCGATCAGAGCCGCGTACTCGTCCGGAACCGCATAGCCGACCGTGTCCGGTATGTTCAGAGTCGTCGCGCCGGCTTCCACCGTTGCCGTGTAGAGTTCCACCAGGTAGTCGCGGTCCGCCCGCGTCGTGTCCTGAGCCGAATACTCCACGTCGTCGGTGAAGGTCCGCGCGAACTTCACCGACCGGACCGAATGCTCGATGTTCTGAGCGCGGGTCATCTTCAACATGGTCCGAAGATGAATGTCGCTGCCCGAGCTGAACGTGTGAATCCGCCGCTTCTTCGCCGGCGCAAGGGCGCGGCCGGCCCGCTCGATGTCTTTCTCGACCGTGCGCGCCAGGGCTGCGATCGTCGGGCCCTTGACAATTCCCGCAATCGCATGGACGGCATCGAAGTCGTCCTGCGAAGCGATCGGAAAACCCGCCTCGATCACGTCCACGTTGAGCAAGGCGAGTTGCCGCGCCAGCTCGATCTTCTCGCGCCGGTTCAGGCTGGCGCCCGGCGACTGCTCGCCGTCGCGCAGCGTGGTGTCAAAAATGATGACCCGGTTTGTGTCCATCGGTCCACCACTCCCTTTCTTCTGCTTGCGACGACTCCGAGTTCCGTCGGCGCGCGAGGAGCGGCCGGCGTCGCGCGCGCGCGGCTCGTGGCCGGCCCACCTGAACCCTGCTTGCCCGCCGGAGCCTCTGGGCGTAGGCGGGAACCATGAACCCTGCCGGGCTTCTACGTCCGGCCCTTCTTCTCCGGCTTCGCGGCGGCCTTGTCCTGTTCCGTCATCTTGTCGGTGATATGCGTGACCTCGAGCACGTCCACCAGCTTCTCGAGATGTTTCGTTACCTGGTCCAGAATCCGGTCGTCGCCGGGCACGGACATGATCAACCTGGACACGCCGTGGTCCTGTGGGGTGGGGGCCACGTCCAGGCTCTCGATGTTGTAGCCGCGTCCGGAGATCAGGCCGATAATTCTCGCCAGAACGCCCGGTTTGTTGTTCACCAACGCCGTGATGATGTGGATCATGGTTCAGCGCCTCCAGTTTCCTCTTCAAACCAACGTCACCCCATGCGCTTGGTCCGCCAGGGCCGCGCCGGGCGGCACCATGGGGTAGACGTTTTCATCCGGCTTGACAATACATTCCACAACGACCGGCCCGGCGGTTTCCAGCGCCAGGCGCAGCGCCGGCGCCACCTCGTCCTTGGACTTTACCCGGATGCCGACGGCGCCGTGCGCTTCGGCCAGCCGTATGAAGTCCGGCAGGTAGCCGTTCCGATCGGGTTCGCGGATGCGCTCCATGCCGGTCCGGCCCCGGCGGCCGAGCACGCTGGCGGAGTATTCCTTTTTGTAGAATAGCTCCTGCCACTGCCTGACCATGCCGAGGTGGCCGTTGTTGATGATCACTACCTTGACCGGCAATTCGTGCTCCACTGCCACGACGAGTTCCTGGAAGTTCATCTGAATGCTCCCGTCGCCCGCGATGACCACAACGACCTTGTCGCGAAACCCGGCTTGCGCGCCGATCGCGGCGGGCAGCCCGTAGCCCATCGTGCCCAGGCCGCCGGAGGAAAGGAACGTGCGCGGCTTCGTGTAGCGGTAGAAATGCGCCGCCCACATCTGGTGCTGACCCACGTCCGTTGCCACGATCGCCTCGCCGCCGGTGACGGTGTAGAGCTGCTCGATAACGTACTGGGGCAGGACCTGGGCCGTCCGGCGGTCGTACGCGAACGGATGCTTCTCCTGCCACTGCTTCAGTTGGCCGAGCCACTCGGACCGGTCCGCGGTCTTGACCGCGCGCGAAAGCTTGCGTAAAACGTTCCGCGCGTGCCCGACCACCGCGATGTCGACCACAACGTTCTTGTTGATGCTCGAAGGATCAATGTCAATGTGGGCCTTCTTCGCGTGAACCGCGAAGGCCGACACCTTGCCGGTCACCCGGTCGTCGAACCGCGCGCCGACGGAGATCAGCAGGTCGCAATGGTCCACGGCCCGGTTGGCCGCCACGCTGCCGTGCATGCCCAGCATGCGCAGGGCCAGCGGATCGGTGTCGGGAAACGCGCCCAACCCCATGAGCGTGGTCGTCACCGGAATCCGGGCCTTGTGAGCCAGGGCCGTCAATTCGTCGGACGCGTTACCGGTAATGACGCCGCCGCCCACGTAGAGCAGCGGCTTCCTCGACCTGTCGATCGCGTCGGCCAGCTCCTGGAGACGGGCCGGGTCCGGATCGTCAGCCGGCTGGTAGCTGGGAAGGTGAAGCGGGCCCGGCTCGGTTGCCGTCACCGGCGCCTGCTGGATGTCCTTGGGAATATCAATCAGCACCGGACCCTGCCGGCCAGTGGCGGCCAGGTGGAATGCCTCGGCCATAATCCGCGGGATGTCGTTCGCGCGCGCGACCAGGTAATTGTGCTTGGTAATGCCGCGAGTAATGCCCGTGGTGTCCGCTTCCTGAAACGCGTCGTTGCCGATCATCGAGGAAGGCACCTGGCCGCTCACGCAGACCATTGGGACCCCGTCGGCAAAGGCCGTGGCCAGGCCGGTGACGGTGTTGGTGGCGCCGGGGCCGGAGGTCACGATGCAGCAGCCCGGCTGGCCCGTCGCGCGGGCGTACCCGTCTGCCATATGCGCGGCGCCCTGCTCGTGACGGGCCAGAATAAACTCGAATGGAGCGTGGTAGAGCTTGGAAAAAAGGTCCAGCACGGCGCCGCCGGGCAACCCGAAGATCGTCTTGACCCCCGCTCGCTTGAATCCATCCATAACGCAGTCTGCGCCGGTCTTCATGATGGGATCACTCCTGGGCGACCCTGTGCTCGCGCTGGGTCGGGTGGCTGGAATATTGGAATATTGGAATAAAGGAAGAAGTGGAATAATGCAACAGGGGTCGCCGGGGGTGCGGAGTCGGTGTCCGGCAACGCAACACGCAACATTCGATGTTCTTCCTCTACCACACGGCAAGACCCCAAAACCCACCGCTTCCGTGGTGGGTCTGCCTGTCGTAGAACGCCGGCTATATAACCCATTCCGCGCCTGCGTCGAAGCCTCTGTTCAACTCTGTTGCCCATGTTCCTTGCCGTAGGTGTAGTTGGTCAGCTTGGACTTGCTGAGATCGAGGTTGGGAACGATCACGATCGAGCCGTCGTCGAGGTTGAGGAATCGGGATCGGCGCGCGCCGATGCCCAGAACGCGAACCCGCTCACCGGACGGCAACTTGATCTCGTCGCTGACTCGGAACGGCTTGTCGAGCATGATGAGGAGCCCGGCGATAATATTGGCGATCGTATCCTGCGCGGCCAGGGCAATAGCCAGGGAGGTCACGCCGAGCGCGGCGATCAGGGCGCTCAGATTCACGTCGAACTTCTTGAGAATCACGATGCTTGCGGAAAGCCACACGGCAGTATGAGCGACTCGCTTGAGCAACGGGATGAATTCGTCGTCGAACTGGGTTTTGGTTTTTCGCGCGACGTTGCGCGCGCGCCATCGAAGAGCCCGGGACAGGGCTCGCTGGAGCGTGTGCGCCCCCGCCGCGACGAACAGCGCGAAAAACGTCCTGTCCAGACAGATATTCACGTCGGCGCTGAGCAACGGGCGCAGAAAAAGGCGATACAGGAGCAGCAGAGACCACAAGAGCAACAAGAATCCCATGGGGAGGAGGAGGGCCTTTGCAATGGTCCCGCGCAAGCTCGCGCTTGGAACGCTGTGCCCTCGATCGTTACCGCTTGTGTTCATCGTTGCGCGCGACGCGCGGGCCCTCTTTGGGTATCCAAAGGGGCCCGATCATAAGGCGCGGGCGGCCCGAGCGCAAGCCCGGTGACGGCCTCGGCGGCGAGGGTTCCGGCCGGAGTTATCCTGCTTCCACCCGCGCGGCGCGTTCCAGCCCGTCGTCCGCCAGATGGAGCCGGCCGTCGGGCGACTCGACGCCGTCCACGAAGACGCGGCAGGCGCGGTCCGCTCCATCGCCCGTTTTCACTTTCACGACCCGGATGTGGTAGAAGGTGTTCCGGTAGCGGTAATGGATCGTGTATTCGGACCATCCCGGCTGGAAGAGCGGCGCAAACGACAGCGCGTCCGTCTCCAGCCGGACTCCCAGCAGTTCCTCGACGACGATCTGGTACAGCCAACCGGCCGAGCCGGTATACCATGTCCAGCCGCCGCGGCCCTCGTGGTTCGCCGCGGTATACACGTCGGCCGCGAGGACATAGGGCTCCACCTTGTACCGGTTCACGGCCTTGGGGGTGTCGGCATGCGTCACCGGGTTCAGGAACGAAAACAGGCGCCAGGCCGCCTCGGCGTCTCCCAGACGCGCTAGGGCGGCGACCAGCCAGACCGCCGCGTGCGTATACTGCCCGCCGTTCTCCCGGACTCCGGGCACGTATCCCTTGATGTAGCCGGGATCAACGGGCGCGGCATCGAAGGGGGGCGTGAACAGCTTCAGGAGTCGGAGGTTGGAATCTTCCAAGAGGCGGAGCGCGGATCGTACCCCTCGCTCCGCCCGCGCGCGGTCCGGGGCCCCGCTGAGCACGGCCCAGCTTTGCGGGAGGGAGTCGATCCGGCACTCCTCCGCAGCGGAGGCGCCCAGCGGGGCGCCGTCGTCGAAGAAGGCCCGCCGGTACCATGCGCCGTCCCAGGCCGAGGCGTCGACGGCGCGGCTGAGTTTCTCCGCCGTTTCGCGGCACTCGCCGGCAAAGGTGGTGTCGTCCCGGCTGTCCGCGAGTTCGGCGAACCGCTTGACGACGTCGAGAAGAAAAAACGCGAGCCAAACGCTTTCCCCGCGCCCCTGGCGGCCCACGCGGTTCATGCCGTCGTTCCAGTCGCCCGTGCCCATGAGGGGCAGGCCGTGCGGGCCGAAGGCCAGCGCCCGGCGGATGGCCAGGACGCAGTGCTCGTAGAGTGGGGCGCGATGCTCGGTAACGCGCGGCAGGTCGTAGCACGATTCCTCCTCTGGCTGGAGGGCCCGGCCGTCCACGAACGGGACCGCCTCGTCCAGCACGCCGGTGTCGCCCGTGGCCTTGACGTAGCGGCCCACGGCGTATGGCAGCCAGAGCAGGTCGTCGGAGATGCGGGTGCGGATGCCGCAGCCGGCGGGCGGGTGCCACCAGTGCTGGACGTCGCCGTCGCGGAACTGCCGGCCGGCGGCCAGCAGGAGGTGCTGGCGCGTGAGCCAGGGGCACTCGTGGAGGAAGGCGAGCGAATCCTGGAGCTGATCCCGAAACCCGTAGGCGCCACCCGACTGGTAGTATCCGCTCCGCCCCCAGAACCGGGCGCTCAGGGTTTGGTAGAGCAGCCAGTGATTGGTCAGGAAGTTGAGGGAGAGGTCCGGCGTTTCCACATAGACGCCGCCAAGGAGGTGCTTCCAGAACTGCCAGACCTCTTCGAGGGCCTGGCGGGCGCCGTCGGGATCGCTGTAGCGTCGGATGAGCGAGTGGGCTTCCGCCTCGCCGCGGGCGGCCCCCAGGGCGAACACGACGTGGCGGCTCTGCCCCGGCGGGATCTCGAGATAGGCCTGGATCGCGGCGCAGGGGTCGAGGCTCGCCCCGACGGAGTTGGAGAGCTGCCGCGCGCGCATGGCTTCTGGCGCGGCCAGCGGCCGGTTGCGCCCCAGGAACTCCGTGCGGTCGGCGGTCAGCGAGCGCCGGGTTTCGCTGCACTGGAAAAAGGCGATGCGGTCGGCGAAGTCGGGGTGATAAGCGTTGGTGGCGAGCAGCGCGCCGGTCTGCGCGTCGAGGCGCGTGACTGTGTGCATGGCGTAGCGGTCGCGCGTCTCGCCCAGGACCCATTCGCAGAAGGCCGGTCACGCTCAGCCGCCGCGCGCGGTTCGAGAGGTTGCGCAGGGTGATCGCCATGCACTTGACCGGCGCGTTGACCGCCACGTACGTGAACAGCTCGGAGAAAATCCGGTCCTGCGTGTGTTCGTGGGCCGAGTATCCGAGGCCGTGGCGGCACACGTACGGGGTCGGGCCGGGAGCCGGCTGGGCGGTGGGGGACCAGAACCGCCCCGTCTCCTCGTCGCGGATGTAGAAGGCCTCCCCGGTGGGATCGGAGACCGGATCGTTGTGCCATGGCGTCAGGCGGAACTCGTGGGCGTTCTCCAGCCATGTATACGCGCCGCCGGTCTCCGTGACGACCGAGCCGAATCCCGCCGAGTTGGCCAGCACGTTGGCCCAGGGCGCCGGAGTCGGGGCGCCGGGCTGGAGGACGATGACGTATTCCCGGCCGTCTTCGGTGAAGCCGCCCAGGCCGTTGAAGAACAAGAGCCGCCGCTCCGGGATGAGCCGTTCCCCCGGCGCCACGGTCTCGGGCTTGCGCGCGGGTTCGAGCCGCTTGACCGGCAACTCGCGCGCGCCGTGGCGCTCCATCTGGGCGGACAGGGATCCGTGGCGGTCGCTGAGCACGATGCGAGCGACGGACTGCATGAGGAGCTGGTCCTCGGCGGGGATCTGTTCGATGTTGCGCGCGAAGATACCGCCGGGCTGGTCGAGCGTCTTGGATTCCGGCCCGGCGTGAACGATCCCGAGGATGGCGTCGAGGAGGCTCTGCCGGTACCCGGCAAAGGCCTCGGCCCAGATCAGGAGGTCCACCCGCAGTCCCTTGTGCCGCCAGTAGCCGTGGGCCTGGATCAACTGCCGGACGAGATCCAGATGGCCTTGTTCGCCGACGCGAAGCAGCACGATCGGGAGATCGCCGCTGATGCCGTAGCTCCAGAGACCGGATTGGCTCTTTCGGTTCCTCGCGATGCGGGCGGGATTGGCGCGCAGCCGCGGATTCGCGAAGATCAGGGCGCCGGCCATCCGCGCGAAGAGCTGGGCTTCCGCTTCGGTCGCGCGAATTTGATGGAGCAGCACCTGGCTGTGCGTCCAGGCCATGTCGAACACGCGCTCGGTCAGGCGGGGGTCCAGGTGCTTATCGATCAGCGCGGCGGCTTCGTCCGGCGTTCGGGCGACGCCCATCATGGCCTCCAAAACGACGGATTCGCCGGGCTCAATCTCCACCCGGCGCCGGATCGCCGCCACGGGGTCCAGCACGGCGCCGGCCGTTCCGGACAGGGGGCCGGACGCGTCGAGGGCCGCTGGATTCGTCGGCGCGCGGGTCCGCCCGATGAACAGGGCGCGGTCCGTCTCGAAGCTGAGCGGAGCGGATGCGTGCCGGCCGCGAGGGACTAGGACGTGAAACAGGCAGGGCCACTCCTCGGTCGGGGCGCGCGGCCGGCGGGTGAAGAGAACCGCGGAGCGCCCAGCCAGAATCCGGCTCTCGATGAATAGTCCGGCAAAGGCCGGGTGAACGGCCTCGCTCTGGGGCGGCATCAGCGCCACCTCGGCGTAGCTGGTGATCTCCAGGAGCCGCTTCTTGCGGGACAGATTGGTGATGGTCATGCGCCGGAGCTCGAGGTCGTCTTCCGGCGAGACCGCCAGGCGGGTGGTCACGGAGAGGTGGTCATGAACGGCGCGAAAGTCCGCGATTCCTTGAGAATAGGTGACGTCGTAACGCTCGAGACTGGCGCCTACCGGCTGGTGCGTGGCGGACCAAGTGCGGCCCGAGCGAACGTCACGGATATAGAAGAAGGCGCCCCAGTGATCGCGCGTGGGGTCTTCCCGCCAGCGGGTCAGAGCCAGGTTCTGCCAGCGGCTGTACCCGCCGCCGGCGTTGGTGATCATGACGTGGTACCGCCCGTTGGAGAGCAGGTGCACTTCGGGCTGGGAGGAATGCGCGGTCTGGAAGGAGCGAGCGGCCGTTTCCCGGGTTACGGCGGACTCCGACCCTCTTGGGCTCTGCGCGATGGGGTGAGGCGAACGACCGCGCGCGGCGGGAATTCGCTCCTGGAGAAGCAACTCGGCCGAGCGGATGTGCGGGTCGGCGCGGAACCGGCGCTGCATGGGCCGGCCGCACAGGACGGAAACGAATGCCAGCAGGCTCATACCGCTGTGGTGCGCCATGTGGGAGCGGACGATAGCGAAGCGATCCTCGCTCGGCACGCGGTCCGGGGTGTAGTCCACGGCTTCGTACATGCCGAGGCGCCCCCGGACGCCCTGCCGCGCCAGGGCTTCGAGATTCAGGCAGGCCGCAGCCGGGTCCACGAGCAGGGCTAGCGCGCTCGCATAGGGGGCGATCACCAGGTCGTCGCCCAGCCCGCGCTTGAGGCCCAGCTCGGGGATGCCGAACGCCCGGTACTGGTACGTCATCTTGGCGTCCATCTGGTTATAGCCGGACTCGGAGATGCCCCAGGGCACGCCGTGTCGGCGCCCGTGGCGGATCTGACGGAGCACCGAGCCCCGCGCGGATTCGTCCAGGAGCGTCCCCTCGAAAGACGGCATGATGAGCTGGGGCATGAGGTACTCGAACATCGAGCCGCTCCACGACAGGAGCACATGCGGACCGCCGCCGGGCGCCAAGAGGCGCGCCATGTGGAACCAGTGGTCCACCGGGAGTTCGCCGCGCGCCACGGCGAGGAAGCTGGTTAGCCGCGCCTCGGAGGCGAGCATATCGTAGTCTGCCGGGTCGCGCTGCCGCATATCCAGATTGTATCCGAGCGCCAGGAGGCTGCGCTCCTGGTCGTAGACAAACTCCAGATCGAAGTCCTCCATTTCTTCGCAGCGGCCGATCAACTCCTCGATAAGCCGGACCCGCTCGGCGGCGTGTCGGGCGACCGCCCCGACGTGGGGCGCGACGGCCGGGGGCCACGCTGGCGCTGCGGGGTCGACCGGTGGGCGGTTCGCCGCAGCACCCGCGAGCGCGTCCCAGGCCGCCCAATCTCGTATGGTCATTCGGGTCCATTCGGGAAAGGAATCGGACGGCTCGCCGGCATCCGCCGGGCCTTCGCCCGGTCCGAGCCAGGGCATGAAGGCGGCCAGTTCGTCCGCCACATCGTTGCATTGCCGGACGGCGGCGTCCACCCAGAAGGCCGCGTCACCCGGCGCGCCCGGACCGGCTCGCAGCGCCTGGAGAGCGGACCGGGCATGGGCGAACGCGCGGGCCGTCCCGACGGGCGTCTCCGGGGCCGAGCGAACGGACTCGAGGAGTTGTTCGACGGCTTCGCGGGCATGGGGCACCGCCGCCTCAGGGCCGGCGGCGCGCCAGTCCTCGAAGAGAACGAGCAGGCCGTCCTCCAGGCCGGCTCGCCAGCAGGGATCGAACACCGGGACGCACAGGAGTTCTTCCAGCCCGCCGCGCAGCGTCGTGAGCATGCCCGCGAGATTGCCGCTATCCACAGTGGAGACGTAGCGTGGGGGCAGGGCTTCCAGCGAGTGCGTGTTGTACCAGTTGAAGAAGTGGCCGCGATGCCGCTGGAGCCGGCCGAGGGTGTCGACCGCGCGTTTCGTCCGGTCCAGGAAGCGTCCCGCAGTCGTATAGCCGAGGTCGCAGGCGGCCAGGCTGCTGAGCAGGGCCAGGCCGATGTTCGTCGGGGAGGTGCGCGGGACGGCCGCCGGATGCGGATCCTCCTGGACGTTGTCCGGAGGCAGCCAATTGTGCTCCGCCGTCTGAAACGTTTCGAAATAGGCCCAGGTTCGGCGCGCGAGGCAGCGGAGGAAGCGCGCCTGGCCTGTGGTCAGCGGGCGGGACCGTCGCCGGATCGGCCGGTTCAGCGCCCAAGCCACGAATGGCGACAAGAACCAGAGCAGAAGCAGGGCGAATCCGAGGCCGAACCGGGGCTGGGCGCCGTCGGCCAGGACGACGGTCGGCACGGCGATGGCGACCGCAGGCGCCGTCCACATCACGCGCACCGTGTGGGCGAAGCCGCCGGGCGGGCCACGCTCGCTTTCGGCGGCCGTGGTCCACTGCAGGAGCCGGCGCCGGCGCGCGAGCAGCCGCCATAGCGTCAGCAGTACCGCATCCAGGTAGATGACGGCCGTGAACGGAAGAAACGCCCACTCGGTCAACGTGAGAATCCACCGCTGCCTTTCGCGCGCCCCCACGTGGAGCAGGTGCGCGCCCCAGCCGATCTGCCGGTCCTTGGTGAACAACGCCTCGCCCATGGCCCAGAGTTCCGGCAGCACGAGGCTGCCCAGCAGCGCGGCCGTCCACGCCGACCGGCGATCCGGCAGGAAGGTCCACCCGAGGAGGAAGGCGGCCAGGATGGCCAGGGGCAGTAGACTGCGGCGCAGGTTGTCGCCGATCATCCATCGTGCCAGCGCCGGAAGAGGATTGGGAGCGCGGCCGCCGCGCGCCGCCGGGACGCGGGGCCCGAGCCAGGCCGCGATCTGCCAGTCGCCGCGGACCCAGCGATGGCGGCGATGCATATCGGCCAGGTAGCCGGAGGGGTGATCTTCGATGAGCTCCACGTCATTGAGGAAGGCGCAACCGGTGTGGCAGCCCTCGATGAGGTCATGGCTGAGGATGCGGTTTTCGGGAAACCGGCCGTCGAGGGCATAATGGAAGGCGCGCGCGTCGTAGATGCCCTTGCCGACGTACTGCCCCATTCCGAACAGGTCGTGGTAGACATTGGAGACTTCGCGGGTATAAGGGTCGAGGCCCACGTCGCCGGCGTGCAGGACCGCGAACCGGGAACGGCGGGCGCTGGACAGGCTCACCGCCACCCGCGGCTGCAGCACGGCATGGCCCTTAACCACACGGCGCGTGACGTGGTCCAGGACGGGCCGGTTGAGCGGGTGGGCCATGGCGCCTGCCGCCTTGTGGGCGGATTCCGGGGGCAGTTCCGTGTCGGCGTCCAATGTAATGACGTAGCGCGCGGAGCGCAGCTCTTGGACGGGCCCCTCGGTGTGGGAAAACGGCGAGGCGTCCCCCTCGAGGACGAGCCGGTTGAACTGCTCGATCTTGCCCCGCTTTCGCTCGCAAGCCATCCAGACGCCCTCTTTGGGGTTCCACAGGCGGGGCCGGTGCAGGAGAAAGAAGACGGGGCCGTGGCGCGCGTTGAGCCGGCGGATCCCCTCGAGGGCCGCCTCCAGGCGGGCCTCGTCCTCGGGCAGAACCTCCTGACCGGCGTCCGGGAAATCCGTCAACAGGCCGAAGAGCAGGTTGGGGCTGCGGTTGGCCAGGAACCGGATTTCCTGGCGCTCCAGCAGGGCTTCCACCTGGTTCGGGGAGATCAGGAGCACCGGCACGATCACGGCGGTCGCGTGTTCCGGCGGGATTCCCGCGGAGAAATCGAGGCGGGGTATGCTGCGGGGACCGACCAGGCGCGTGGCGACGCGGTTGACCCAGGCGATGGCTGGCTGGGAAGCCACGAACAGGACAACCGCCGCGCAGGCGGCAAAGGCGCCCGGATGTTCGCTCCGGATACACAGCGCCGTGAGCAGCAGCGGCGCAGCCAGGGCGACGAGGGCCAGGCCGACGGCGGCCACGTAGAGCCCGAACGCCCGGCGCATGAGGAAGCGGCGCGCGCGCCACGCGAACCCGACGTCCAGGCCGAGCGCCCGCTCGATATCAGGGCGGCCGTCGTCCGCCAGGTAGTAGCCGACGTGTTGCCGCCGGCGGTCGTCCGCGTCGGCGTCCCGGCCTTGACGGGCGAGATCCACGGCCGCGCGCGCGACCTCCTCCTCGATCCGGCGGCTGCGGCGGGCCAGCCGCTCCACGGCGTAACGGTAGCGGTCGCGGGTCGAGAAGTCCATCAGCGCGTAGGTCCCGGCCGGGTCCTGCCGCAGGATGGCTTCGGTGGCGCTCAGGTCTTCGACGAAGCTCCGCCAGTCGATGGCGGAGAGCCGGCGCAGGCTCGTGATCGTGTTGGCGATCGAGGCGAGATCGGCGGCCTGGTCGTGGCTTTCGGCCTGGTGGATCAACTCGATCGTCTGTCCGCGCTCGGACAGTTCCTGCTCGATCCAGTTGATGACGAGCCCAAGCGACGAGTGCTGTCCTTCCAGGCCGGCGGACAGTTCGGCGACAAAGGGCGGGCTGGTCGGGGGTTCGGACCGGACGAAGTCGGCCAGCACGGTCACGAAGTACTTCGGCCGCTTCTGGGCGATCTCTTGGAAGCGCTGGCTCCAGAGGAGGGCCTGGTCGCGGAGCCGGCGTCGCCAGGCAATGCGGTAGGCCACGCGGCGGAGGTTTTCCACCAGCGTGAGGCGCAGCATGATGGGCACGGCCCACAGCTCGCCTAGGCTGAGCGTGGCGGACCCCTGGTAAGCCCGGATGAAACGGGAGAGGTTCTCGACGTCCACCTGGCCGTCGGTGTGGGAGACCAGTTCCAGGGCCAGGGTCGAGTAGGCAGAGGGGCTTGCGCCCCTCCGCCTCTCACAGAACCGGACTTGTG
>JASEHE010000032.1 GCA_030018915.1 Verrucomicrobiota bacterium
TCAGCCAATCCTACCGGGGTTCCCAGATGGTTCTCAACTCGAAATCACGTCTTCAAATGCAAGATCGAGGTAGTATATATCATAGTATGGGATATATTTCATGAGAGCCAATAGATGAAACAGGTTTTCAAGAGCATCTACTATCCCTGTGCGTGTGACCGAGGCACCAAGAAGCGAAACGTTACACTCGCTTTCGGACAAGCCGAGTCGGACCTTCATGAACGGGTCAGGTCGCTCACGAGTCTTGAGATTCGGACCACGTTGGGTCACACGACCTACGAGGATTTGGAGTGTGCCGCACGGAACGATAACCGTCCTATCAGTTCCTACTGCATAAACCGGTTGCGACGTGCCTTTCGTGAAGGGGAGACGCGCGCCACATGCGCCGCGCCAAAATTCCCGGCAATTGACGGGATTCAGGCGACATTCCGCGGTGGAGATCGGGAACCCATGCATGAGTGGTACCCCTTCCTAGAAGGCTATTCTCCCAAATTCGTCGAGAGTGTGCTGCGTCAATTTGCTCCCACAGCAAGTGCCGTCATTGATCCTTTTGCAGGCGTAGGAACAACACCGATCACCGCAGCCAGAATGGGGCTGAAATCCTACTACTGCGAACTCAATCCGCTTCTTCAGTACCTAATCGAAACCAAGGCGGTAGTTTTGTCCCTCGACGCAAACACGCGTGCTCGTCTTGCCGGGGAAATCAACGACCTTCGCCGAAACTTCGCGCGTCTTCTGGCTGATAGCCAGCCCGACTTCAATCTGCATTGTTCATACTACATGGTTTTCGGGAAAAGCCGGTTCTTTGACGAGAAGGTCTTCGAGAACGTTCTGCGGGCAAGATGTCTTGTTGATTGGGTACGTTGCGAAAAACCTTTACTTGGGACGTTTCTTGAGTGGGCCATCGTGTCTTCTCTGGTCCCCGCATCGCGGCTTATCCGACGCGGCGATTTGAGATTCAAGAACGAAGATGAGATGAAACGTCCTAAGCCGGATTTTCTCTTGGCGATTGACGCAGTACTGCGGATGATTGCAGCAGACATTCAGCGGATTCAGACAATTCCTGTCCCGCCTGAATGTCTTTGCCAAAATGCGCGCCGCCTCTCGAAGTTACCCCCCGTGGAAGCGGATTGTGTCATTACGAGTCCCCCATATCTAAACGGCACAAACTACTTTCGAAATACCAAGGTTGAATTGTGGTTTATTCGCGCCTTGCGGGGAGAGAACGATCTCCGGGTATATCGTGACGACGCCGTTACGGCAGGCATCAATGATGTTATCCTCTCTGGAAATATGCGCCTTCTGACGCCGGATATCGAAAAAGTCGTCGCCGACATTCAGTCGCGCGCATACGACCCGCGAATTCCCAGAATGGTGGCCGACTACTTTGCTGACATGGGAGATGTTTTCAGCGCGCTGCACTCCCACCTTGAGCCAGGGTCATGTTTGGCTATTGATATCGGCGATTCCCGATACAACGATGTGCATGTGCCAACCGACCGCCTGCTCGCAGGCGTCCTGGCTGATCTCGGATACGAGAAACAGGCCGACATCGTGCTGAGGCAACGTTGTTCCCGGAATGGACAACCCCTAAAGCAGGTTCTTCTGGTGTTTGCCGTCAAGAGGCCCCTTGCCGTCAGGGAAAAAGCTGAATACGACTATTCCTCCTGGATCGGGCTGTGGCGTGAATTCAAGAAGGAGTTACCGCACCATGCGCAACCCTATTGCAAGAGAAACTGGGGGCACCCTCTGCACTCGTTGTGTTCCTACCAAGGGAAACTCAAGCCGGCATTGGCACACTTTCTTGTCAATACTTTCGTGCCTGAAGAGGGAACAATCCTTGATCCGTTCGCGGGAGTCGGCACCATATCCTTGGAGGCCGCGCTCTCCGGCAGGAAATCATGGTCATTCGACATTAGTCCGGCAGCACTGGCGATTACCAAGGCAAAACTCAGCAATCCAAGCCACGAGGAATGCTTTGAGTTGATCCGCGCATTGTCAGAATATCTACTCTCCGCTAATGTTGACGAACGCGATCGGAGAAGCATCTGCGACATTCATTTCAACGGCCGCCTTCAGGACTATTTCCACCCAAGAACCTTAAAGGAAGTCCTGTTGGCACGGAGATTCTTCTTGGAACAAGGAACCGACAAAGACGCGTGGCCATTCGTGCTATCGGCGTTGCTTCACATTCTGCATGGCAACCGGCCCTACGCTCTGAGTCGCAGATCTCATCCAATAATGCCTTTTGCCCCCACAGGACCTGCCGAGTATAGACCATTGATTCCTCGACTCGAAAGCAAGGTTCATCGAGCGTTTGCGGATCGCCTTCCGAGCAGTTTTGTGAAGGGCGTTGTCTATGATCAGGATGTGACAACTTGTTGGCCATCGGAAATCCGTGACCTTGACACGATTGTCACATCGCCGCCTTTTTTTGACAGCACTCGCTTCTTCTTGGCGAACTGGATGCGGCTATGGTTCTGCGGATGGGACGCCCGCGACTTCAAAGTCCGCCCTCTCGCCTACATCGATGAGAGGCAAAAAAGGGATATGAACGTATACAGACCTTTCTTTCGCCAAGCTCGGGAACGACTGCAATCTGCCGGTCTCTTGGTTCTTCATCTTGGCAAGAGCAGAAAGTGTGACATGGCGAAGTACCTCCAAATTGTTGCCCGCCCGTGGTTCCGCGTTGTG
This sequence comes from Verrucomicrobiota bacterium, assembly GCA_030018915.1. Lineage (GTDB taxonomy): Bacteria > Verrucomicrobiota > Kiritimatiellia > UBA8416 > SLMC01 > JASEHE01. The sequence goes on from JASEHE010000032.1 coordinate 2,695, forward strand.
GACTTGTTTGAAGAAAGCGTCGCACATTGCGAATCACATGGAATCGCGGACAAGGGGACGGTCGAGAAACACCAATTTCTTGTGATGGGTTAACGACGGTTCAATATCCCAGCATTTTTTTGTTGGCTGCGGACAGCTTGCCTGTCAGATCGCAGTCTTCAAGCAGACGCTTCAGTTCGGAAATGCGCTTGGCCAAGTTGGACCGTTCTCGCACGGACAGAAACCGCGTAACGCAAGCGTCAACATCGATGTTTGGATTCACTACCACGCTCTTGCTGGCAAGGAGCGTCAGATCAGCCCCGGTTATTCTTGCCAGCTCAATAAGTTCGTTATTGGTGTAGAACTCGCTCGGCCATCGATCTCGTTTGTTGTCGTTCGCCTGCTTGGACAACAAAGCAGCGTTGCTCGTGGTGAGAGGGTACAGGTACCGAGACGGCAAGATATGATCGACAGCCCAGGTCTGGCGTCTTGTCATGTCCAGTGGTTTCCCCGTCTTGAAACATTTCCCGTCGAATCTGGCGAACAAAGCAGGAAAGCTCAGCCGTTCGTTCTCACCAGCCAACAGCATATCAGCCACCCGCCTTCGGGCCGCCGATTCATGCAGTTGCTGCTTGGTGCGTTTCGGGTTCAAGACGGCGTTTATCGCTCCTTTACAGCTTCGACATTCCATTTGCCGCTCAAGCGGCCCCCATCCGCTGTGCTTGCTGAAAGCCGCGAATGGAAGAATGCGCCCGCAAGTGTTGCACTGCTTCCAATAGGATTCTGGATGTTCCGTAGAAATGCGGAAGAACCCTATCCAAAAACGCTCTGCACGAAGGGATACTCCTTTCCGAAAGGCCGCCGGCCAATTCTTGAACGGCAAGTCGGCTCGCTGTTTGTGGACGAAACCGCATTTCGAGCATCTCCAGGAAGCGGTCTCAATGGTGTTTCCCGGGTCCAGTAGTTTCAGGCCCACATCAATGTGATTCAGTGCCGAACAGCGAAGACAGACGTAGGCAACGAGGGCGTGATGGACGGGGATCCCCTCGATCCTGTCAAATCCAGTTCGGTTCTTTGTTTTTCGTCGCGCCATATTGTCCTCACAACTGCAACGCGCACTTGATAGCACAACGCAGGAAAGAGTTCAAGAAATACAAGGCAGTCAAAGGTCTTTAGGCCGAGTTCTTCTTCAAGAACTCGCTTCGCGTTGTAGGCGTCTTTGATGCTGACGGCCACAACGAAAAGGATTGGCCGGTATCGTCCTCCCTCCTGCGTCTCGTAGCGCCGCCATTTCGCCTGGCCGCCGACCTTCTCGCTCTCTGCCGATTGGACAACTTTCCCACCGGCCCGCTTGACCTGTTCCATCCAGCGGCGCTTCGCCATTTCCAATTGCTGACGCAAGGGTTTCGGACTTGTGACCCACTTGGTCGCCGGAATCTGTTTGGCGTCAATCTCCTCCCACGGGACTTCTTCCACGCGGACAACCTGGCCGGTCTCCGTATCGGTGTAGGTGAGTTCCACCGTCTTGATGTTCGGTTGACACACGTACACCGTCTTGATGATCCCGTCCCTGATCGCCTCTTTGATTCCGTAGAGGCAGATCATCCGGCTTCGTGGACTTTCGCCGTCCGCGCGGTCCGGCGTCGCGGTCGTGTCCACGCGCATGACCGTCTTGCCGGACTGCGAGAGCAGGTCAAGAATCTCGTCGTACTTCGGCGCAACGGTGTTGTGCGCCTCGTCGTTGAAAACGGCAATCCGGCCAAGGTGGTTCAGGATCACGCCAAGATTCTCCGCGCCTTGGGCGCTCGACGTATAAAGCTGGTGAATGTTGCCCAGTGTCACGGCGGCGCTTCGGATGCCCGCGCTTCCGGCCCCCGGCTGGAGAACATGCAACGTCGTGTCATGCACGTAGTGCGCGAATTCCGGCGGGAACAGGTTGAACCGCCGCCAAACGGAATCGTCCCGGCTCGGTTTCTCGAAGTCGGTCTTCAACCGTTCGCGCACGATGGTATTCGGCGACAGCAAAAGGAAGGACCGGACCTCGTGGCAAACGCGCAGATAGGCCATGATTGCGGCAATGATCGTCGTCTTGCCGCCGCCCGTGACCACGTTCAGCAGGAGGTCTTTCCATCCCGCGTCGAGCGGCTTCGACAGTTCATTGGTGAAAATCGCGCGAAGCACCGCGTCCCGCTGATGCGGCCAGAGCGATTGATATTTTCCCGCCGGTGACTCCACCGCCAGATGCAAGAGGTAATCCCGGACCCGGTCCGGCACCGGGGGGGTGCGAAACGGTCCGGCCTGCGGTGAGCCTGTCCGCCCTGAGTTTGTCGAATGGACCGAACCCGCCACCCAGTTCTGATGCGCTTTCAGCGTTTCGCCATAGAACGAATTGAACATCGTGTCCACCCCAGTCTCCGAACCGTCCGCTGGAAACCGCCTGCAAACGCCCCAAAGCCCTTCGGACACCGCGCCGCGACGGTGTCCGCGCGTAGATGCGGCGCGACCGCTCGTGCGCACTCCGTGTTCCAAGCTTCATACTCCAAAACCGGCGAGGCGCGAACGAACAGGTCAAGCAACGTCTTCTTCGGATCGGGATCCCTCTCCGGGGCTCTCGGCAAGTCCGGTTCCGGGTGTACCTTGAAGACATGCTTATTCACGTTGCCAATGTCACCCAATACCCAGGCTTCCGTTTCCTGAACGGCCAACCCGTAGACCGCTGGAAACCCATTCCCCCCCCCGCAGCACGTCTCTGATTTGCCGCTGGACCGCATCGGTCTTGCGGGAGTCCAACACCACGACGAAAAGATCGCAGCCGATCCGCTGCCGCTCGTTGACATTGGCATAGAGTCTGACCAGCATCTTCAGGTTCTTCGGGATTTCTCCATATCCATTCGGGGGGAACGGTACCGGATAGTAGTCTAGCCCGCGCCGCCGGTGTTCGGGCAGCACGGACATTAATTGCTCAATCAATGGCGGCAAAATCTCCTCGTCAATCCCGCCTTCGATCGGAAGACCAATCCTCATCGCGCACCCCCTCCGAGCAGATTCGAATACCAGAGGTCGCCAAGAGAACGGTTGAGACCATCGGCAGCCGTCAAGACCTGCTTCCGATCTGTCAAAGGAATGACCCGTGGCACATCGTCATAGCGACCCTTCTCGAAGATGTGAACCGATTCCGGCCGGTTGTTGAATTCGTTCAAGACATAAGGCGAATGACTGGTCATGAAGACCTGCACCTTGTTTGGCTCCTTGCGGTCGGCCAGCGCCTTCAGATGGTCGATAACCTGAGAGAGCAACTGCGGGTGAACGCCGTTTTCCGGCTCTTCCAGCGTGACGATTCTTGGTGGCTTCGGGAAGTACTTCAGGGAGAACACCGCCAGCATCCGGAGAAAGCCGTCACTGGCCTGCTCGGCCAGATACTCAATGGTGTCCGAGCCAATACGCTCTGTGACCGCCAGGTGATGCCACGCCCAGCCCTGTTTCCCTGTGCTCTTGACCGCCTCCACGCGCGGGAATATGCGTTGCACCATGGCCAGCAATTCCCTTGCCTTGTCAGGCTCTTTCCGATTCAGATAGGCCCAGAAACCCGGCAACTGCTCGCCCGACGGCCCCAGCCGTTCCGCAAGCCCTTGGTGCGGCTTGCGTAGGTCGCGGGGGTTCCACAACAGGAATGCCTGAAATCGCCCCAGGTAGTCCCGAAACCGCAGGACCGAATCGAAGGCTCCACCGTTCGGCTTAAGTCCCTGCATGGCCGACGAGGGCAGGCGATACAACCGATCAGTCCGGTATTCCTTCGCTTTCTCGTCCCAAATCTTGGTTTCCCGGCCCGACCGGTCAATCAGGACGACGGGTTCGCCGCCAGGCGCTGTCATCCGCAGCATTTCCTTTCCCACGCCGAAGTAGCGGCGCGGTTGAAGTTCCACCTCGTATTCATAGATAGTCGGCTGTTCGTTCGACGAGTTGCGAAGATGATATTCTGCCTTCCACGCCATCATGGCTCTTTGACTCTTCTTGTGCGGCAAGTCCCGGTAGTCCCAGCCCTTCTCGTCCTTCAGGTAGTCCGTGATAGAGGGCCGCAGCATGGCGGGCAGCATCTCGATGGCCTGCAAGGCCGTGGACTTCCCCGACGAGTTTGGCCCCACGAACAGGTTGATCGTGTCAAACTCGAAAGCGACGTTGTCCAAACTCTTGAAGTTGCGAACCGTCAGTTTCTTGAGCATGGTCTTCTCCTATTCCACCTTCAATTTCATTGCCTTCATGCCTTCGCCGCCGAGATCGTCCTGCACCCGGCAGGCGATGGTGACTTCCGTTCTCGGCTCCACGTGCTCGAACGAGTATTCAACGGTCATCTGGCCTTCAAACCCGCCGGAAGAGTTCTCGCGCCAAGACGCCAAGTCGCCAAGTTCTTCTTCGCGCCTTTGCGCCTTTGCGCGAGCTTTCTGGATTTCCTTCCGGCAAAGCTGGTAACCCTGAGTCGCGGAGAAAATGCCGTCCCGGAAATCGAAATCCCATTGCACGTTGACGATCTTCCCGCCGGTGTTCATCGAGCGGGCTTCGGACACGTCGAAGCGGTAATGCCGCGCGCCGATCCGCGTCACACCGATGCGCGGAATGTCCGGCGGCAGGATGAACGCGAAGAAATCCTTGTGCTTGTCGTGCTTCCGCGTGACATGCGCCTTGAAATCGTCCCCGGCCAGCGGCCACAGGCGCAGTTTGATGAACTGAATCGGCTTCGCCTCGCCCAGTCTCATAACCTGCTCGGCGTAGGCGCGGGCCTTCGGGTCCACGCCCCAGCCGATCATGACCGCCTGCCGTTCCTCCGGCTTGCGCGTCTTCATTACCGCCTGGGCGAAGTTCTTCACGTCCGTTGCCGTAATCACGTCCGTCTCTTTCGGCCCGGCCACCCAAAGCAGTTCATGCGCCTTTACGCCCTGAATGTTCGCGTCCGCGCCGGTCCACTTCCGCGCGCCGTAGCAGGCCACCACGAACGCCCGGAACTCCTCGCCGGAAAGTTTCGTCAATCGGTTGATCTCGTAAATGCCCCAGTGCTCCACGGTGTAGCCTATCAACGGCATGGTCGAGGCTTCGACCGCCTTCTTCTTCGATTCCTCAACGGTCGTGAGCGTTCCGTTCTCCACAATTTCCCCGAAGTCCAGTTCCCCGCCGGGCTTGTCCTTCTTAACCTTCTTTGCCGCCCGCTTGATCTCCTCCAGATTCGGCGCGAGAATCCGGGCAATCCGGTCCGCCGTCAGCGCCACCGCCACGCGGGAAATGTCGGAACCAATCCACCGCCGTCTGTTCTTCTGCGCTGTCGCAACGGTTGTGCCGCCACCTGAAAAGAAATCCGCGACAACATCACCTTCATTGGACGATGCGGTGATAATACGCTCAAGCAACGCCTCTGGTTTCTGCGTGGGATAGCCAATTCTTTCTTGCGCTGTGTTGCCGACTTTCAGTATGTCGATCCAGATGTCGCCGATCACCTTCCCCTGTTTCTCGTCGAGATAGACCTTCATGCCGTCGAGTCGTGGCACGCCATCCTGGCGGAGAAGAATCAGCCCATCCGCGAAGAACTGCTCAAGTTTGTCCTTGCTGTACGCCCACATTCTCCCGACCGGCGGTTGGGCACCGCGCCAGACGAACCGCCTGCTCTCGTCGTTGCGCAGGGCGGTTATGGTTAAGTCCTGTCCCGTGAAGAGACGCCCCGTGTCGTCCTTCTTGTAGCGGGCAAGTTGTTGTTCGGAATAGGCCCCACGCTGGATATTCCATGTGTACGTATTGCCTTTTGAGTAAAACAGAATCACGTCGTGGAGCCGCGAGAATCCCTTTGACGGGTTGTTGTGAGTATTCTGCCGTTGCCAAACAAGTTGGTTGATGAAGTTGTCTGCGCCGAAGATCCGGTCCAATTCGCATTTCACGTAGTGGACGGCGTGCCAGTCCAAATGCACGTAGAGTGTACCTGTCGGTTTCAAGAGTCGCTTCATTTCATACAGGCGGGCGTTGAGCCAGATGAGGTAGCCAGGCATGCCGCCTTCCCAAATGTCGGTGAAAGACCGAACCTCGTTCTTGTCGCCGAAGATGATGTTGTAGTTGCGCCCGGAGAAGAACGGCGGGTCAATGTAGATCAGGTCAATGCACTCGCTCGGCAGCATTCGCATGACGTGCAGGCAGTCGCCGAAGAAGATCCGGTTCAGTCCGTTCCGGAAAAGTTCGTCCTTTTCGTACCGCCTCTTGACGCCGGTCTCGACCGTGTCCACCAACTGAAAGGGCAACTCAATGCGCGGGTAATGCTGTTCAAACCGCCGTTCATGGTCGTAGCCCAGGGGTTCTTCCGCCACCGGCACATGCCCGAACCGCGCCGGAATCTTGAAGAACGCCTTCTGTTCCGGGAGAGCCATCGAGTAGGACGCTTTGCCTTCCTCAACCTGCATGTCGGGTTTCTCAGACACGGCGTTTGCTCTCCTTGATTCTGGGCAATACCACGTCCGCGACCGCTTCGGTAACGATCCGGGCGACAAGGGCTTGCATGGAAACGTCCTCAAGGGCTGCCTTGACCCGTACGCGCTGGTGAACTTCTTCCGGCAAATCAACATGAATCTTCTTGGTATGTGCCTTCTCTTTTGTCATCGGCCTTTCTCCGTAACGCATAGGTGTTGACGAATGGTAGATTCCTACCACAGCGAAAGGCGCAAAGCAAGAACTCCGTTTGCTTTGGTGCATAGGGCACAAGCCGGTGGTGCCCCGGAACTGCCGTAGCGCCCGCCACATGGAGGGCCGGAGAAGCGGACTGCGCCTCGGCGCAGAGGCGGCCCGCTCCTACGGATAGCCGCCGACCGCCTTGCTGGACCTGAACGCGGGAACAAGGAGGCTCAGGCAGACATCTGAGGAAGTCCGTCAAGGTTTTTTCTGAGTTTTCTTTCTACGCCTCCTGGGTCAACGGCTTGGCGGCGGCGATGGCTTTGAGATGGTTTTCGATCTGATCCGGCCGGCGGCAGTTGCGCGCGTAGTAGAACGCTCGGATCGTCCTTGGTTCGGCTCGGCGAGAACGCTTCGCGATACCGCGACAAGGTCGCCGGATTGATCGGATACAGAACCAAGGTTGCGCTGTTGCTCATGCCGTCATCCTCCTGTATGGTGTTGACGGGAACACGCGAGCCGGGAATCCGCGAAAGCCTTATAGTGGAGGCCTGACAGGGGTCCACATCTTGAGTATTCGTTACGATCTCCGGCGCATCGTTCCGGCTCGAAAATCTGCCTGCGTCCATCGCGTGGATGAGAGTGGCATTCGTAACCGGCCCGACGCGTGTCTCCTATGGCGAATGGCGCAAATCTCGTGCGGCGAAGCCGTGCCGAGCATTTGCTGTTCGGTTCCCATCCGTCTGCCAGATGCTTCTGCAGTGTGGGTACGACCGGATTCTCTGATCCGAAGTCAGGACGGCGGCATTCTCTTCGCATGCAGTAGCGACAATGATCCGATCTGCCGGATCGTCATGAAACGGTTGCGGCAGGATTACGGAACCGCGCTATGACGCAATGAACTCCTCGTAGGCGGCGCGGACGCGAGTCTGGGTGTCGCGGAGAGTGTCCATGAAGTCGCGGGCCGTGTGAGCGGGGCCAAGCACCCGTCGAGCCAGGGCCTGGAGTTGGCGGGGATCGGCCGGCAGGGCATGGACCTGCCGGTTCTCGAAAAGCTGGAGGCAGTGTTCGATGCGCCGGAGCAGCAGATAGCCCTGGCGGAGCCGGTCGGCCGGCTCGGGCGCGAGCAGGCGCGCGCGTTCCAGACTCTCAAGCGCCGTAAGCGTGTTGCCCGTGAAGAGATCGGGATTTGCCGCGAGGTTCGCCAGTTGCAGTCCCTGAACGAGGAACTCGATGTCGCGAATTCCGCCCAGGCCGGTCTTGACGTCAATGGGGCCCCCGCGGGCGTCCGCCTGCCGGACGGCCATCCGGCGCATGGCGTGAATGGATCGCGCGACTTCTTCTTTCGGGCGCGGCTGGGCGATGAGCGGGCGGATGCTTTCCAGAAATCGCCGGCCGACCGACAGGTTGCCGGCGATGGGGCGCGCCTTGAGCAGCGCCTGGATTTCCCACAGCGCGGCGTGTTTGCGGTAGTACTCGGACAGCGCCGCGAGACTCGATGCCGGCTCACCGGCGGCGCCGCGCGGCCGCAGCCGGAAGTCCACCCGATAGACGTAACCTTCCTCGGAGTGCGCGGCGAGACCGCGGTGGAGTTCGTCCATGACCTTGGCGTAGGCGGCCTGGGGCGCTAGGTCGGCGCGGGCGCGGATGGAGTCGTCGTAGGCGGCGATCAAATCTATGTCGGAACTGTAGTTGAGTTCCGCCCCGCCGAGTTTGCCGAGGGCGAGTACGCAGAAATTCTCGCGGAGCGCGCGCGCCGCGGAGCGGGACGTCCGCGCGCCCCAGGCGTCCCAGATGCGGCCGAGACAGGCGTCGGCGGCGACTTCGGCGAGGGCCGACAGATCGGCCATGACGTCGCTGAGCGGCACGCGGAGGCATATGTCGCGCGCGCCGATGCGGAGTATCTCGCGGCAGTGGAAGCGGCGCAGGTCGTCGAGCCACTGCTCGGGCTGGTTCCGGTTTGTGAAGCTGAAGGTGTCGAGGCTGGCCCGAAGAAGGTCCCGCCCGCGCGACCCCTGAAGGATGACCGGGTTCGTGCACCAGTCCAGGAACTCGGGCGCGCGGACGATGGTGTCGGCCAGGAACTGGCTGCCGGCGAAAATGGAGAGAAGGAGTTCCATGCGGCGGGGCTGGGCGAACAGCAGTTCGTAGTGCGTGTACGGATCTGGAAGGGCCCGGACGAACCGCTCCCAGTTGTTGAGAGCCATGTCCGGGTCGGCCGAGTGTCGCAGCGAGTCGCAGGCCAGGATGGCCAGTTTGGCGAAGCGGTCCTTTTCTTCCTCATGGCCGGACAATTTCCGCCAGTTGACATAGGCGCGCGCGGGATCGGCGAAGCCGTGGCGACGCAGGACGTCATGGCGGACCTCCGCGGGCACATGATCGGACATGAGGAGGTCGGCGATGTTGGCCTGCCGGGTGGAGGGAAGGCGCGCGGCGCCGAAGTGGCGCGCGATGAAGCGGCGAACGATGGCTGTGTGGGTCTCGAAGGCGATGAGAAGCTGCTGTTCGGGCGAGAGATTTTCGCGCGGCTCGTAGCCCATGCGCCGGGCAAGGTGGCCATACTCGTCCGCGCCTGCCTCGGGCAGCGAGAGGTCCAGGGCGTTGCCCCGCAGCATGCGCAGGCCGTTGATCAGGCGGCGGAGAAAGTCGTAGGCCTCGGTGAGCGCGGCCGCCTCGCCGGGTTCGACGACGCCGGCGCCGGCGAGCGAATTCAGGGCTTCATGGATGCGTGGCGAGCGAAGTTCGGGATGGTCCTTGCCGTGCAGCACTTGGAGGAACTGGACGCAGTACTCGACGTCCACAAGGGCGCCGGGGCCGAACTTGGCGTTGTCGCGCGAGTCCTTGACCTTTTCGGCAAACTGCCGCTCGCGGAGTTGACGGAGTTCCCGCGTGTCGAGCGCGGCGCCGCCGTAGACGAACTCGTCGCGGAGCCGTTCGATCTTCTCGCCGAGCTCGCGGTCGCCGGCCACGCGCCGCAACCGGGTGAGCGCGAGTTTCTCGAAGGAATGCGCCGGACCGGCCGCGCCGTAGTAGCGGCAAAAGGCTTCCAGACTGGTTGCCTTGGGACCGCTGTTGCCGTATGGGCGAAGCCGGAGGTCAACCCGGAAAATGCCCTCCTGCTTGGACGCGACGCATCGGGCGATCTCCTCGGCAAGGAGCGCAAAGAACTGGGCGTTCTCCATTGGCGGGGCGCCGTCGGTGGCGCCGTTGTCACCGTAGACGACGAGGATTTCGATGTCGGACGCGTAGCCCAGCGCCACGCCCCCGAACTTGCCCAGGCCGAAGACGGCATAAGGGGCCGGCAGTCCGCCAACGGTGCGCGGGGTTCCGTGCCGCTCCGCGAGCCGGGCGAACACGGACTTGGTGGCGTGTTCGATCACGATCTCGGCCAGTCGTGTGAGCGGTTCGGCCAGGGCGCGCACGTCGCCCGGCGCGCGCAGGATGTGGTCGAGATCAATCAGGTAAATTTCACGGTCTTTCCATTCGTTCAGCCGGCGGCGGCGTTCGTCGAAGTCGCGGCTGTTGCCGAGCGCCCGGCGCAGCCGCTCGCGCAGATCGGCTTTGCCGAAACGGAGCCGGGTCCGGCGGGACGGCGCCCTGAGCATCGGCAGGAGGACTTCGTACTGGGAGCGAACAAACTCCTCCCAGATAAAATCGCTGGTTCCCAGGATCTGCGCCAGGTTGCGCAGGGCCTCGGCGTCCTGGAAGAGCCGGACCCATTGGCTGCAGTCCGGGAGGCGCTGGATTTCCTCGACCAAGTGGTCGAACCGGGAGAGCGCGGCGTATGAGTCCGCAGCCTTGCCGAGAAAGTAGGTGAACTGCTTGGTCAGGAGAACGGAGAAGCGGATGCGATCCAGGGTTTCGGGATCGGTGATGCGCCGGCCACGGGCGTCGAGCAGGTCAATTTCGTCGTGGACGGCGCCGTGGACGGTTTGGATGCGGACGCCTTCGATGGAGATGCCGCGAAGGGCCAGGGCATTGCTGAACGAATAGAGGAAGGCCGGTGTATCCTGAGCGACGACCAGGATCGTTGTATAGAGGCCGGGCTTGTCGTCAATTCGGATGTCAACGGGATAGAGTGCCGGCGGCGCGTCGGTCTGGAGGCGGCTAAGACGTTGGGCGACCTTCTCGTTGACGAGATGGCGGACCCGAGTGACGTCAGCCTCGGCGCCGGACTCCAAAAGCCGCAGCGCCTCCCGCATGCTGGAGGCAAACTGCTCCATCCAGTCGTTCTGATCGAAACTTGGATCGTGGATTCCGGAGAAGTAGTCAATGATACAGCGTCGCGTGAGCGCGGCGGGCAGCGGCTTGGCGCGGCGGAGGCGCCGCCGATCGAGCTGCGCCGCGGAGGACGAAGCCGACAGATAGGTGAAAACATGACCGGAAAGGATATTGATGCCGAACGCGGCCAACAGCCCGGTGATGACCGAGAACTCGCCACGGTAATCGAACGCGACGATCGTGCAGTCCACCCGGTTGTCGCCGAGTCGGTCCATGATGACCTGGACTGGGTTCTCGGGCGACAGGCGGGCAATGGCCCGGATGTGGCGGGCAACAGTGTGGAGATCGAAGACCCGGAAGTAATCGTCGCCCAGACGGTCGAGATGCCGCTCGATCAGTCGCGGATCGAGTTCGGGGCAGGCTGCGATGAGATTTGCGCGCGCGAGTTTCATGGGCGCCACGGCAGAGGCGGCAAGCCATTCCCGTCATTGGCCGGTAGTGGGTCAGTCACGGGGTGGCGCCCGGCCGGCTTGTGCGGCCGGAGTTCGACGCGGCGCAAGGCCGCGGGGACGCCATCCCGTGACTGACCCGTTACATTGGCCGGCGACAGTATTACCCGCATGGGACCGCGACTGCAACTCACAATCGGTTACCATGCCCAAAAATGTTGTTCGGCCTCGATCAATATGCGAGAGTGTCGAAACGGGCATGAAGATCATTGATTGCGAATACTGCATCGTGGGCAGCGGAATTGCCGGGCTGATGTCGGCCCTGAAGCTGGGCCGGCATGGCCGGGCGCTCGTGGTGACCAAGAAGGAACGGGCCGACAGCAATACGAACTACGCCCAGGGCGGCATCGCCTGCGTGGTGGAGTCGGAAGACAGCTTTGAACAGCATGTTCGCGACACCTTGGCGGCTGGAGCGGGGCTATGCAACGAGGCCGTGGCGCGGGCGATCGTGAGCGCCGGGCCCGAGCGCATCCGGGAGATGGAGAATCTCGGGGTTGCGTTCGCGGGGTCGAGCGAATCGGGATCGGGATACGATCTGGGCAAGGAAGGCGGGCACTCGCGCCGGCGGGTGCTTCACGCGGGGGACATCACCGGCCGCAAAGTGGAAGAGGTCCTTCTGCGGCGCGCGCATGCCGAGCCGAACATCACGGTTCTCGAATACGGAATGGTTGTTGATCTGGTGACGACAAGCTGGCTGGAGCTCGATGGGGAGAACCGCTGCGTGGGTGTGTACGCGCTGGACCGGCGATCGGGCGAAGTGTTCGCCGTGCGCGCGCCGTATCTCGTTCTGGCCAGCGGGGGCGGGGGAAAGGTGTATCTCTACACGAGCAACCCGGACATTGCCACCGGCGACGGCGTGGCCATCGCGTGGCGGGCAGGGGCGCGGATCAAGGACATGGAGTTCATACAGTTCCATCCGACCTGCCTGTACCATCCAGAGGCGAAATCGTTCCTGATCAGCGAGGCGGTTCGGGGGGAGGGCGCCAGGCTGGTGGACGGCGAGGGCCGCGCGTTCATGTCCCAGTACGATCCGCGCGCCGATCTGGCGCCGAGAGACATCGTGGCTCGGGCGATTGACCGGGAGATGAAGTCCAGCGGCATGCCGCGCGTGTATCTGGACATCAGACATCAATCCCGCGAGTTTCTCGCGGCGCGCTTCCCGAACATCTACGAGACCTGTCGGCGGCACGGCATTGACATTGCCAGGGACCTGATCCCGGTGGTGCCGGCTGCCCACTACTTTTGCGGCGGGATCGAGGCAGGCGTGGACGGCGTCACGAACATGCCGAACCTATTCGCATGCGGCGAGGTCGCCTGCACGGGGTTGCACGGCGCCAACCGTCTCGCCAGCAACTCGCTGCTGGAGGCGCTCGTGTGCGCGCACGAGATGGCCCGGCGAATCCTGGTCATGCCGCCTGCCGCCGACTATCGGGCGGTCCGAATCCCGGACTGGGAACCGGGCCGCGCAGTATCGAGCGACGAGGCGATCGTCGTCGAGCACAACTGGAACGAAGTCCGCGCGTGCATGTGGGACTACGTGGGGATCGTGCGGACCGACAAGCGGCTGGAGCGCGCGACGCGCCGGATTCGCAATCTGCGCCGGGAAATCCGGCAGTATTACCTGGATTACCTGCTCACGGCGGACATCCTGGAGCTTCGGAACATCGCCGACGTGGGGGAACTGATCATCCGGTCGGCTCAATCCAGGAAAGAAAGCCGCGGCCTGCACTACACGCTGGACTATCCCGGCCGGCTGTCCCAAGCGGAGCACACCATCATCGCGGACGCGCCTGGAAGCCATCCGTAGCCGACGGTTCACTCAGATTCGGCCTTTGCTCGATGGAACGCTGCGGCCGCGCGGGTCCTGTTCGCACGCCTGCCGCATCGCCAGGGCCAGGGCCTTGAACACGGACTCGTGGGCGTGATGCGCCTCCTCGCCGTAGAACTGGGCGATATGCAAGTTCATGCGCGCCTGAATCGTGAATGCCCGGAAGAAATCCTCCATGAGCGCAAGATCGAAATCCAGTATCTTCTTCCGCCGGCAGGCCATCTCCCGCTTGAGGAACGGACGGCCGCTGAAGTCCACCACCACGCGGCTCAACGCCTCGTCCATTGGCACAAAGCTCCAGCCGTAGCGCCGGATTCCACGCCGCGCGCCGAGCGCTTGGTCGAACGCCATGCCGAGCGTCAGGCCGATGTCCTCGACGGTATGGTGATAGTCCACACGCAGGTCGCCTTTGGCCTGAATCCTAATGTCCATCTTGGCGTGCTTGGCCAGCAGTTCCAGCATGTGGTCGAGAAACGGCAGGCCGGTGTTCACCGAATAGGCGCCGCGCCCGTCCACGTTGAGTTGCGCCTCCACGTCCGTTTCGCGCGTCTTCCGCCGAATTTTCGCCGTCCGCTTCTTCATGCCGTCAGCCCCTTCCAAGCCTGAATCATGGCATCCGTTTCCGCGTCCGTTCCAACCGTGATTCGCACACATCGGCCGGTCCGCCGGCCCGCGAAATAGCGGATCATGATCCGCCGCTCGCGCAACCGCCGGAACAGCGTCGCCGCCGAAATCCCCGCCGGCCGAACCCAGAGGAAATTGGAATCCGAGGGGTAGACTGCGCACCCCATGTCCAACAGGGTTCTGGCCAGCCGTTCCCGCGTTGCCACTATCTTTCGCGTGTTCCGCCGCATGTGCGCCACGTCGGACAGCGCCGCCAACGCCAGCGCCTGCGAGAGCCGGTCCAGGTTGTATGAGTCCTTGATCTTGAACAGCGCGCCGATCAGCGGGCGAGGCCCGACCGCGTAGCCCACGCGCAGCCCGGCCAGCGAGTAGGACTTGGAGAGCGAGCGCAGGACCAGCGCGTTGTCGCGGCACAGCGCCAGGTCCATGTAGTTGTCGCGGGCGAAATCCACGTAGGCTTCGTCGAGCACGACCACGCCGGGAAACGTCCGGCAGAACGCCTCCACTACGGCGCGCGGGTACTGGATGCCCGTGGGCGCATTCGGCGTCGTCAGAAAGAACACGGACGCGCGGTAGCCACTGGGCATGCGCCAGTCGTAGTCCGGCCCCAGTTCCACCGGCTTCTTCTTCAGCCCGCGGATGTCGGCGAGCACCGGATATAGCGAGTAGGAAGGATCGAAATAGCCCACCGATCCGCCGTCCTCGGCAAAGGCCCGCGAACAGAGCATGAGAATCTCGTCGCCGCCGTTTCCAACGAACACTTGCGCCGGGTCGCACCGGTGCAGGCGGGCAATGCGCGCGCGAATCCGGCCGCACAACGGGTCCGGGTAGAGCCGCAGCAAGCGGGGATCGAACTCCCGCCAAGCCCGCGCGACCTGCGGCGAGGGCGGGTATGGGTTCTCATTGGTGTTCAGCTTGATGACCCTGTCCGGCCGCTTCGGCTGTTCGCCGGGCGTGTAAGGCGTCAGCATCCGCACGCTTTTTCGAATCCACGCGTTCATGCTGAATCGTGTCCTGTCCATGCGCCGCACACAGTCGGCATCCACGCGGTCATGATGAACAAATGGCCTTCGTAATGCAAGTCCTCGCGTAACCGGTCAGTGACGCGGTGGCAGGGCCGGCAAGGCGCGCCGCGCGCATTTGTGCAACTGAGGAAACGAGCACATCAGGAACTGTCTAATGCGAAGAGCAA
>JASEHE010000033.1 GCA_030018915.1 Verrucomicrobiota bacterium
TGTTTTTCAGGAGGTTACACCTTCTCCACTTTTACAGGAAGTATCGGACATCACCTCCGTACTCTCGCCGCCTATCATCGCACCCGCCAAAACAGCCCCCTGCCGCGCTCTCCCTGCGCTCCTCTCCGCCAGCTTGCGGAATCGCTGCCCCTCTGCGTGCCCTGTTGACATGGTCCGGCCGAAGTGCTACCTTGTGCCAGAAAGGTAACACTATGAAAAAGAAAACACGATCTCTCTGCCGGTTCAGTCTTTCGATGGCGGGCGACTTGGTCGGGCAACTTGACGGCATGATGAAAGACAAGGGGTACGCCAATCGGTCTCAGGCCGTGGCCGATATGGTGCGCGCGCGCCTGGTCGAGCACCACGGCCAAATGGGCGCTCACGAGATAGCCGGCACGGTCACGCTGGTTTATGACCACCACAAACGCAACATTCAGGCGCTTCTGACTGACATTCAGCACGATCACGGCGATCTCATCATTGCGGCGATGCACGTTCATCTTGACCATCACAACTGCATGGAAGTGCTTGTAGTCCGGGGACGGGCCGATGCCGTCAAGCAGGTTGCGGACAGACTCATTGCCGCAAAGGGCGTGAAACACGGAAAGCTGACGGTAACAACAACAGGAAAGGAGTTCGGAAGATGAGAACGTGGACAGCGGCGAAGGGCGTTTTGTGGGGCGGCATGGCGGCGCTCTTTCTGTGCGCAGGAACGGCGCCCGCGCATCACGCAATGGAGTACATCGAGATGGAAAGCTACTCGACGGCCAAGCGCGGGGAAAAGGTCTTCCATCTGCGCTACGATTACATGGTGAATGACGGCGGGAACCCTGATCTTGACCACTGGGAGTTCACGCCCGGGCTTTCCTATGGCATCACCGACCGCTTGATGGCCGATATTCATGCGCACTTCGCCAAGCTCGGATCGGATCACGTGGTGGAAGAAAGCCAAGCGGAGTTCGAACCCAATGGTCCTTCGCCCTTCATGGAAGCTGTTGCCCTCTGTTTGCAGTATCGGCTTACACAGGGTTGGCCCGTGGACGCAGCCGTGAGCGGCACATGGGAAATTCCATTTGGCCGGGCCGAGGAACTGCTGGGTAGCGAGGATTATGTGTGCGCGGGCACACTAATTCTCAGCCGGGAATTCGGCGAACACGGCAACGTGTGCGCAAACTTCACCTATGAAGTTGAAGGCGATGAAGACGAATGGGGATGGGCGTTGGGCGTGAAGAACCCGATTTCCGCCGATCCGCATGGCATCTCGGCGGGAGTGGAACTCATGGGCGACTTCGACGGTACCCGTTGGAGTGTCCTGCCCGGAGTCTATGCGCCGATCAGCGAGACCATAATACTCAAGACCGGCATCGAGATTGGCCAGGAGAAGGGCGAGGAAGACCGGTGGGCCGATACGCTACGGGCCAACGTATCCCTGATGTATCGGTTCTAAGCGGGCGCCTATTGAGAGGATGAGGCGTATGCACAAGTTGGGATGGTGGAGCGTGGCGCTTCTGGTTTGTTCAACGACCAGTTTTGCGCACGAGAACTGGGTGTTGGCGCGGCTGCCGAAGTCCGCGACCAACGCCTTGAGCAAGGCACAGATATGCTGTGGGCATGACTTCCCCAAGAGCGATATTCTCGTCGCCGAACGGTTACTCGCCGAGATGGAAGTCGTCGGGCCTGGCGGCGCGACAATTCCCTACAAACCGACCGCAGAGGACAAGACATGGACGACGGATATTGCATTCGACAAAGCTGGCGTATGGATGGTTTCGTTTGCGCTGAAGAAACCGCAGGAATCCGAACCCATCTGCCGGGGCCGAAGCCTGATGGTTGTGGGAGGGCAGGACGATCCATTGCGCTATGCGCGGAAGAAGGGATTAGAGATTGTGCCAGGAGCGGTCTTGTCCACGCTGAAGCCCGGCGACACGCTTCCAGTTTCTATCCTCCAGAATGGAACTCCCATTGAAGGCAAGATTGCCGTGACGCCGGAAAAAGGATCGGCCTCTTTCCTGTCCACGGGTAAGGACCGTCCGGCACAACTGAAGATTCCGTCGGCTGGCGCATATCTGCTGACGGTCTCCAGCAAGGGGAAAACGTTCGCGCTGACATTTACTGTCGCCGAATCAACTCAGGGCGGCACAAGATGACCTTTCGCGCTTTGTATATCGGCGTTTGTTGGCTGTGTCTGATCGCCGCGTGCTACGGTCACGGAATTATGGCGAGCCAGGTTGAAGGCGGAGTTGGAGTCGTTGTGACTTATGACGACGGTTCGCCGGTGTCGTTCAGCGAGGCGAAGGTGTTTGCGCCCGGCGCCGATGACAAGCCGGGCTTGACCGGAGTTACTGATCGCAACGGCTGTTTCATGTTCCGACCCGACACCAATGGAGTATGGAAGGTGGCAGTTGACGACGGCATGGGACATGCCGTGACAAAGACAATACAGCTTGAAGGAAAAGCGGCGGTTCCAATCCGGGAAACGAAGGTCATGCCCCAGCCGTACGCCGTGATAACAGGACTTGCGGCCATTTTCGGCGTTTTTCGGTTGGGCTGCCTTCTTGAGGCTCAAATTCGCCGGCAAGACGAAGGGATAAGGCTTATGCACATATCGGAAGGCATATTGAGCGGTCCGGTCTTGGCATCGGGCGCTGTTCTTGCCACGGCTGGAATTGGCATCGGACTGCGGCGAATGAGCGTTGAAACCACTCCAAAGACCGCCATGCTGTCCGCCACCTTCTTCGTGGCGTCGCTCATTCATGTTCCCTTCGGACCATCGAACGCGCACCTCATCTTGAACGGTCTCGCCGGAATTCTGTTGGGCTGGACGGTCTTCCCTGCTTTGGCCGTTGCCCTCTTCTTGCAGGCGGTGCTGTTCCAATTCGGCGGCCTGACGGTATTAGGGGTGAACACGATGACCATGGCTCTGCCGGGTGTCGTCGCGCACTATCTTTTTCGGTCCATATATAGTTTTGGGAAGAAGCCGAAGTTCGTCTTTGTCCTGGGGACAGTACTTGGAGCCGCAACGGTCTGCCTCAGCGGAATTCTCCTGACAGCCGCCTTGGCATGGGGCGGCCGGCCTTTCTTGAACGTCGCGGCCGGCATTGTGGCTGCGCATATCCCCATCATGATCGCGGACGGACTCGTCACCGGCGCTGCGGCGACATTCATCCTCAAAATCCGTCCGGACCTGCTCGGCCCATCACGGTTGGAGACCGCGGCATGAGCTGCATCGCTTTTTACGCGGGGCATTCGCCCGCGCATCGCCTGGATCCGCGCGCGCGTCTGCTGACGGCTCTGACGCTCGCTGTTGCCATCGCGCTGGGAGAACGCCTTGTGACACTGACGTGGGCCTTGACGCTCGCGTCCTTACTCGCGGTAGTCGCTCGGCTTGGCGTCCGTCCGTTGGCCCGTCGGCTGGTCCATCTCAATGCCTTCATGGTCTTTCTATGGTTCGTTCTGCCATGGTCCGTTCCCGGTCAGCCGGCCTTTGCGTTAGCGGGTATCCCGCTTTCGGCAGAAGGACTCCACCTGGCGTTCGCTATCACGCTCAAGGGCAATGCCATTGTGCTGCTGTTCACGGCCTTGGTGGCGACCATTGATCCGCCGCATCTGGGCTGCGCGTTGAAACATCTGGCTGTCCCGGACAGACTGGTCCACCTGTTCCTGTTTGTGGTCCGGTATACCGATGTGATTCATGACGAATATCGTCGGCTTTGCAACGCCATGAAGGCCCGCGCCTTTAGGCTGTGTTTCTCCCGTCATACGCTTCAGACATTCGGGTATCTGGTCGGACTGCTTCTTGTCCGAAGCATCGAACGTTCCGAGCGGGTGCTCGCCGCCATGAAGTGCCGAGGATTCGATGGCCGATTCCACGTCCTGAGTCGTTTCACTCTGCGTTGTTCGGATGTTGTATTCATAATCGTGGCGCTGTGTCATGTATGTGCTTGGACATGGATGGAGTTGTTGTGAGCGATATTTGTTTGGCCTTGCGAAGCGTTACGTTCTGGTATGAGCCCGACCGGCCGGTTTTGGGCGACGTCGGCCTTGTGGTCCGTGAAGGAGAACGGGTAGCCCTGATGGGGCGCAACGGCGCCGGGAAAACCACCGCGCTTCATCTGCTGGTCGGCCTCTTGCGCCCACAACGCGGCCAAGTCGAGGCATTCGGGCAAATCTGCGGGCGCGAGCAGGATTTCCTGGAGGTGCGCCGCCGTGTCGCTTTGCTGTTTCAGAACTCCGATGATCAGCTTTTTTGTCCGACCGTGATTGAGGATGTGGCGTTCGGCCCCCTCAATCTGGGGAAGTCACCGACGGAAGCCAGGGCGCTGGCGACCGAGGCTCTGGCGCGCGTCGGCATGGTCGGATACGAAAACCGCATTACCCATCATCTTTCGGCGGGCGAGATGAAGTTGGCCGCGCTGGCGGGCCTCCTGTCTATGCGACCGGCGATCCTTCTTCTGGACGAACCGTCTTCCAATCTCGACCCTCGCGCGCGCCGCCGGCTGATCGAACTCCTGAAGTCATTCGAGCAGACGCAAATCATCGCCACACAGGACCAGGAGTTGGCGGTCGAAGTGTGCTCACGAGTGGTTGTGCTCGACGGCGGCAAAGTCGTTGTAGACGGGCCGGCGAGAGATATTCTGGCCGACGAAGCCCTCATGCTTGCCCACGGTCTTGAACGGCCTCATATCCTGCGGCGCCAGCATCCGCATTGAAAGGCGCTGAAGCGTTTGCTTCCGCACGCGCGGATCGCGCGCTTGACAACGCGAGGCGATTGTGGTCTTGTTAGAGCCACTCCGATCTTTCAAAACACGGGTTGGTGCTGAAGGAACAAACGGAAATCCGTGAGAATCGGACGCGGTCGCGCCGCTGTAATCGGCTACGAAACCGGAAATGTCACTGTTCACGCGTGATCCGCGGAGCGCGGGTTGCAGTGGGCGGGAAGACCCGGGAGTAGGTTGGAAGCCGTAAGCCAGAAGACGTGCTCCTTCAGTGCTCGTACGCTCCCTCGCATGGTTGGGGAGAGTGGGCGCCCTCGGATCACGGCGTATTCGAAAGGCCTTCATACTCCACCGATGGAGCGTGAAGGTCTTTTTTGTCGGAACGGCGGGATTGACGCGGGCATTTGGCGCCAACGAAAGCAAATGGGAACCAGAAGGCAGCGTAGTTCGGCAAGGTTCTCCCGCTGAAGTCCCGGGTGACGGGGAACATCTTGCGAAGCGCCGTCTTCGGATGCCTTAGGCGCTGGAAATCGGTTTCGGTTTCCAGAAATGGGCAGGCGTCAAGGAGTCGGCGATAATGCCGCGAACACAGTCCGAGTTGTTGTCGTATTACCGGCAATTGGGCCGGCATGTCGCCTGCCGCGCCTCGTCCGGCGCCGATGCCGTCGAGAAGAGAGACGGCAACAGGCTGGCAATCGTTCTGGCGGCATTCGGCAGCACGGTTCCCGATACGCAGCGGACTTTTTCGGCCATCGAAGAAGATGTGAGGCGCAACTTCCCCGACAGCGCGGTGGTGTGGGCATTTACTTCGCGAACCGCGCGAAAGCGTCTTGAGGCGCTGGGCAAACCCATGCCCGACCCCCAGACGGCTCTCGATTCCCTGAGAATGGACGGATACCGCGACGCGATTCTGCAATCTCTGCACGTTATGCCGGGCGAAGAATTTCAGAAATTGCTTGCCCTGAAGCCACAAGGCATGAACATCTCCGTCGGGGCCCCATTGTTGAACGAGCAAAGAGACCTGTCGGATGTGCGCAACATCCTCATGGCCATCCGCCGCCATGATAGGCCGAACATAGTTGTCGCCCACGGCAACGAGAAACAGCCGCGCCTGAACGAACCCTTGCTCAAGCTGGCTGCCATGATTGAGGAAAGTTGCGCCGATGTCGCGGTGGCCACGCTGAATGGGCCGCCGGGAATAGAGCCGTTCGCAAGGATCACGAGCCAAGTTGCCGAAACAGGAGCCGTGCATTTCATCCCGCTTATGATCGTCAGCGGCGTTCATGTTCGTGACGATCTCATGGGAAACGGCGAAGCATCGTGGAAACGAATGCTGGCAGCCAAGGGAGCGACCATTGCTCCGGCGCTCGGCGACCTGCCGGAAATACGGGCGATCCTGCTCAGGCATATCCGGGAAGCCCAATCAAGGATAATGCCCCATGGCGAATGAGAGCATCTACAGCCGCGCGCTCCAGGGGCATTTCTATGCCGTCGGCGTGGGACCGGGGCCCCCGGACTTGCTGACGTGCCGCGCGGCCAGGCTGGTGGAGACTGCGGACGTCATTATCGCGCCGCGCTCTGCCGTCGCAAAAACGAGCCTTGCGTTGGACACGGTGCGCCACTTGATCGCCCCGCGCCAGGAAGTGCTGGACCACCAGTACGCCATGAAACAAAGCGAAACGGCCGCAACGGCCAACTGGGCGCCCATGGCCGAGTTGGCGATTGACCGTTGTCTGCATGAGAAGTCGGTGGTTCAAATCACACTGGGCGATCCGATGATTTACAGCACGACCTGCTATCTCCTGCCGCTGGTGCTGGAACGCCTTGACGCCGGCCACGTGCACGTTGTCCCGGGCATCGGCGCTTTCCAGGCTGCGGCATCACTGTTCGCGGAACCCCTGACTATTCAGAATGATCGGTTGATGTTGATGCCCGCGACGGACTTGGCCGCCGTTGAACTGGCGCTGGGTCAGTGTGAAACTCTCGTCTTGTACAAGTGCGCCAAAGTTCTGAAACCGTTGGCGGCATTGCTCGAAAAACACGGTCTTGCGGGCGTTGCAAGGATGGTTTGTTATGCCGGGCAAGGCGGACGTCAAACTATTCACGAGACTCTGTCGGACGCTATTGCGCCCCGTCACGACTACTTGGCAACCGTTATCGTTCATATCGGGAGAAAACCGTGGAACACCGCAACGGAATGACAACCGGGTCTTGCGCCACGGCAGCCGCGACTGCCGCCGCGCGGGTTCTGGCCGGCCTGCCTCCGCCGCCCCATGTGGAGATTGAACTGCCCGATGGAGGAACGGCATGCATGCCGATCCGGTCATGCGAAGGCACGCGCCTGTGCGCGCGGGCCTCCGTCATCAAAGACGCGGGCGACGATCCGGACATCACCGACGGCGTCACCGTCGAGGTGACGTTACGAGTCATGCCGGAGGGGGATCTGACCTTTGTTGCCGGACCGGGCATTGGCCGCGTGACAAAACCCGGTCTCGCATTGAGTCCGGGAGAGCCGGCCATAAACCCCGTGCCTCGGCGAACGATCGCCACGGCTATCCGGAAAACTACCCGTCGGCCGGTCGAAGTGACCGTGAGCATACCCGGCGGCGAGACCCTCGCTGCCCGCACCTTCAACTCCAGACTCGGCATCCGGGGCGGACTCTCCATTCTCGGCACAACCGGCATTGTGCGGCCATTCTCCCTCAAGAGCGTTCAGGAGACGATTCGCTGTTCCCTGAGCGTGGCCTTTGCGTCAGGGCTGAGGGCCGTCGTGCTCGTCCCCGGAAACATGGGGCGTCGCGCCGCGCATCGAATCTTCCGCCTGGCCGAAGAACAAGTCGTGGAAATCGGCAATGAGTGGGGCTTTTCCCTGGACGCCATGAAGACGCATCCGTTTTCGGCGCTCCTGGCGCTCGGACATCCGGGCAAATTGGCCAAACTTGCGGTCAGCGACTGGGATACTCATTCGTCAAGATCACGATCGGCCGTGGCCGCAGTCCGTTCCCTTCCGCCGAATGACCTTGTTTCCATTGCTCCAGACGCCGAAACGGTCGAGGCCTTGTTTGACGCAATCCCCGCTTGTCGTCCGCGAGCGATCGGGGATCGTCTGGCTGAGGCCATCCGGCAGTCCATCCGCTGTCGCCACGCCGATATCTCCGTTGCGGTTCTATTGATAAACCTGAAGGGCGAAGCCATCGGTAGGGCCGGCGACTTCGCGCCATGGAAGGAGCATGTTTTGCCATGACCGAAGACGGCGACAACAGGATTGTGATTGCCGGTTGCGGCCCCGGCAGTCCCGACCATGTTACACCACTGGCGCGTTACGCCGTTGCCGACGCCGATGTGTTGGCGGGCGCCCAGAGACTCCTTGCGTTGTTCCCCGATTTTCGCGGAACTCGCGCGCCGATCGCCGCCGATGTCGAGCATTCGTTGGACATGCTCGCGCAATACGTCGAGGCCCGCCAGCGAGTCGTGGTCCTTGTGACCGGCGATCCCGGTCTCTGCAGTCTGGCTCAACCCATCGTCCGCCGGCTTGGAGCCGATAGGTGCCGGATCATTCCCGGAATCAGCGCGGTTCAGGCGGCATTTGCGCAACTGGCTTTGGAGTGGACCAATGCGCGAATCGTTAATGCGCACGCCGGACTGCCGGACGTTTCCCAGGAGACGCTCGCCCATGAACATGCCATTGCCGTAGTGGGTGGCAACGCCGGGACCTGGCCGTGGGTGGTGTCGCTGGCCAGACGGCTGGGACCCACGCACTGTCTGCATCTCTGCCGCAACCTGACTTTGCCGGGCGAAGATGTAATCGAGGTCACTGCGGACCAGTTGGAGAAATGCGAAGTCCGCGCCGGTCTAACTGTGTTGGTGTGCCGGCGGCGGACGGGTGTCTGGTGTTCCTATTTCGCCCAAGGGGCTTCGCGGGGCAAGCAGGTGTCAGGTGTCGGCGCAACCGGCGAACTCCACGCGCGGTCCTCTCCAACCTCCCACCTCCCTCCTAACACCTCCGGGCTAACGCCTTCCGCCACGTCGGTCCACTTTGTCGGCGCGGGACCGGGAGACCCCGAATTGCTGACGCGCAAAGCGGAGCGGCTGTTGCGCGAGTGTGGTTGTTGCATATGGACAGGATCGCTCGTCAATCCGGCGCTCCTTGACCTTCTGCCGCCGGACGCCGAACGGCACGACTCGTCCGGCATGACGCTCGACGAAATCATGGCGATAATCGAAGAGCGCCATAGGCGCGGCGTGGACGTTGTGCGTTTGCACACGGGCGAACCTGTTCTCTTCGGCGCGATCGGCGAGCAGATGGCGCGGCTGAACACACTCGGCATTGACTACGAAGTTGTGCCGGGGATCAGTTCATTCCAAGCCGCTGCCGCAGCCATCAAGCGCGAACTGACCGCGCCTGAAGTATCGCAGGCCGTGCTGTTGACGCGCGCGCCGGGCCGGACTCCCGTGCCGGACGCGCATACCCTGGAGAAGGCGGCTTCTCTTCGCGCCACACTGTGCGTGTTTCTTTCCACGGACAGGATTGAGGAAGTGGTCGCGATTCTTCGGCCGCATTATGGCGCCGACTGCCCGGCCGCCGTTGTCTACCACGCCTCGTGGCCGGATGAGAAAGTGGCGCGCGGAACCCTGGCGAATATAGCCGTTCTCGTCAAGGAGGCCGGTCTGACGCGCGCCGGCATGATCATCGTGGGGCACGCACTGACTGGAGCCATCGCCGAATCGCGGCTCTATTCCACGAACTTTGCGCATGGGCGCCGGAAAGAACGGGCGCCAAGATCGAGGCAGGATGGGCTCTTCGGGCCGTGGTGAGTCCTCGCAAGACCACAAGCCATTGGAGGCGCTTGAGTCAATCGGCCACTCAGATTTGGGAATGTGTCGCGGATCGGGCTTGCGTCCGCAAGAAAAATCCGGGATATTTTTTCGCCACGTCATGAAGTCAGCCATCGTCACATTCAGCCCTCAAGGCGCAGCGCTGGCGCGACGGCTTCAAGCTCTACTGCCGGATTGCCGGCTCTTTTTCCACGAGCGCTTGCCGAAGGCGTCTGGAGTAGAGCGCTTCAAGCATGTGACGGACCTCACCCGGCGCATTTTCTCATCCGCGCATGGCATCGTCTATATTGGGCCGGTTGGAATCGCCGCGCGCGCCGTAGCAGGATGCATTCGGCGCAAGTCGTCCGATCCGGCTGTGGTGGTTGTGGATGCGGGCGGCCGCTTTGCGGTGAGCCTGCTTAGCGGCCATCAAGGCGGCGCCAACGAGTTGACGCTGAACGTGGCCAATGCGCTGGGCGCTGAACCCGTGATTTCAACCACGACCGAGGCGGTCAAAACCGTTACCGTCGGCGTTGGCTGCAGGCGCGGCGCGTCAGCGGCTCGTATCGCGCATGCCGTAAGAACCGGGCTAAAAAGGGCCGGCATCGGCGCCAAAAGCGTCCGATGGCTGGCGACGGCTGAAATCAAACGACACGAGCCGGGGTTGCGCAAAGCGGCTCGTCAACTCGGCATTCCCCTGCGCATCATGCCCGATTGGCTTATGCTGCGGGCAGACAACGAGGTCACTCCATCGGATTTTGTGAAGTCCAAGATAAATCTATCGGCTGTGGCTGAGCCGGCTGCGCTGACATCAGGAAGGAACACACGATTAGCGCTCGGACGACAGATCATCAACGGAGTGACCATCGCCGTGGCCAGGGAAAATTGTCCGTGGTCGGCATAGGCCCAGGCAATCCAATGGACAGAACGCGCCGCGCGGAGATTGCCGTTGCGGAGTGCGACACCGTGGTTGGATATGGCCGGTATGTTGACGCCATCGCCGACCTGACGGTCGGCAAAAAAGTGATTCGTGGCGGAATGCGCCGGGAGGTCGAGCGGGTTCGCGAGGCTCTGCGCTTGGCAGCGGCCGGCCGGACCGTCGCCCTGGTGTCTTCGGGCGATCCCGGCATCTACGGCATGGCCGGCTTGGCGGTCGAGCTTGCGAGGGAGATGAATATCGAAATTCCGATAGATATCGTTTCGGGCGTTACTGCCGCCTCCGCCGCGGCTGCGGCGCTGGGCGCGCCACTGATGACGGATTTCGCCGTCGTCAGCCTGAGCGATCTGCTTGTGCCCAGGCAACAGATCCTTGCGCGACTGGAAGCGCTGGCCCATGCAGGTTTCGTTACGGTGTTGTATAACCCGCGGGGCCGCGCGCGAGGCGCCATGCTCGGCAAAGCGCTTGCCATTTTCCGCCGGCATCTGCCGGATCAAACGCCGGTCGGCATCGTTGCCGATGCTTCCGATGAGAATCAACGCGTTGTGTTGACGGATTTGGGGCATGTTGACGAATCCGGCGTGGACATGAGAACAATCGTTGTGATTGGAAACAAGGACACACTGAAGATTGACCGGCGAATGGTCACCCGCCGCGGCTACGAGGTCGCCACATGAAAGCCGTCCTGCTGGTCGGCGGCACATCGGAAACGGAGGCCATTGCTCGCTCGCTGGCGAAGAACGGGTATTCTGTTCTTGTGTGTACGGCCACGGATATGCCTCTGCCGACCGGCAATCATCCCGCGATTCGTCGGCGTTGCGGTCGCATGTCGGCGGAGGAGTTTGAGACGTTGATGCGGGAAGAGCGAATAGACGTCGTCGTGAACGCGGCGCATCCCCATGCGGTCGGCGTCCGCGATGCCACGCGCAAGGCTGCCGCTCGCCTTCGCGTGGCGCGCGTCGAGTTCATGCGTCCCGCTTCGATTCCACCGGCTTTGGAATCCGGCATTCTGCGCGCGGCCGATCACCGGGAAGCGGCGCAACTGGCAATGGCGGCGGGGCAAAAGATACTTTTGACGATCGGCGTGAACCACCTCGCCCCCTACGTGGAGGCCGCGCGCGCCAAGGGCCGGGAATTGGTGGCGCGGGCTCTTCCGCGGGACGAATCCATAGCGGCCTGCCGCGCCGCCGGCCTGCGCGATGATCAGATTATTCCGTCCCGCGCCGTGCGCGGCGTCGAAGACAACGCGGCGTTGATCAGGAAACACGGCGTCAACGTGTTGGTGACCAAAGACAGCGGAGAGGCCGGCGGAACGCCGGCGAAATGTGTAGCGGCCCGGCAAGCCGGATGCGCGGTCGTTCTCGTACGAAGGCCGCCGCTGGAAACGGCCAATTACGCGCGCACCGTGCCGGCCTTGATGCGGCGCGTGCGCCAAGCGCTCCGTCGCGCAGAAATAGGTGAGGCCATTTGTGCAAGGCGAAAGCAGGAGACGGATGGCCGAAGCGCTCAAGCGTGAGCCGCACGGAGGGAATCTGCGCGCGCTTTCCGAAGCCGGCGGGTTGCCGCCGTCGCGGATTCTGGACTTCAGCGCCAATATCAATCCCCTGGGGCCGGTTCCGGCATTGTCGGCTGTTCTCGGAAATGCTTTCGACGATATTCTGCGCTATCCGGACCCAGACAACGTTCGTTTGGTGGACGCCATTCATAGGCGTTTCCGCTGGCCACTGAACAGGATTGCGGTCGGCAACGGAGCGAGCGAGTTGCTCCACGCGCTCTGTCGCTCACTGGGCTGTAGCCGGGCCCTGATTCCAGCGCCGAGCTACTCGGACTACGCCGCCGCCGCCGAGCGCGCCGGCATGCGCGTTGCTTTGGCGGAAATGGACGAAGCCGCCGGGTTCGAGATTCCCTGGAAACGCCTGGCGACATCGCTTCGAGACAACGATCTCGTGATTCTCGGAAATCCCAATAACCCCACCGGTCGCGCGATTGACGGCGATGCGCTCTACTCCTTCGTGAAACTGCATCCGAAAGGCCGGTTCATCGTGGATGAATCGTTCCTTGAATTCGTGCCGGGCGCCGAATCCATTGCGGACCGTCTGCCGATTAATGCCGTCATGCTGCGATCAATGACGAAGTTCTATGCCATTCCGGGGCTTCGCCTCGGTTTTGTCGTCGCCGCTCCGCGGCTCGCTTCGGCCCTGCGCGGACAACTGCCGCCGTGGAACGTCAACTGCCTGGCACATCGGGCCGGAATCGTCTCTCTGGCGAACCGGGCCTATGCGCGCAGGACGCGCGCGGTTGTGGCCCGCGCTCGCCGGGAGTTTGTCGCCGAATTGCGGAAGTTTGCCGCGCTGCGGGTGTACGAGAGCGACGCCAGTTTCATATTGCTTCGCATCGTCAAACACTCCCTCAACGGATTTGCCCTCGGAAACAAACTTCTGCGACAGAGGATAGCAATCAGGGTCTGTTCCAACTTTGCCGGTCTCGATGCCCGCTATTTCCGCGTAGCCGTTCGCCTGCCTGCCGAGAATGGCCGGCTGATCAAGGCGCTGCATGCGGCGCTGGAGGATTAGTGTGCGGCTGGAATATCAGATCGCCGCGGCGGTCCTGCTGGATTTTGTCCTGGGCGATCCGCGTTGGCTGCCGCATCCCGCCAGGGCCATCGGACGATTGGCGGCATGGGCCGAGCCGCGCGCAAGGCGATTCATTCCGCGAGCGCGAATCGCCGGAGCGGCTGCCTGGCTGTTTGTCGCCGGATTGGCGAGCGCCGCGGCATGGGGCCTTTGGACGGGCGCTGCCCGGCTGCACCCGGCGCTTGGCGATATCGCCGGAGTATGGATCATCTATACGACGCTGGCAGCCCGCGATCTGGCGCGGCACGGCTCGGCCGTGCGCGCCGCGCTCGTGGCCGGCGACATTCCGGAAGCCAGGCGAAAACTCGCCATGATCGTCGGCCGCGACACGGATGCTCTTGACGAATCGGAAATCGCGCGGGCAACCGTCGAGACTGTCGCGGAGAGCGCGCTTGACGGCGTCACCGCGCCACTGTTCTTTGCGTTCCTTTTTGGGCCGGTGGGCGCCGTGGCGTACAGAGCCGTCAACACGCTTGACTCAATGTGGGGTCACAAGAACGAACGATATCTGGCGTTCGGCTGGGCCGCAGCGCGATCCGACGACGCGGCCAACTGGATTCCAGCCCGTCTCACGGGACCATGCATGGCGCTGGCGGCGTGGTGCCTGCGATTGAGCGGCGGCAACGCCTGGCGCATTCTACTGCGAGACGCGCGCAAGCATCCCAGCTTCAATTCCGGATTTCCCGAAGCGGCCATGGCCGGCGCCCTGCGCGTCCGCATGGGAGGCACAAACTACTACGGCGGAGAACCGGAAGAGCGCCCACATATCGGCGATCCCATCAGCGTCCTTGACGCGCGCCACATCGCACTGGCCAACCGGCTCATGTTCACTACCGTTCTCCTGTTTACGGCGGCCGGTTTCGCAATAATGCGGACTTGCTCATGAAAATAACACGCGTTGTCGTTGACATCGCGCGCAAGGTCGTATACGCTCGTCTATATCTTTGAGCGCGCCGCATCTCAACACAAGGAGGTTATGCATGAAGCGCAGCAAGGCAAAGAAGAGTCAAGCGATTGTCGCCCGTCGCAAGGCGTGCAAGGCCAACGGCGCCGGGCTCTCGCACTACATCTTGATGGACAGCAAAGCGAAATAATGGACACGGTTCACGGTCGGTAAAGGTTGAAGTTTTCGGTCCGACCAGCCTGTCGGCAGGTCGAAATCCGATAACCGTGAACCTTTGAACCTTGCGCCATGCCAAACAATGCCCGCGCGTCCCGTTCCAAAAGCGGCTCCATCGCGTGGCCGCTTCCTTAACACCGGTAATGGCCCCAGCTTGCAGCCCATTGATATCGGCCACGACTCCTATGTGGCCCTGATCGAGCCCGATATCGCATTCTGGTCGCTCGTTCGCAAGAACGCGCTCGCCGACACTCTCGCAAACCACTCCTTTCGAGCGGCAGTGGCGAAGAAGCGCCGAGCCTTCGCCAAAGAGATGCAAGCGCTTCGTTTCGGACTCAAGCCGTCGGCGGTCTATTTCAACTCAACCGAACGCTGCAATCTCAACTGCCGCTACTGCTACATTCCGGAGAAGATGCGCAAGCATGGCCGGCATATGTCGCGGGAACGCATGTTCGAGGCGCTCGAGCGTCTGAAGCGGCACTTCAAGACAACGATCCCGAAAGGCCGGTTGCCCCAGGTTGTCTTCCACGGCGCGGAACCGATGCTCAATCGGGAAGCGCTGTTTGCCGCCATCGAGCGCTACGGCAATGCCTTCCGCTTCGGCGTTCAGACCAACGCAACCCTGCTCGACGACTCAGCCATCGCGTTTCTGACCGAGCGCGGCGTCGGGATCGGCATTTCGCTCGACGCGCCCCTGCCGGCGGTTGCCGGCAGAACTCGCCGTTCGTGGAACGGCGCGGGCGTCTTCGATGCGGTCGAAGCCGCCATGCGGAGGCTCAAGGGTTATGCCGGTTTCAACGTCATCTGCACGATCACGAACGAGAATATCCGTCATCTGACGGACTTGGTTGACTTCTTCCATGCGCGCCATGTGCCGGCCTGCATGCTCAACATCGTGCGCTGCACGCTGCCGGGCGCGCGCGCGATCAAGCCGGACGACGACGCGGCGGCCAATGCCTATCTCGCCGCCCTGGATCGGACGCGTGCCTTGTTCAGGCGCACCGGCCGCAAATTGGTTGTGGCCAACTTCGCCAACGTGCTCGTTTCCATTCTCGCCCCGACGGCTCGGCGGCTCATGTGCGATATTTCGCCGTGCGGGGGCGGACGTTGTTTCTTCGCGCTCGCGCCGGATGGCGGACTCTATCCGTGCAGCGAGTTCATCGGACTGCCGGAATTCCGAGGAGGCAATGTGTTCCAAGACGATATCGCCGACGTTCTCAAAACGCCTGCTTTCACCAAAGTAACGGGCCGCAAAGTCGAAGACATCGATCCCTGCGACAGGTGCGCGATCCGGCACTTCTGTGGGGCGCCCTGTCCCGCCGAGGCGCGCGAGATGAACGGCGGCATGCTTCGCACAGGCGCTTTCTGCGAATTCTACGAAGAGCAGGTTCGCTACGCCTTCCGTCTCATCGCGGACGGCGTTGCCGACGACTATCTCTGGGACGATTGGGACAAGGGCGCTGTCACAACGTTCGAGTGGGCTGCGTGATGGAATGAGACGGCGACCGGGGCCTCAACACGAGCGCGCTGCTTTCAGGTCATTTCGCACGCCCAACTGACGATCTCGCTCATGTCCAGACGCGGCCGTGGTTCGATGTCCGGCCGGCATGGAACGGTCTTCTCTACAGGGAATGGCGGCGCCCGCCGCGCCGGCGGGAATCGTAATGCCGGGCGCCGCCGTTGTCCTGATATCGGCGCGACGACCGCGCCGCGTCACGCGGGTGATCCGCATGGCGATATGCGGACGGCGGCGCCGGCTGGAGAAGACTCTCGTCAGGATGGATGGCCTTCAGATCGTGGCCGAGGTATTTTTCGATCGAAGCGATCAGGAAGGAATCCCCCTCGCACGCGAAGCTGACGGACGTGCCCTTTGCCCCCACCCGGCCGGTCCGCCCGATGCGATGGACGTAGTCCTCCGGGTCGTCCGGTAAGTTGTAGTTGATCACATGGCTGATCCCCTCCACGTGAATCCCACGCCCCGCCACGTCCGTGGCCACCAACACGCGGATCCGGCCTGTCTTGAAATCGTCCAGCCGCCGCAGCCGCGCGTTCTGAGGGACGTCGCCGGACAGTAAAGCGCAGTTGATCCCATGGTCGCGCAATCGCCTGGCGAGTCGGTCGGTCACGTCCCGCCGGTTGCCGAACACCAGAATCTGTTCGCCGGGATTCTGCGCGAGGATGTTGTATAGCAGCGTGAACTTGTCGCGGACGGCCGCAATGTAGACCACCTGGTCTATCGTCTTGGCGGCGACCTGCCGCGGTTCCACCGAGATTGTGACGGGGTCCTTCGTCCAACTGGCCGACAGCCGAATCACGTCCGCAGTCAGCGTGGCGCTGAAGAAAAGCGTTTGCCGCCGGGCTTTTGGCGGGGTGCTGTAAACGATTGAGCGGACATCAGGGATAAAGCCCATATCGAGCATGCGGTCCGCCTCGTCAATCACCAGGACCTCCACGCGCCGGAGATCCATGCAGCCCTGCCGGAGATAGTCCAGCAGACGGCCGGGCGTGGCAACTACCAAGTCCACCGGCCCTTGGATCAGACGCTCCCGCTGTTTCTTGTAGTCCATTCCGCCAAACACGGCCAGGACATCGAAGGATGCGTATTTCGACAATGCCCGCGCTTCCTTTTCGATCTGCAGGACGAGTTCCCGGGTCGGCGCCAGGACCAGCATCCGCGGCGCGCCCGCCCGGCGATGACCCTGCGTCGGGCGACGGATGAACCGCGTGAACGATCCGATCAGGAATGCCGCCGTCTTGCCCGTGCCTGTCTGCGAACGGCCCGCCACGTCCGCGCCTTCGATGATCTTCGGGATAATCTTTGTCTGAATCGGCAGGCAGTATTGGAAGCCCAGATCGGCAATCGCGCGCATGATTTCGACCGGCAGGTCGAGGTCGTGGAACCGGGTCCTGCCTCCCGCGGGAGGCACATGGAACTGGGCCGGCATCCACGGCTCGCCCCGTGGCGACGGCGCCTTCTCGGGTTTCGCCTGCCCATCGAGCGGCGCGGGCCGGGGATGAGGAGGCAGCCGTGAGTCGGCC
This sequence comes from Verrucomicrobiota bacterium, assembly GCA_030018915.1. Lineage (GTDB taxonomy): Bacteria > Verrucomicrobiota > Kiritimatiellia > UBA8416 > SLMC01 > JASEHE01. The sequence continues at coordinate 17,260 of JASEHE010000033.1, forward strand.
GTGCCGCGCGGGCGCGGCGGATACTGCCGTTCGAAGCGGTGTCCATGCCCGCCGGCCTTGTGAGAGGAATGGCGCGGCGGCTGCCCGTCGTGAGCGCCGCGCGACGATTCGAACGCCTCCTGGTGAGGCGCCGGCTTGCTCCGAAACCCAGCCATCCGTAACAACTTGACGCCGATTTTCTTGAGTGTGCGTCCTGGCACGATATTCTTCCGATCCCCTCCGACCAAGCTGTGGGAGCTTATACCGCCAATGGGGCCCCGGGTAAAGTCCTTTTTACGGGACGGGAAGCCTACCGTCGCGCAAATCAGGGGTCAAGTCCGGATTTTCCTGTAAAAGCTGATAGGGCATAATCTCCACGAATGG
>JASEHE010000034.1 GCA_030018915.1 Verrucomicrobiota bacterium
GCTCGCCGTCCAGAACGGTCCGCTTTGCGGTTCCCCTGTGCCTGAGCACCGTCCCGCGGTCCGGACAGGTTCGCGGCAGTTCCACTCTCACAACGCGGCCGGCGTCTTCCGCGCTCAAGCTCTTTCGACCGTGCCCCTTGTGACCCGGCTTCGCACCCCCCTTCTTGGCCTGGTTCTCCTCAAGACTATTGCCCTTCACGGGTATCTTCGAGGATGGCGTAGAAGAGCCGAATGGTCCTTCCGCCGCCGCGCGGGCTTGGTAGCGTAGTTTCCCCTTCAGAAGCCGGACTTCTTCCTCAAGCCGATCAATCCGCTGTTGCTTTTCTAGACAACTGCGGCAGATGCTCCACCCCGGTCGGCTATTGTCGCGCCATTTCGTGGCAGTGCTCCTGCCTGCGCTTTCCGACTTCCGTAACCATCTGTGCGCCGGCCTGTGAGAGAAGGCGCTCTATGCGCCTGCCGTTGGCAATGGCCTTGCGCAGATCGGCCACCAGGCTGAGAGGCACATACGCGCATCTCCCGCGTTTGCCGTCATTCCATTGCAGGATGAAGCAGAGGTGTTTCCTGCCTTGCTTACAGGCCCTGCAATTGGGTCTGATACAGGGTTTGCGCACTTCGCGCAAGGAGCCCTTTGCCGCGGGCAACAGGGCTCGTATCTGCCCCGGGAGATTGCACGGAGCGCCGACAGTGGACAGAGTGGCGCTTTTCATGCGCGTATGTATAGCATCATACATACATACGAGTCAACACAAAAAAAAAGAGAAAAAACGAAAGGGATGCCGCGGAAGGCGCGCCCGCCTCGCCACCGTGTCAATGAGGCATTACGCGGTCCTCGCCGGCGATCGCGCGGATGAGTTCGCGGAATGGAATCTTCACCCGGTTGACGCGGAACGCGACATGAAGCGCCAAGCGCTTGGCTTCCCGTTTCATTCTGCGATCTCGGTTGACCGATGATCTACACGCGCGTTCTCAGGGGCCTGCGCAACACCCCCCGCGGCCCCTTCGACGCCGGGTCGCGAGCCGGCTCGGGAAAGCAGATCGCCGCCGCTTCCGGAAAGGTCTTGACGAAGTGGAGGGTCAGCCCCTTCTTGATGCGCGCCGGGACCTCCTCGAAGTCGCCGCAGTTGGCGTCCGGGAAGATCAGACGGGCGACTCCGGCGCGTTTAGCCGCAATCGTCTTTTCCTTCACTCCCCCGATCGGCATGACCTGGCCGGTCAGCGTCAGCTCGCCCGTCATGGCCATGTTTCCGCGCGCGGGGATGCCGAGCGCCAGCGAGTAGAGCGCGACCGCCATCGTGATGCCGGCCGATGGGCCATCCTTGGGCGTTGCCCCGGCGGGCACGTGCAGATGGATCAGGCGCTTCTCGAAGAACTCGCGCGCCTTGGCGTCGCCCTCGAGCAGGGAACGGACGTAGGTGTAGGCGATCTCCGCGGATTCCACCATGACGCCGCCGAGCTGCCCGGTCTGCTTGAAGCCGGGCTTGTCCGCGCGGACCGATGTGGCCTCGACATAGAGCGTGTCGCCCCCAAGCGTGGTCCAGGCCAAGCCCATGACGACGCCCGGGACGCGTTTCCCGGCATAGACGTCTTCCGTGAAAATCCGCCGGCCGAGGAGCGCCTCCAGGTCTTTGACGTCAACGCGGCTGGCGCGGGTTTTCTTCTGGACGATCTGCTTGACGGACCGGCGCATTATCTTCTTGAGATGGTTCTCGAGGCCGCGCACGCCGGGCTCGCGGGCGTAGCCATCGATCATCTCGCGGAGGGCCCGGGGTGTGATGTTGAACTGCTCCCGGCTCAGGCCGTGCGCCTTGAGCTGCTTCGGGATCAGGTGGCGCCGCGCGATTTGTGTTTTTTCCTGCTGGATGTAGCCCGGCAGCTTGATGACCTCCATGCGGTCCAGGAGCGGGCGGGGGATCGTGTCCAGCGTGTTGGCCGTGCAGATGAACAAGACGTTGGAAAGATCGAATCGGACGTCGAAATAGTGGTCCAGGAAGTCCTTGTTCTGTTCCGGATCGAGGACCTCGAGCAGCGCCGACGCCGGGTCGCCCTGGTAGCTGGCGTTGATTTTATCAATCTCATCGAGCATAATAACCGGGTTGGCGCTCCTGCAGACCTTCATGGTCTGAATGAACTTGCCGGGCAGGGCGCCGATGTAAGTGCGGCGGTGTCCCTTGATTTCCGCCTCGTCCCGGATGCCGCCGAGCGAGAAGCGAAAGAAGTTGCGGCCCACGCTCCGGGCGATTGACTGCCCGACCGACGTCTTGCCGACGCCCGGCGGCCCCACGAAACAGAGGATGGACCCCGCGATGTTTCCTTTCATGATGCCGACCGAGAGGAACTCGAGGATGCGTTCCTTGACGTCCGCCAGCCCGTAGTGGTCGTGGTCCAGGATGCGGGCGGCCTTGGCAATGTCGTAAGAATCCTTTGTGAACACGCCCCACGGCAGGACGGTCAGCCAGTCCAGGTAGTTGCGGGTGACGTTGAACTCGGGCGAGGACGGCTCCAGGAGCTTGAGTTTGTCGAGTTCCTCGGCGATGCGCTCGCGGGCTTCGTCGGTAAGCGCCAGCTTCTCGATCCGTTTCTGGAAGCGCTCGACTTCGGTCTCGCGGTCTTCCTTGGCGAGGCCGAGTTCCTTCTTGATCGCCTTGAGCTGTTCGCGGAGAAAGAATTCCCGCTGCTGCCGGGAAAGTTTCTCCTCGATCTGTTTGTTGATCTGCATCTGAATCTTGGAGACGTCTATTTCTTTGTGGAGGAGCACGAGGACCTTGGCCAGGCGGGCGCGGATGCTGAGCGTCTCGAGGACGTCCTGCAGGTCCTTGGCGCCGGCCGTGGTCAGCGCGGCGGCGAAGTCGGCCAGCCGGCCCGGGTCGGAGAGATTCGAGTGGGAGAGGAAGATGCCGAGTTCCGCCTTATGCAGCGGATCGAGTTTGACGAGTTCCTTGATGCTCTGGATGACGGAGATGGAGTAGGCCTTGAGTTCCGCGTTGGCGGCCATTTCCGTTTCGTATAGGCATTTCACTTTGGCGACGAGGTAGGGCGCGTCCCGGATAAAGCAGACGACCTTGATGCGCTCCATGACGCCCAGGAGGACCTGAATGGGCCCGCCGGGTCCGGCCTGGGCCATCTGGAGGATTTCCGCCGCCACGCCGACGGAATAGAGATTGGCCGGCGAGGCTGCTTCAGGTTTCTCGGAATCCTTGGTCTCCTTCTTGAGGAGCAGGCCGACGAACTTGTTCTGGTCCTTGACCGCATCGGCGAGCAGCTTCTTCAGGTTGTCGTCGTCAATAACGATGGGGACCGTCATCTTTGGGAAGACGGGGCGGTTGTTGACCGGGACGATCGGCAGTTGGGACGGAAGGACCTCGCGGGCCGGGACGATCTTCTTCTCGTCGGCCGAAGCGGGGCCCGCCGGCTCTCGGACGACCTCGACGTCTTTCAGGCTGTCGGCGTTGGGTTTCCCGGACATATCCTGCGCTCCCGGCCCGTCTACTTCGAGCATGGTTCAACCGCGCCTGATTATCGTCATATGACTTCACCGGAATCAACCAAAATCCCGGCGTCGTCGCTTCCACTTTTGACTTTTTGTTTCCAGCCGCCTAATATGCGACACTGTTCCCATGAGCGACCTCTCGCAACAACGCTGTTTCAACCACGCTTCCCGCGAAGCTGCGGCCAGGTGTCCGGCATGCGGCCGCTGCTTCTGCCGGGAGTGCGTTACGGAACACGGCGACCGCGTCATCTGCGCCACCTGTCTTCGCAAGCCGGCCGGCGGCGGAGAAAAGCGCCGCCTCCGGAGCGCGGCCCTGCTCCTGCGGTCCGCGCTCGGCTTCATGGTCCTCTGGGCCCTGATTTACCACATCGGACAGGTCCTGCTCCGAATTCCCAGCTCCGTCCATGAAGGGACCCTCTGGATGAAAGGCGGCCCATGAGGCGGCGGTCGCACAGGCTGTTCGAGAAAGGCGGCGTGGAACTGGCCGGCGAGGCCCTGAACCTCATTCGGGCGGCCCCGCTCCGAATCACGGCCTGCTACTATGTCGGGACTCTGCCGTTCGCGCTCGGCGCTCTCTACTTCTGGGCCGACATGAGCCGCAGCGCGTTTGCCGACGAGCGCTGCCTCGGGCTTTCTTTCGGGCTGGCCTTTCTGTTTGTGTGGATGAAAACCTGGCAGGTCGCCTTTGCCGACGGGCTCAAAGCCCACGTCACGGGCGCGCCGCCGCCCCGCTGGACGCTTCGCCGCGGACTCCGCCAAGCCGCCGTCCAGACCGCCCTTCAACCCTACGGCTTCCTGGCCGTCCCCATCGCGTTCGCGCTCATGATCCCCTTTCCCGCCGCGCATGCCTTCTACCAGAATCTCACGATGCTGGGATCGGACGACTCCGCCTCGCTGCGCGACATCGCGCGCAAAGCGTGGCGGCATGCGCTGTTGTGGCCCATCCAGAACAGCGTCGTCATCTGGCTGTGCGGCGCCTGGACGCTGGCCATCGGCATGCTGGCCGCGTTCGGAAGCGCCCAGCTTTCGGTGGCGCTGGGCCCGGCGCCCGACCCCGAGGTTTTCGGACTCTGGCCGGTGGTTCTGGCGCTCGTGATGGTCGGCTATATTCTGATGGCCTTCTGCATCGTCGGCGGCGTCGTGGCCGGCAACATTGCCATCCTCCTGGTAGCCCTGCCTGAACTGCTCCGCTCACTGCTCGGCGTGGACACCCGTTTCGCCATGATCGGCTGGAGCGCCATTTTCAACACCACGTTTACCATGGCCGTCTTTGCCCTGACGTGTCTCTGCCTGGACCCGCTGCTCAAGGCCGCCCACCTGCTCCGCTGTTTCTACGGCGATGCGCTGAAAACCGGCGAGGACCTGCTCGTGGAACTGCAGGCATTCGAGGAACCGGCGCCCGCCGGAATTGTCCGGCCATGACTCAGCCGACCGACAATCGTCAAACACGCCTCTCCCGCACCTGCGCGGAGACTCATCCAGGCTCGGTCGGAGGCCTCGCCCTACCTTACGGGGCCATTGCGCTAAACACATACGGAGTGTGGAACGTGCGGGCCGGCGGATGGAATATGGCTCTTCGTTCGGCATTCGGCATTCGGCATTCGGCACTGTGTTGCGGATTCGCCGCGCTGTGTTTTCTGGCGGTCATTCCCCCAGTTTTCGCGGCTGCCCCGCCCGATGCTGCCGCGGCCCGCCTCGAGCCCATCCCGCCCGCCCAACTGGACCGCGCCATCAGCGAGACGATCAGCCGCCCGGAATACGCGTGGCGCCTGCCCCGGGAGCGCCCGCCAAAGCGCGAACACGCGGGATTCTTCGCACGATGCTTGGACAGCATCGGCGAATGGATCGGGAAGGCCGCCCGCGCCGTCTGGCGCGTCCTCAAAAAGATCGCCCGCTGGGTCCGCGACCTCTTCTCGATGGAGCCCGACTCGCCGGCGGGCGAAATCGGTTGGCAGACGCCGATCCAGCTCCTGCTCTTGGCGCTGCTGCTCGTTACCGGCAGCGTTTTGGGCATTGCGTTGTGCCGCATGTGGCGGAATCGAACGCGGACCGTTGGGACGGCCGTGGAGCAGCCCGTCTCGCCCGCGCCGGACCTCACGAAGGACGACACGGTCGCCACCGACCTGCCGGCGGATCAGTGGATGAAGCTGGCGCATGAGCTCTTTCTCAAAGGCGAATTGCGCTTGGGTCTGCGGGCCATGTTCCTTGGAACCCTGGCCTTCCTGGCGCGCCACGAACGATTGACCATCGCCCGGCACAAGTCGAACCGGGAATACGTGGCCGAACTGCGTCGCAAAGCGCATGATAAGCCGCGGGTACTGGAAGCCTTCGGCCGGAACGTCCGCTCCATTGAGAGAATCTGGTACGGCACACATCCGGCCACCGAGACGCTGGTCGCGGCGTTCCGCGCGGACCTCGCGGCCATCGCCGACGAACTGAAACCACAACAGCCGGCGCAAACAACATGACAACCGGACGATGGATCGTGGCGGCCGCCGTGGCCGCCGGACTGCTGTTCGCGCTCGGCATTCTGCGCCTCTTTGCCGTCCGGTTCGAAACCGGCGATATCTATCCGCCCTATTCCTCGCTGCGCGCCGATCCGCTCGGGACTAAGGCGCTGTACCAGAGCCTGGCGGCCTGCGATGGAATGTCCGTCGCGCGGAACTACCGGTCCCTCGAGAAGGTTCCGCTTGACCCCGACACAACCGTGCTGCTGCTCGGCGACACACTGAACAATTACGAACGCCTTCCCTCCGCGCTGACCGACAAGCTGGCCGCGCGCGTCCGCAACGGTGGACGCCTGGTGGTCGCGCTGCGGCCGCGGAATTTTCCGCTCGCCTTCCTGGAAGAACTTGCCCACGAGGAGGAGGAAGAGGAGTATGAGGAAGCGACGGACGACGCCGAAGATTCTTCTGCGGCGCCCGAGGAGAAGAAACAGGCCCGTGAGAACAAGACTGCGAAGAGCCCGCCGGATGAGGCTCGGCCCAAGCCGGAGAAGAACCGGCGCGCGGGCAGGAGAGCAGGCCGGACCGGCCCCGAGCCGGATAAAGACAAGAAGGAGAAAGCCGTGAACGTCGCCAATTGGCTAGGGCTCTGGGTCGCCGACTCGAAGGCGGACCCGGACGCCGTAGCTACGCTCCATCCGAACCGGGCGGATGCCGCGGACCTGCCGGCAAGCCTCCCCTGCCGCACATCGGTTTATTTCACCAACCGGGCAAACAGAACCTTGGAAGACATTTGTTCCGCGGGCGGAATGGACCCGGCAAGCGGAATGGACCAGGAGTCGGGCTGGGAAACTCTGTACGAGCGGGAGGGGCGAAAGGTGATGGTCGAGCGGCGGGTGGGCGCCGGCTCGATTGTCTTCTCGGCGCTCTCTTATTTCGCGTCGAACGAAGCCATGAAAAAGGAGCGCCACGCCGGGCTCCTGTCGTGGCTCGTGGGTCCGAAGAAGAAGGCGCTGTTTGACGAATACCACCTGGGCGTCGCAGAGTCGCGCGGAGTAGTCATCCTCGCCCGCCGCTACGGGCTGCAGGGGCTGGGCATCGGCCTGATGGTCCTGGCCGCCCTGTTCGTCTGGAAGAACGGCACGAGCCTCGTGCCGCCGGTGGCGAGCGAGTTCTCGCCGGCGGGCGAGGCGGCCCTGGGCAAGCACTCCGAGGCCGGCCTCGCCAATCTCCTCCGCGCCAATATCCCCGAGCGCGCCCTCCTGGGAACTTGCCTCGAGGAATTCAAGAAAGCCCAAACGCGCCGCGATCGCCGGCTCGCCGAAAAGTTGGTCCGGCTCCAGGCGATCGTGGACCGGGAAAAGAACCTGTCCGTTCGCGAAAAGCGCACGGTCGCCGCGTATAACGAAATGACCGCCATCCTGAAGGAGAAACAGACATGAGCGCCGACAGATTGAAGGACGTACTCGCCAAGGCACGGGCGGAAATCGCCAAAGTCGTCATCGGGCAGAAATCCGTGGTTGATATGGCCCTGATCACGATCTTCACGGGAAACCATGCGCTGGTCGAGGGCGTGCCCGGCGTGGCAAAAACCCTGCTTGTCCGCGCGCTCGGAAAGGTCCTGGACTGCGACACCCAGCGCATCCAGTTCACCCCCGACCTCATGCCGGCGGACATCCTGGGCACCAATGTCTTCAACATGAAGGAGAACGCGTTTATCCTGATCAAGGGCCCGGTCTTCACAACGTTCCTGCTGGCCGACGAAATCAACCGGGCGCCGGCCAAGACTCAGTCGGCTCTGCTTCAGGCCATGCAGGAGCGGCGCGTGACGATTGACCGCGAGACCTACCCGCTCTCGCCTCATTTCACGGTCTTCGCCACGCAGAATCCTATCGAGTACGAGGGCACGTACCCGTTGCCGGAAGCCCAGAAAGACCGTTTCATGTTCAAAATCCCAATGAAATGCCCCGAACCGGACGAGGAGTTGACCCTGGCTCGCCGCATGCTTGGCGACGACTCGCCGGAGGCTGTGCTAGCCGGCGACCAGGTCCAGCCGGTTATCGGGCCCCACGAGCTGGCCGCTCTTCGCCAGGAACTGAAGAGCGTCACCATCAGGGAAGAACTCATTGGCTATATTGTGAACGTCGTGCGGGAGACGCGCAAGACGAGCAGCGTCCTTATCGGCGCCGGTCCGCGGGCTACTCAGGCGTTGATCGCCGCCAGCCGCGCTTGCGCCGCCTTGCAGGACCGCGATTTCGTGTCGCCGGACGACATCAAGGACATGGCCGCGCCGGTCTTTGTCCACCGGCTGATCCTTCGCCCCGAGTTCGAGATCGAGGGGCTGACCGTGGAAGAAGTTATCCAGCAGATTTTGCGGGAAGTCGCCGTGCCGCGGTAGCCCGGCGGAGCCGGGCGTGAGGTTTCAGGTGTCAGGAAAGAAGCCAACCACGAGCGAAACGAGGGGAATGAGCGAGACACCCCCATTCTCCGGTCTCTTCCCGACACCTGACACCTGAACCCTCTCTTGGTGCTGACATGATCGTGCCAAGCAACAAACTGCTCTACGGAGTAGCGGGCGCGCTGCCGCTGACGCTTCTGCCCGCAGTGTTCGCCGCGGGGCAGGCTCCGTTCGCAGGGCTGGAGGCTGCCGCTTTTCTGGCCATGGCGGCGGTATCCGCATTGGCCGCCCTGGACGCCGCGCTGGCCCTGGGCGGCAGCCGCCGCCCCCGCATCAGTCTGCCACCCGTTGTGCGGCTGGCCAAGGACAGCCCGGGCTTCATCCCCGTGCTCGTCGGCTGCGACGATCCGTCCCTGCGCCGGATCAAGGTCGGCCTGCCGCTCCCGCCGCCGGTGCGTTCCGGTCGCGATGAAATGGAAATCATCCTGCCAGGGGATGGCCGTGATGGCCGGGCGCTGTGGCCATGCCACCCCCGCGCGCGCGGGAGCTTTGTCTTGAACCGCTGTTTTTTCGAGCGCGCCTCGCCCCTTGGACTCTGGTTGACAAGAGGGTCCGCCCCCTCCCACACCGAGCTGCGGGTCTATCCCGGCCTGGCCGGCGAACGCAAACGGCTGGCTGCCGTGTTCCTCAACCGGGGCAATTATGGTCTGCGCGCCCAGCGTATGGTTGGGCAGGGCCGCGAGTTCGAAAAACTTCGCGACTACATGCCGGGCGACAGTTTCGACGACATCAATTGGAAGGCCACCGCTAAGCGCGGCCGGCCCATCACCAAGCTCTACCAGATCGAACGGACCCAGGAAATCTACGTCCTGCTCGACAGCTCCCGCCTGAGCGCCCGTTCCGTGGAGATCGAACCAGTGCTCGAACGATACCTCGCGTCCGCCCTGACCCTCGGGCTCGTGGCCGAACGGCAGGGCGACCGGTTCGGCCTCGTCACGTTCGACAGCCGGGTCCGTCGCTTCATCCGTGCCGCCGGCGGCCGCGCCCACTACGACGTCTGCCGCGACGCCCTCTACACGGTCGCCCCACGCATCGTCACGCCCAACTACGACGAACTCGCCGCGTTCGTCCGCATGCGGCTGCGCCGGCGCGCCCTGCTGATCGTCTTGACCGACCTCGGTGACCCGATGCTGGCCGAAAGCTTCCTGCGGAGCGTCGAGCTGATCCGCCGGCAACACCTGATTCTGGTCTTCATGATCCGGCGGCCGGGCGCCCGGGAGTTGTTCTCCGGCGCGGACGCCGCCGGCGTGGACAGTCTCTACGGTAAACTCGCCGGGCATATTGTCTGGCAGGACCTGCGCGGGCTGGAAAAGAACCTCCAGCGGCATGGGATCGGATTCGCGCTCGTGGACCAGGAAAAACTCAGCGCTCAAATGGTCTGCCAGTACATGAACATCAAGACGAGGCAAGCGCTGTAAGGGAGGTTTCAGGTGTCGGGCTTCAGGTGTCAGGGAAGAGGCGGCCCGCAGGCCGCCGGACTGATCGGCCAGACACCTGACACCTGTTCCATGATCATCAACATCCAAAAGTTTGTGGAGAACGGTAAGCCCGCCTGGGAAGAGCTGGAAGCCCTGCTGGCGCGGCGGGAGCGGGGCCCTGAGAAGCGGCTTTCTCTCGAGGAAATCCGGCGCTTCCACTACCTCTACGACCGGGTCTCCTCGGACCTGGCCAAGGTGGCCACGTTCGCCTCCGAAAAGGAAACCCGCCGGTATCTCGAAACCCTGGTGGCCCGGGCCTACGGTCAAATCCACGAAATCCGCGAAACGCCGCACCGGTTCCGCCCGGCGCGCTGGTTCTTCGTCGTATTCCCACGGACCTTTCGCCGGCATCTCCGGGCGTTCGCCCTGGCATCGGCCGTTACAGCGGCCGGCTGCCTGTTCGGCGCCGCTGCCATGGCCCTCGATCCCGATTCCAAGGACGTCCTGCTCCCGTCGGCGGATCACATCATGCGAGACCCGGCCGACCGCGTCGCCGACGAGGAACGCGTGCTGACCGACCGTCTGAATGGCAGGAAGACCCAGGGCGCCGCGTTTTACATGACCCACAACTCGCGGGTGGCCGTCGCTACGCTTGCCCTCGGAGTCACCTGGGGCATCGGCACGCTCGTCGCGCTGTTCGCCAACGGCGTCATGGTGGGGGCGATCACGCTGGACTACGCGCGCGCCGGGCAAACCGATTTCCTCGTCGGCTGGCTCCTACCCCACGGCTCGGTCGAGATTCCCGCCATCCTCCTGGCCGGGCAAGCCGGCTTCGTCCTGGCCTCGGCCCTGATCGGGTGGGGCCGGAACATCTCGCTCCGGGCCCGCATGCGGCAGGTGTCGCGCGATCTGGTCACGCTCATCTTTGGAGTCGTTGTCCTGCTGGTCTGGGCCGGAATCGTCGAGGCCTACCTCTCCCAGTATCACAAGCCCGCAATTCCCTATTCGCTGAAGATTGTGTTCGGATGCGTCGAATTGGCGCTCGTCATCGTCTTCCTGGCGTGGTCCGGCCGGTTGGCCGGCCGCTCCGCCCGCCTGGTCGGCGAGGTCACGACGCCCCCCGCAAATCCCGGCGCGCCGCCATGAAACACGCGCAAAAAACACTCACTGTCCGGACGCCGGAAGGCATCAGCTTCCCGCTGCCGATCGCCACTCCGATCAGCCGGTTCCTGGCCCTAGCCGTGGACCTGGCGGTCATCTATGGCGCAATGACGATGCTGACCGTTGTCCTGGCGCTGTTCGGCCTGATCAGCACGGACCTGGCCGGAGCCTTCTGGCTCCTGGCATCCTTTCTTCTGGCCCTCGGATATCCGATTGTCATGGAATGGTTCTGGCGCGGCCAGACGCTGGGCAAACGGCTGCTCCGGCTCCAGGTGATGGACGAGCAGGGGCTGCGGCTCCAGTTCAGTCAAATCGTTATCCGGAATCTGCTGCGCGCCGTGGATGGGCTGCCACTGTTCTACCTGTTCGGCGGCGTGTCGGCCTTCCTCAGCATGCGTGGACAGCGGCTGGGCGACCTGGCGGCGAACACGATCGTGGTCTTTCACCCGAAGATTCCCGAGCTGGATTTCGACGAAATCCGGCCGGCCAAGTACAATTCGTTCCGAGACCACCCCCACCTCGTAGCCCGGCTGCGGCAGGGCGTCACGCCGGCCGAAACGGGCATTATACTCCAGGCCTTGCTCCGCCGCGACCGGATCGCTCCCGAGGCGCGACCCGCGCTCTTCGTCCGGCTCCGGGCCCATCTCGAGCGCAAGGTCCGATTCCCGCCCGAAGTCGTCGAGGGCCTCTCCGACGAACAATACGTCCGCAATGCCCTGGACGCGCTGCTGAAGTAGCAGGACCTTGCGCAGAAGCATCGAGCCGCTGGCAAACCCGTTCGCTGCGTGGGGGGTCGGCTTCGACCAAGGCAAACGCGAGATCGCCCGCTGGGGCGAGGAGTGACCTGCGCGCGTCGCACGGGTCGGTTCAGGGAAGCGGGAAACGGGCGGTCAGCTCTCCCACCTGTTCCCGAACTTTTTGCTGTACAGCCTCGTTCCGCAGGTCCGCCAGCACCCGGGCCATCATCGCGCCGATGATCTCCATCTCCGGCTCCTTCATTCCGCGGGTCGTGACCGCGGCGGAGCCGATCCGAATGCCCGAGGTGACGAACGGACTGTTCGTGTCGAACGGGATGGCGTTCTTGTTCACGGTGATGGCGGCGCGGTCGAGCGCGTCGGCGGCAGCGCGGCCGGTGATGTTGCGGGAGAATACGTCCACCAACGCCAAGTGGTTGTCCGTTCCGCCGGACACCAGACGATAGTCGGCGTCGGCGAGGCGCTCGCCGAGCCGCCGCGCGTTGCGGACGACCTGCCGGGCATAGTCCGCGAAGCTCGGCTTCATGGCCTCGTGGAGGCAGACCGCCTTGGCGGCGATCGCGTGCATCTGTGGTCCTCCCTGGATGCCCGGGAAGACCTGCCTGTCTATTTTCGCGGCGCGCGTATTGCGGCAGAGAATCATGCCGCTGCGCGGGCCGCGCAGCGTCTTGTGCGTGGTGGTAGTGATCGCGTCCGCGAAGGGAACCGGGCTCGGATGCGCGCCGCCGGCTACCAGCCCGGCGATATGCGCCATGTCCACCATCAGCAGCGCGCCAACGCTGTCGGCGATGGCGCGGAACCGTTCGAAATCCAGCAGGCGCGAATACGCGCTGGCTCCGGCCACGATGAGTTTTGGCTTGTGCCGCCGGGCGAGCGCTGCCACCTCGTCATAGTCAATCCGCTCGTCTTTTCGGCTCACGCCGTATGGAACGAACTTGAAGAACCGCCCGGAGAAATTCGCGTCGAGCCCGTGGGTCAGGTGCCCGCCGTGCGCGAGGCTCATGCCGAGCGCCACGTCGCCCGGCTGTAAGAGCGCAAAGTAGGCCGCCATGTTGGCGGCGCTGCCGCAGTGCGGCTGCGCGTTCACGTGCTCGGCGCCGAAGAGCGCCCTGGCCCGCTCGATCGCCAGCGATTCCACGGCGTCCACGTTTCCGCATCCGTCGTACCACCGCTTGCCCGGGTAGCCCTCGGCGTACTTGTCGGTCATCACGCAGCCCTGCGCCTCGCGCACCGCCCGGCTGGCGTAGTTCTCCGAAGCAATCAGGTTGACGGTCGTTCGCTCCCGCTCGCGCTCCGCCCGAATGGCGGCGCAAACTTCGCGGTCTTCGTCGAACACGGCGGCTTCTTCCTGAGCTTCCGCCGCGTATTCCTCCATCTTCCGCACGCGCCGGGCGTGCCGCTCGACGTTGACCCACGAATTGGCGTCGGCCAGCCACGCGTCCACGATGGCCTTGGCCTCTTCCGGCGACGTGTACTTCCCGGCCAACGACAACACGTTCGCGTTGTTGTGCGCGCGAGCGAGCGCGGCCATGTCCGCCGACAGGCAGAGGGCAGCCCGGACCTGCGGGAACTTGTTGGCCGCCATGGTCATCCCGTGCCCTGTCGTGCAGACCAGAACTCCCTGTTCTGCCTCGCCGCGTGACACCCGTTCCGACACGATCCGCGCGAAGTCCGGGTAGTCGGTCGCCTGCGCATCGCGCGCGCCGACGTCCTCGACCTCGATGCCATGCGCCGCCAGTCGGCCCTTGACGGCTTCCTTCAGTCGAAAGCCGCCGTGATCCGAACCTACCACGATCTTCATGAAGGCTCCGGTTTCCCACCCAGCTTCCGGCGATGATCGCCTTCGAGCCGCCCGGCGAATGCGATCAAATCCGGCAGCGCAGCCTCAATCTGATCCCGAACGCGCCGATACTGCTCCGGCGACCCGCCGATCGGGTCCTCCAGGTCTTCGTCTTCCGCCGCCGGATCGAACGATCGCAGCAGAAAGACCCGCTCGACGGCCTCCGGATACAGCCGCCGAATCTGGTCGCGGTGCGAGTTGGTCATTACCACAATGACGGAGGACGCGTCAATCCGTTCGCGGTCCAACGCCCGGCTGCGGTGACCGGTCATGTCAATCCCGCGTTCCCGGAGCGCGTCGATGGCGGACTGACTGGCGGGCATGCCGGTCCAGGCGGAGAGCCCGGCCGAGGCGACGGTCCATTCGGAGCGCGGGCCAAGCCGCGCGCGAAGTAAGTGCTCCGCAATTGGGCTTCGGCACACGTTGCCGGAACAGACGAACAGCAATTGCTTGGTCTTCCGCTCGCTCACGAGATTCTGAGTTCCGCCTCGGAGATGGCGCCCGACCGGAGAATCCGGATCGTCCCTTGTTCCACTTTCACCACCGTGCTCGGCGCCCCGCCTTGGACAGGCCCGCCGTCCAGGATCGCGTCCACGGCGGCGCCGAGCGCCCGTCGCGCGTCATCAGCCGTGAGGGCGGGCGGCTCGCCGCTGAGATTGGCGCTGGTCGCTCGCAGGCTGCCGCCGACCTCCCTGAGCAGGGCCAGGGCAACCTCGTGGTTCGGCACGCGGAACCCCTCGGTCCAGCTGCCCACGTTCAGAACGAGGGTCAGTGGCCCGGGCCAGAACCGGCGGGCCAGCCGCTGCTCGATCCCGTTCAGTTCCGCTCCGCAAGCGGCCACCGCATCAAGGCCGGCGACCAGGAACGGGATCGGCTTGTTACGGTCGCGCCCCTTGGCCTCGAACAGCCTGTCCAGAACGCCGGGCGCCCGGGGGTCTCCGGCCAATCCGTAGACGGTGTCAGTTGGGATCACCGCCAGCGCGCCTCGGCGCAACGCCTCGGCCGCGGCTTGAATCGCCGCCCGGTCGGCCGCCGTTCGCGCCTGAAAAACCAGTGGACGATTCATGACCCTGTTGGACACAAGAAGCTTCACGCGAGCCGCAAATTGCCGTTGAGTGCCGCGCGCGCCGGCAACCCGCTACTTCGTTCCACCCTTCAGATCGGCCCGGACCTTGGCATCACCCTGTGCGACCTTGTCCTGGAGCCGCTTCTTGTAGGCATCCAGTTTCCGACGCAGGCCGGCGTTGCCCAAGGCTAGGACCTCCGCAGCCAGGACCGCTGCATTGACCGGCCCGGCGCTGCCCAGCGTCACGGTCGCCACCGGAATGCCGGCCGGCATCTGGACAATAGCCAGCAGGGCGTCTATCCCGTTCAGCGCGCCGCTCTTGATCGGCAGCCCAATGACCGGGAGCGTCGTGTGAGCCGCGAGCGCGCCGCCAAGGTGCGCCGCGCCGCCAGCGGCGGCGATGATCACCTTGATGCCGCGGCCGGCCGCCTTCTTGGCAAATTCTGCCGCGCGGTCCGGAGTCCGGTGCGCGGAAATGACCTGCGCCTCGCACGCGATGCCGAAGTCTTTGAGCGCCACGGCTGCCTCTTTCACGGTCGGCCAGTCCGAATCGCTTCCCATCACCAGCGCTACTTCAACCGGTTTGTTCACATTGTTTTTCATAGGCGCCTCAGCGCGCGCATTCGCAAATACCGTGACGTTTCTCCGACGTTGCGCATTTTTCGAGTTTCGAATTTCACGCCGTGTCTGGGACTGCGTAGTGTCTCCGCGCCTTGGCGCCGATGTCCGTCCGGTACTGAGCCTGGTCGAACCGGATTGGGGCGATCGCCAGATACGCTCGCCTAATGGCCGCATCGAGGTTCGAGCCGGTCGCCGTGACGTTCAGCACGCGGCCGCCCGAGGTCACCGCCTGCCCGCGCGCGTCCAGCTTCGTGCCGGCGTGGAATACCAGGACGCCCTCCATTCTTCCGGCCGCGTCCAGGCCTTCGATCGGCAGGCCCTTCGCGTAGGCGCCCGGATAGCCGCCCGAGGCCATGACCACGCTGACGCACGCATCCTTGCGCCAACGGACCATGTCCTCGCGCAGCGTGCCGTCCACGCAACTCAGCAGGGCGGGCAGCAGGTCGCTGGCGATCCGCGGCAGGATGGCTTGCGTCTCTGGGTCGCCGAACCGGCAATTGAACTCGAGCACATTCGGAACCTTCCCGGCGATCATCAGGCCCGCGTAGAGCACTCCCTTGTAGACAATGCCTCGCCGCCGCAGTTCGGCGAGCGTCCGCTCAAACACCTGCTCGCGAATCGCCGGCCACATGTCGTCGGTGACCACGGGCGCCGGAGAATAGGCGCCCATGCCGCCAGTATTGGGGCCCTGGTCATTGTCGAAGACCCGCTTATGATCCTGCGACGAGGCAAGCATGACCACCGTCCGACCGTCAATCAACGCCAGGATGGAGGCTTCTTCACCGCGCAGAAATTCTTCGATCAGCGCCCGGCTTCCGGCGGCGCCAAAGACCTTCTTAACCATGATTTCCCGGATGGCCTGCTCGGCGTCGGCCATTGAGGCGCAGATGTAGACGCCCTTGCCGGCGGCCAATCCTTCGGCCTTGACGACCACGGGCGGTCCCACCTTGCGCAGGTAATCCAGGGCCTCGCGCGTGTCCGTCACGACCCGGGCGCGCCCGGTGGGCACGCCGGCGGCTTCCATGACCTGCTTGGAGAAAACCTTGCTGCCTTCTATCTGCGCGGCGGCTTTCGAGGGGCCGAAGACCCTGAGCCCATCTTCTTCGAGGCGATCCGCGAGACCGGCGCAGAGCGGCGCCTCCGGTCCGACCACGATGAGATCCGGGCGATTTCCCCCGGCCCAGGCCGCGAGGCCGTCGAGGTCTTCCGCGCCGATGTCCAGGTTGGCGGCAATGGCGGTCGTGCCCGCGTTGCCGGGCGCGCAGAACACATCCGGCCGCGAGCTGTCGTTCCGGAGTTTCCACGCGAGCGCGTGCTCCCGTCCGCCGCCGCCGACGACCAATATTTTCATGCGCGAAAGAATAGCCGAAACCCCGCATTAGTCAATCCCGCGACTGCCCAATCGGGAATCCGCGCGGATGTCGGCATGTGGATCGTTCTCCGATTAGGATTCGCGCAGCCGTCGCAAACCCAGTATCCACTGCCTCAGGTTCTGTTCGGCCAATTTCGCGTTGGTGAGATCCTTTTCCTGAACTGGGTGGCTGATTGACTCAAGCAGCCACCCAGTTTTCCTGATGGGCAACGCAGGTGTTCCGGAAGTTGTTGATGTCCGTCACAATGGCTTGCGCCGGCGCCTTGATCGCGGCGTGGACCGGCGGCGCGAACGATTCTGACCGGTTGGGCGCGGGCGACACTTACACCGCAGCCGCGCCCATGGTCGAATCCATCCCGATCGCGGCGATAACAGGCGTGTCGAACGGCGTGGAGCTGACCGTCCCGCCAGGGTGTCCAGCCGGGTCAGACCCGAATGGCGCTTAGATAAGGCCCATAACTTTCTTGGACAACGGCTTACGACGACGGGCGTCTGGGAGGGCGAGGAAGAGAAAGGCACGCGAGAGTTGCTCCATTCGTCGCAGC
>JASEHE010000035.1 GCA_030018915.1 Verrucomicrobiota bacterium
GTTCGCGCCGCTGGTCCATACCGCGATGAGAACCGTCGCGCACACCATGCCGCCGGCAACCCACGCCTTGCCTTTCGCCCCGAGCCATCCGCGAATCGTTGTCACGGTAATTCGTTTCCCTATGAAACAAAGAAGCGCAAGTAAGCATTCACGTCACGACGGGGCATGAGAGCAGAACTCGATTGGTCTGGCAAGCGGTTTTCTCAGGTAGGTGTGGCGCATCAAGGGGGGCGTTATTCTTGGAGATGAGGAGGAGGCTGGCGAGCGGCAGGCTGATTTCCTCGCTCCGTTTGCCGGTCTTCATGTCTTCGCGCAGCCGTTCGATGCGAGCGATCTGGCGAGCCCAGAAGAAGCCGATCTCGTCAGACAGAACCGGCAGGGCCCACAGCCGCCGCGCCTCGCACCGGCCGCTTTGCCGGTCGCGATGGGCGCGCAAGGCTTTGACCCAAAGCTCTATTGCGGATTCTTGCCTTTCTCCGCTTCGGCGATAGTGGCGTCGATCTGCTCAACCAGATCGGCCGCCCGGACGGCATCGGCGGTGGTGTCGAACGCGCCGCGGTTTTCGGCCTGGTAGATCGCATCGAAATGGCGTTGCAGGATGTCGCGGAAGCGGGCGGCGATGTCCGGGGCCACGGCATGGCGGGAGAGCAGATCGGCCGCATCCCCTGGCGTCAGCCCGGCCTCGGCGACCTCCAGGCGGTCCGCGAGGTACTTGCGAAGCGCGGCCACGATCAGGCGGCCGGCGTCGGTCGGATCGGCGGCGGCGGTTCGGCGCGCTTCCCGCAACGCCCAGAGCGTTCGCCGGCAAGCGCGAGCGCGCCGGCGCCGGATCAGCCGCTCTGCTCGGCGCCGGCCGATCGCGCGAATGGCGAAGACCAGCGCGAAGAGAAGCGGCCCGGCCGCAGCTGCGACAAGCTGCCCGCGCGACGGGTAGAAGGGCGCGCGCATGGCGCCGGCGGCGGTCATCGTGATCGCGGCCGGCGCGAGCGCGCCGGCGGTCAGGGTGATCGTGACGGACGCCTCATTGGTCGCCAGGCCGACAATGTCGTCCGCGCTGACCTGGTGCGCCGGTCGGGCTTGGACCGGAATGGGCTGGGTGCGGGCGATCCGGTAAGCGCGCGCGGCGGGGTCATAGTAAGAGACGTCAAGCGGCGGGATTTCGAGCGTGCCGGCCGTGATCGGCCGGACGGTCCACACGAAGCGGACGGCGCTATCCTTCCGTTCGGTCCGCACGGTGTCGTCGTACACGCGGAAGTCCCGGACGAGTTCTTCCTGAACGTTGATCGGGGGCGGGCACACGTTTCGCAGGAAGGCAGGTCCGGAGACCGCGACCGTGAGCTTGAGCGGGTCGCCGACCTTGCAGGTTTGCGCGTCGAGCGTGGCCTCGGCCGCGAGGTTGGCGCCGATGGCCCCGATGAACGAGATGGGCCGGCCTTCCTCGGGCGGCGGCACAACACGCGCGGTGCAGGCGGGCCCCACGGCGAAGACCGCCTCCTTCACCAGGCGGCCGCCGGCGTCGATCCTCCGGATCACCGGACCCTTGAACACAACCGGGCCAAATGTGTAGGCGCCTTCTTCCCGGGTTCGGTACGTCAGCTTGAGCGTGTATTCGAAATAGGCTTTGCCGTCCTTGTCCACGGGCCGGCGCGAGAACTGGAACTGGGCCGGCTTCTTCTCGAAGAAGCTTTCGAAGTCGAACATGTTCTCGAACGGATCGGTCCGCGCGGTGTAGTTGTTCACTGCGAAGCCCGGCCTGTCCGGCCGGGACACGAGCTGTTGCTGCAGAATCTGGCGGACGTTCGGCGTGTCGAGTCCTTCGATCGGCTGGTCGTCCAGGAACGGCGCCTGTAGGCTGGGCGGCGCGCGCGGGTCGAGCGGATCAATCTCCGCGTGGGCGCCTGGCAGTCGTTTGAGCAGGATCGAGAGCGTGATTTCGAATTCGTCGTCCACCAGGGCCGTGTCGCGTGAGGAGGACACGCGGATCTTCACCAAGTCCTGCTCCTCCAGCCCGATCACCTTGACTGCCGGGCCCGGCGCGGTGAGCGTCTTGGCGCCCACCACGAGGCGAACCGGGCCTGCCACGAGTTCGCCTGTCTTCTCGGGCGTCAGCTCGTAAGAGAAGAGCCGCCCGAAGAAGCCCGTACGAGTGATCCGGCCATTGATGATGGTGATGCTGACCTGGTCCTGGCTCTGGCTGCCCAGCGACCGAATCTTGAAGCCCTGGATGCCCGAGATATCCGGTTCCGGCGGGGAACTCTCGCCGGAGACCCGAACCGAGAGGATGAGCGACTCGCCGAGATAGACCTGGGCGCGACTGGCGCTGACGTCGAGTGACAGCTCCCCGGCTCCAGCCGCCGACACGGCGGCCAGGATCAGCGCGAAACTCAGCGCGGCGGCGCGGCGCCTGTGTCGCTGTCGGCCGATGTTTTGTCGTCCAGCGACCATCTTCCCATTCAGATTCTTGTGTTGTTTGCGCCTCTCAGAGAAACACAACCCGGCAGCCGGGACCAAAGAGAAGACGGGGAAAACCGCGAATCACGCGAATGCGCGCGAATGATGGCCGCGAGATTCGCGTCAATTCGCGTGATTCGCGGGCAATCTTCTTCTCTGGAAAACAAGAAGTTGGCCATAAGTGGCGCAAGAGCGCGCGGCTTACCAGTCCTTTTCTCTCGGCGACATGGGATACTCGCGCTCGCGTTCCCGACGTTTCTCGGCTTCGTGTTCCTGTTCCCGCTGCAGGGCCTTTTCGAGGAGGCGCTTGACGTCTTCGGGTGTCTGATCCTTTGGCTCCTCTTTCTGCTCCTTGGGCTGCTGCTTCTGCTCCTCTTCGGGCTTCTGCTGCTGAGTTTGCTGATCCGGGTTCTGGGGCTGTTCCTGCGGCTGCTGCTGTTGCCGATTCTTCGGCAGGAGCTTCTCGATCTCCTTGAGCAGCTCGTAGGCCCGGGTCTGCTCGGTCAGCGCGCCGGCGCGGTCGCCGGCCTTCAGCAGGCCGGCTGCTTTCTCCTGCACGGTTGCCGCCTCCACTGCCAGCTCGAGAATCTTCTTGCGGGTCTCGGCGGTGATGAGCTGGTTGGTGGAAGGCGTGACCCGGCTGTCGGGCTGTGAGGCCTGCGGCCCTGGTGGGGGCGGCCCCGGGACCGGCGCCGCCGACAGACCGGATTCCAGGACCGATTGCTCGAACCGGTTCGCGAACAGGCGTGTCAGGTTCAGCGCCTCTTCCTGCTCCGGCCGGGGCGGGAGCGGCGGCTCGTGTTTCGCGGCGAGCTTGCTCGCGGTCCGGGCCAGCGCGTTGGTCTGGACGAGCAAATCTTCCTGGAGGATCAGGTCGAAGGGCGCGATTCCCTTCCACATGCCGTACGTGGCGGCCTCGGCGCGGCTCGCCGCGTCGAGCGATTCGGGCTCGAGATCTCGCAGCTTCGAGGCGGCGCCCAGCATGCTGTCGCGCGTGGCTTCGATCACCTGGTTGAGTTGGGCCATCTGGTTCTGGTTGGTGGCGCCGCCGCCCTGCTGCTGGAGCGCCTGAAGCAGCTTGCCTTTGAGCGGGATCCACAGGTCTGCGGCGGTCTTCTGCTTTTCGGCGAGCGACTCGAGCGTCTTGATCTGATTGGGCGAGGCATTGGTAAAGGCCTGGGCGGCCCCTTCGACGACCTGCCGCTGCTCGGTCAACAGACTGGCGGCGATCCGCGGGGCGGGGGTGTTCCCGTACTGGGCCAGCAGCCGGGCGATCTTGGCCTGCTCTTCCAGCTCCGGGAGCTGTTCGAGCGCGAGCGCCAAATTGTGGCGCGAGTCGGCGTTGTCGGACTCGGCCCGAGCCGCGCGGCGGAAGGCATCGGCGGCCTCCCTCGTGAGCCGCGCCTTTTCGATGAGGTTGGTTGAGTCATTGCCCAGGCGGCGCCCGGCGTCGCGGTAGTAGGCGGCGCCCAGCGCGCTCGACGCGGCGGGATCAATCTCCGGAGTGGACAACTCGAGTTCTTTCAAGACGCGGGAAGCATCCGCGTATTGGCCGGCCTTGTAGAACGCGAGGGCGGCGTTGTACTTGAAGTCGCGCTGTGACTTGCCGGCGGCGCCCTGGGCGGCGGCGAGGTAGGCCGCAGCGGCCTCGGCATAGCGGCTCATGGCGTAGAGCGTCTGTGCCTTGCGGGCGCCCGCGCGGCCGGCCGGGACGTCGTCGTCGGGACGTTTGGCGGCCGGCAAGGCATTGGTGGCCGGCTCGGTGGGCGCCATCGCGTTGGTCTGCGCGCGAAGGCTGAGCGCCGGAATGACGACCGCAAGGGTCAGGATTACAGCGGCGTTCGGCCAAAATGGAGCAGTCGAGCGCGAAGGCTGCGCGCAATGGACGCTTGCGGTGAAGAAGGGACGCGCATTTCGCCCGGCTTCGCCCAGAGGCTTCCGCCTTCGCTGCCGGAGACCAAGACTCAGGAGCTTCGACGGACAAGTCGCCGCAGGACCGCAGAGAGCTTTCGCGTGAGTCAGCTTCACCAAAAGGCTGCTCCACGCCATGTAGCGGCTCTCGATCGAAGGAGGTGGCGTTGGGCCTCTGGACCAACGCTCAATCGTGACAGGCGCCTTTTCCTGTTCGCGCTCGTCCGGAGGCCGAGCGCCACCTCGGAAGGCATGGACCGATCGGGGCTCAGCTATAGAAGGAAGCGGTATTGCTTTCGATGTCATTGGTTTCGGAGAAGTTGCCGCGCATTCTCGCGATGGGCTGCGCTTTCCGGGCGCAGGTCCGGCAACGGGTGCAGGCCGGCCGGCGCCAGGGCGAGGGAGAAAAGAAGGGTGGCGATGCTCTTCGGCGGCTGCCGGGGGGGATTTATGTCCTTGAGCGGCGGCGGAGTCGTCGCCGATTCGGTGGCGAGCGCCGGGGCGGCGGGGCGGGAGGAGAAGGCGAGCCGGCCGCGGCTCAGGAATGCGCCGGCCAGCAGCAGGATGACAGCGGGGAGAAGAAAGAGCTGGTAGCGCTCGATCCGGCGGCGCTGCATGGTTTCCTCATTTTCCTGTTCGGCAATTTTCTGGCGGAAGCTGCGGTAGAGCGCCCCGAGCGTCATGGTCGAGGTGCTGGCCGTGCCGATGGAAATGTGCGCGCCCTTGGATGCCTCGGCGATGGCGAGCAGCGCCGCGTTGTCCATCTTGGTCACCACGTCCTGGCCCTGGTGCGCCACGAAGCCGGACGCGCCGGCTTCGTTCTTGGGTATCTTGGCGCCCTGGGCGCTGCCCAGGCCCACGGTGAAGATGGGAACGCCTTTTTCGCCCGCCTTCTTCGCCGCCTCCAGGGCCCGGCCGCTGAGGTCTTCGCCGTCGGAAATCAGGATGATCGCCTTGTGAGCGCCTTCGCGCTCGTCGAAAGCATCTAGCGCCTTCGCGATGGCGTCGCCGATGTCGGTTTCGCCGCGTGGCGCGGCGCCGATATCCGCCGCGTCGAGCGCATGTCTGATGAAGGCATAGTCGGTCGTCAGCGGGCAGAGGAGGATGGCCTTGAAGCGGAAGGCCATGAGCCCGGCGCGGTCGCCCTTGAGCTCCTTGATGAGGTCCAAGATGTCGGTTTTCGCCCGCTGCAGGCGGTTGGGGTGCACGTCGTCGGCGAGCATGGATCGGGAGACGTCGAGCAGGATCATGAGGTCGCGGCCGCGCTGGTAGACGGTAATCTCCTGCGCGCCCCACTGAGGCCGGGCGGCGGCCACGAGCAGGAGGAACAAACCGGCCAGCGCGAGGGCGCTTTGCCAGGCGGTCTTGGCGGACGAGCGCGCCGGGCTCAGCTTTTTCTGCATGGCCGGCGAGACGAACCGGTCCAGGTCCTTCGTCCGGCGCCGATGGACGAGATACCACCACAGCCCAACGGCCGGAACCAGCCACAGGAAGAACAGCGCCCAGGCGTTGACGAACAAAACATTCATTGCCGATCGCCGATTGTTGATTGTTGATTGCCGAAAACGGACTCCGCAACAAGCGGCTGACGAACGAGATCCGTCTTCTTCCTTCGCGTCAATTCGCGTGATTCGCGGCATCTTCCCTGGTCTGCCGGTCCCGTCTGGCAAGACCAGGGCAGGCTTCTTGAGTTGCGGCTTCCCTGTGTTGTGCCTCGCGCGTTCATACGATCCTCCGGGTCCACAGCATGTTCAGGCCGGCGCCGAGGGCGATCAGCCCGAGCGCCGGGCCCAGGAACCACGGGAACAATTCGGTGTGCTGGCGATAGACGTCCCGCTCAATTCGCGTCTTCTCCATGCGATCTATCTCGTCCATGGCCTCCTCGAGGCCCTTGGGGTTCAGAACGTTGTAGTAGCGGCCGCCTGTGGTCTTGGCGATGTCCAGCAGGAGTTCCTCGTCGAGCGTCACCTGTGCCATGCCGATGACGGAGCGACCGAACATGTCCCGCATGCGGACCGGCGCCCGACGGTTGGATCCGATGCCGATCGTGTACACCTTGATGCCGAGCTTCTTGGCCGCCTGCGCGGCCTCGGCCGACTTGATGATGCCGGTGTTGGACTCGCCGTCGCTGAGCAGCACGACGATCTTGGACTTGGATTCCGTCTTCTGCATGCGGGCGCAAGCGGTGGCCAGGGCGTCGCCGACAGCCGTGAGCAATTCCTCCTGGTTGACGATCTGGCCGTCCCGGCTCTGGTTCGGTTTGGGAATTTCGATGCCTTTGAGGATATGGAAGAGCGCCTCGTGGTCGAGGGTGAGCGGCGCGCGAGTGCTGGCGTAACCGCCGAAGGTGATGATGCCGATCAGGTCGTCCGGCCGTTTCCGGACGAAGTCGGCGAAACTTTCTTTGACCGCGTCGAGGCGGGTCTTCTCCTTGACGATGGAGCCATCCATGCCTATCTGGGAAAGATCGAGCGCCTCCATGGAACCGGAGCAGTCGAGGACCATTTCGATGGCGATGACGTCCACGGCGCGACGGATGATGGAGAGGACAGTCTGAGGCCGGGCCAGGGCTACGACTGCGGCGGCCAGCCCCGCGATGAGTAGGGCCGGCAGGATATTGGCGGCGCGGGCGCGCCATGTGGCCGTCCGGGTCGGAAGACGGGCCGTTGGCGCGAACAGGATGCCCGAGCGAATGCTTCGCCGGCACACGAACCAGGCGGCGATCCCGACCGGGATCAGCAGGAAGAAGGCGTATGGAGACGCAAACTGAAACATAACCTATTCCGCAAGGCGGGCTGACGTCCGCAACTCAAGAGAAGAGGAAATTGCCCGCGAATGACGCGAAATCGGCGTGTATTCGCGTGATTCGCGGATGATTTCTTCTTGTTTTTCGTGGCGGTTCTCGGCGCTTGAGGCGCTAAGTGGTTCCTCTCTTTGCTGCATCATCTGTCTCGATGTAATCTTTTGCCGTGCCAGTGGCGCGGCCGATTTCGTCTTCTTTCGGCCGATGCGCGGCGAACTTGACAAGGTCCGCGGCCTCCAGGAACACGCGAAATTTGGCAACCACATCGCGCGAGAATCTGGCATCCAGGCTGACTGCGGCGAGGAATTCCTCGGTGGTCTGTTCCGGGGCCCTGATCCTGTGCGCGCGTTCGATGTAGCGGCGCACGATCATGGTCAACTCGAGGTAGAACTCCTTGAGGAGGTTCCTGCCGATCAGGTCTTTGGCCATCAACTCGGCGAGTTCGCGCAGCGCTCGCTCGCGGGGCGACATCCGCATGAGCTTAATCTGGCGGCGCGCTTTGCGGCCGAGCTTCCAGAGCAGGATCGCGGCGGCGACCGCCGCGGCCGCGACCAGGACCCAGCCGGCGACAGTCTTGAACGGCGGGTAAATCCAGACCGGCTTCAGGTCCGTCCGGATATCGCTGCCCGGCTTGCCCGCGATGGGCGAGGCCCGCTCGAAGACAATCGGCCGCGTGGCAAACCAGTCGGTCGCGGACGGGCCGCGCGTCCGGTTGGCGAACGGGATGGCGATGGGGCCGAGGCGGTGCTCGTCCGAGACAACGGGCGTAATCAGGAACTGCCGTTCCACGGTGACCTTGCCGCCCTCGGCCTGAACGCCGCGATCAATCATGCCGTTGAGGACAAAGCCCTTCAGCCGGTCGTCAGGGGACGGCAGCAGCACGGTTATCTCCGTGGGCGCCGTGGCGTGAACGGTCAGCAGCATGTCGCGATCGAGCTCGACGGTGGGTGGATCAGCCGTGATGGTCACCTCGATCGAGCCGAAGGAACTCTTCTCGACCCGCGGCGCGGGCTTGGCGGCGGGCGCGCTGTCCGCCGTCGCCGCGCCGGGCGAGAGACAGAGCGCCAAGGTGAGGGCGAAGGAAAGAGAGGAACCACGGACCAGGCGGACCGGAGAGCTCGTCCGTGCCGCCGCGCTCTGCTTCGGCTGACACCTGACACCTGACACCTGGCACCTTCTTTCTTCCTTCTATCCCCTCCCCGCCCGGATTTGGCGCTGGTGGAAGAGCTTGCGCACCTCGTCCACGAAAGGCCGGTCCGTGGCCAGGGAAATCGTGTCAACTTTGAGCTTCCGCAGCATGTCGCGGAGCTGCAGCCGGTCCTCCTCGGCCTTGACGCGGAAATGTTCGCGGACAGCCGGCGAACCGGTATCCAGCAGGAACAACCGGCCGGTTTCCGGGTCCTGGACTTCGAGGAGCCCGGCGTCAGGCAGCGCGGTTTCGCGCGGGTCGGAAACCGGGCAGCAGATCACATCGTGCCTCTTGGCTGTGACCCGCAACTCGCGGGTGAAGTCGGCGTCCTGGAAGTCGGAGACGAGGAATACGATGGCCTTTTTTTTCTGGACCTTGTTGAGAAACCGGAGAGCGGCGGCGATGTTGGTGCGGTGGAGCGTTTCCTCGAAGGCGAGGACCTCCCGCGCGAGCCGCATCACGGCGGTCCGGCCCTTCTTCGCGGGAATGTATTTCTCAATGTCGTGGCTGAACAGAATGAGGCCGACGTTGTCCTGGTTCTTGATGGCCGAGAGCGCGAGCAGGCAGGTGATCTCGGCGGCGACCTCGGCCTTGGAGCGCGCGCCCGAGCCGAACGTCTGGGAACCGGACACGTCCACGACGAAGATGACCGTCAGTTCGCGTTCTTCGGAGAACCGTTTGACGAACGGGTGGCCCATGCGGGCTGTGACGTTCCAGTCAATGGAGCGGATGTCGTCGCCCGAGACGTACTCGCGGACCTCGTCGAACTCGATGCCCTGGCCCTTGAACACGGAGTGGTACTCACCGGACAGGAATTCGTCCACCAGACGGCCGGTGACTATCCGGATCGTGCGAACCTGTTTCATCAACTCGTCGGTATTGATGGGCATTCGCGCACCTTCCGGCTACGGCACCGGTATCTCTCCCAGAATCTTCGTGATGATGTCCTCGCTGGTGACTTCCTCGGCCTCGGCTTCGTAGGTCAGGATGAGGCGGTGGCGGAGGATGTCGTGAGCCACCTCCTTGACGTCCTGAGGAGTGGCGTAGGCACGGCCGTGGAGCATGGCGTTGGCCCGGGCGGCCATGTTGAGATAGATGGAGGCGCGTGGCGACGCGCCATATTCGATTTGGTGGCCGATGGCGAGTTTGTAGTCGGCCGGCTGCCGCGTGGCGAACACGACATCTAGGATATAGTCGCCGACTTTTTCGTCGCAGTACACCTGTTCAAGCACCGCCCGCATTGCGAAAATCTGGTCGAGTGATACTATGGCCTTGAGGTCGAACTCCTGCTTGCGGGTGAAGCGGTTCATGATGCGGCGCTCGTCGTCCTTGGACGGATGGGAAATCTTGCACTTGAGCATGAAGCGGTCAATCTGCGCCTCGGGCAGTGGATAGGTGCCTTCCTGCTCGATGGGGTTTTGGGTGGCCATGACCATGAATGGCTCGGACAGGCGGTAGGTGTTGTTGCCGATGGTGACCTGGTGTTCCTGCATGGCCTCGAGAAGGGCCGACTGCACCTTAGCGGGCGCGCGGTTGATCTCGTCGGCGAGGAGCAGGTTGGTGAAGACGGGCCCCTGCTTGGGTGTGAACGCGCCGTCTTTCGGGTTGTAGATCATGGTGCCGATGACGTCGGCTGGCAGCAGGTCGGGCGTGAAGGAGATGCGCTGGTATTTGACGCCGAGGGCCTGGGCCAGGGTTTTGACGGCCGTGGTCTTGGCCAGGCCCGGCACACCTTCGAGCAGGATATGACCGCCGGTGATCAGGGCGATCAGCATGCGGTCGAGCAGTTTCTCCTGACCGACCATGATCTTGTTGACTTCCTGGCGAAGCGACTCTATGACCCGCGCCTGTTGACCCACCTGATCCGTCACTTTCGAGATGTCGGCGTTCATAACTCGTTTTCCTCCATGCCTATAAACGTTTTCCGACTCTGAGTTTGTTTGCGATTCGCGCCGAAAACGCGCTCTGGCAATTCGGCGAACGATCCGTGAGCCGGGGATTGTGCAGAAATCGCGTCTTTTTTTCAAGTCTTCTCGATCGCGGTCCCGAGGCGGGACGTTCCGCGCGACTGCCGGCCGGCGCTTGGATAGACCGGCCACCCCAACACTTTCGGAAACCCTGAACCGTTCTCCTTAGCACAAGCATTCGCAAATACTGTGACGTTTCTCCAATACATCACCATGATTTATGACCCGGAACGCTTAGTCCCGGCCGCGGTCGGCGCGGCGGAGACTTTGCAGGTAAGCCTTGGGCGACAGGCCTTCCATGCGCTTGAAAGTCTTGGAGAGGTGAAAGGCGTCGCTGAAGCCGATGGATTCGGCCACGGACTTGAGCGACTGGCCCTTGACGATCAGCGCCTTGGCCAGGTTCACGCGCAACCGAAGAAGCCGGTTCATGGGCGACTCTCCCGCCTCACGCCGGTAGCGATGGGACAGGGTCGAAACCGACACGCGCAGATGCCGCGCCATGGCAGACAGTTCGACACGCTTGGCCGCGTTCTCCTCCAGGTAAGCGTTGGCCGCGCGAACCAGGTCTGACGAGTCCTCGGCAGGCGGCGAATTCCGGATTCGCCGGGTTTCGTTCTCGACCGGCTCGCTGTGGAGCAACAGGTCCAGCAGCGAGCAGAACCGGGCCTGAGCCTTCCAGAATCCGAGTTCGCCATTCTTGTGTCCGATGCGCGCGATATCCTCCAGCATCGGGCCCAGCAGGCCATCGGGGTCCGTGAACCGGGCGTAGCCGGCGCGGGGATGAACAAGGTTCGCGAGCCCGCACGCTTCGCCTTCAAGAAAGAGGACATAAGCGCAGTGCGACACCGGATCGGCGCGCGCAGGGTAGTCCTCCCAGAAGACGGTGTCCGGCGGATAAAGATGCGCCGCGCGCGCCTGCCGTCGACGCCAAGGCCGCGCGCGCGAACCAACACGCACCAGCTCGACTTCATTGAAGGCGTAGTCCACCACCCAGACGGGGTATTTCCACTTGAAGCACGACACCCCCATTCGCCGGACCGCGCGCCAAGCCGTGACGAGCGCCGGCTTGACTTCGGTGTTGTGCTTCCATGTAAATCCAAATGAGCCCGGTTCCATCAAGCAAGTTCTCCCACGGCAGTTACGCTTCCCTTTTCTTTTTTGCCGGAAAATACATAAAAATTGCAAATCTGTCTATGCCTGCCAACGATATTTTGTGATAGTCCTGCCCACGATCGCAAGAAGATGCGGGAGGCGCTTTCAAAAATCCAGAAACGGAGGCGGTATGAGAGGAGTCTTCAGGTTCTCGTTCGGGCCGTGGAATATCCATGAGGGAGCGGATCCGTTTGGGCCGAGGGTGCGCGAGTCGGTCCCGTTCAACAGGAAGCTGGCGCTCTACCGGAAGCTCGAATTCGGGGCCGTGCAGTTCCATGACGATGATGCCGTGCCGGACATGAACAAGTTGTCGCCGAGCCGGATCGTCGCCCAGGCCAAGGCCGTCAAGGCGAGTCTGGACCGGCACGGGCTGGCGGCGGAGTTCGTGGCGCCGCGCCTGTGGGAAGACCCGCGCACGATTGACGGCGGCTACACGTCGAACGATCCGCGCTGCCGCCGCTACGCCATCGAGCGCAGCCGCCGGGCGATTGACATCGCCAACGCGCTCGGAACCGAGCTGATCGTCTTGTGGCTTGCCCGCGAAGGAACCTACATTCGCGAGGCCAAGGACAGCCGCGTGGCCGCGGAACGGATTCTCGCGGCCGTCAATGCGATGTTGAACTACGATCCGAATATCCGCATCGCCATCGAGCCCAAGCCGAACGAGCCAATGGACCACGCCTACATCCCCACCACCGGTCATGCCATCGCCCTCGGGCTGGCCAGCGCGGACCCGAAGCGAGTTGGCGTGAACATCGAGAGCGCGCACGCCATACTCGCCGGGCTCGATCCGTCGGACGAGATGGGTTTCGCCCTGTCCTTCGGCAAGCTCTGGACCGTGCATCTCAACGACCAGAACGGGCTGAAGTTCGACCAGGACAAGACCTTCGGCTCGGTGGACCTGCGCCGGGCGTTCAACCAAGCGCGCATTCTCGACGCGCACGGCTACGGTCGCCACGGCGAGTGGGTGGGTTTGGACGTCAAGGCCATGCGCGCGCAGAAAGCGCCGGCGACGAAACATCTCTCCAACAGTCGCGAGATCTTCCTGCGGCTGCTGGCCGTCTCGCGGAGCCTGAGCGAGCGGAAGATGCAGGCGCTCATCGCCGCGCGGGACTACGAAGAACTGGACCTGTACATCGTAAAGAGCTTGATGAAATAGGGGCGCGGGCGAATTGTCGGCGTGGCGCTTGACAAAGAGAAGCAACATGGCCAAATCGGAAATCGGAAAACTGAAGATGGGAATGGTCGGAGGCGGCCCAGGTTCCTTCATCGGGGACGCGCACGTGAAGGCGGCCCAGTTCGACGGGGGCGTGGAGTTGGTGGCCGGGGCGTTTTCCTCGACCCGCGCGAAATCCGAGGAACGCGGCCGCCGACTCTATCTGCATCCGGACCGCGTCTATGGTTCGCATGAGGAGATGATTGAAAAAGAACTCCGCCTTCCGGCGGGGGAGCGGATTGACTTCGTCGCGATCGTCACGCCGAATCACCTTCACTACCGGGCAGCGCGGGATTTCCTGAACGCCGGCTTCCACGTGGTCTGTGACAAGCCGATGACTTTGACGCTCGTGGAAGCCCTGGCGCTCCGGAATCTGGCGCGCAGGAAGCCGAAGCAGGTCTTTGCGCTTACCCACAATTACACCGGCTACCCAATGGTCAAACTCGCCCGCGATATGGCGCGCCAGGAACGGCTGGGGCGGATTCTGAAGGTCGTGGTCCAGTATCCGCAGGGCTGGCTCGTTGAACGGATCGAGAAGACGGGATCCAAACAGGCCGAGTGGAGGACGGACCCAAAACGCGCGGGCAAGGCCGGGGCCATGGGCGACATCGGCACGCATGCCGCCAACTTGGCCGAATACGTGACCGGACTACGCATCACCGAGCTGTGCGCCGATCTCGCCTCCGTGGTTTCCGGCCGGAAACTGGACGACGACGGCAACTGCCTGCTGCGCTTCGACAGTGGCGCGAGGGGCGTGCTGATCGCCAGCCAGGTTTGCGCCGGGGAACTCAACGGGCTGCGCATCCGTATCTACGGCCAAAAGGGCCACCTCTACTGGCGGCAGGAAACGCCTGAGACGCTGGACTTCTGCGCCTGCGACGGATGCGTGACAGCCTACCGCCGAGGCACGGCGGCCATTTCTGCGCTGTCACAGGCCGCCGCGGCAGCCACGCGTATTCCGTTTGGCCATCCGGAAGGGTTCTACGAAGCCTTCGCTACGATCTACAAAAATGCGACCGACACGATGCGGGCGCGACTGGAAGGACGCAAGCCCTCTGCAATCAATCTGGATTTTCCGGGCGTGGACGACGGCGTAAGAGGCTTGGAGTTCATCGAAACCGTGATCAAGTCGAGCAAATCAAAGAAATGGGTCAAGTGGATCAGATAGCCCGCGTGTTTCACACTCCCGCGTGAAATATCCGGGCTAGACTAGAAAAGGAGAACAACGTCATGTCCAAATTGGCGATCGAAGGCGGAGAAAAGGCGGTTCGAAAACTCGGACCATACACAAGTAAGATTCACAAGGAGGAACTTGAAGAAGTTCTCGACCTTTGGGAATACCCTGCCGGCGTGAAGAACAAGCTGGTCGCCATAATCGAGAAAAATGCCGGCCGGATCAATGGCCCTCACCTTTTCAGATACTACAATCCCAGGCCGAGCAAAGTGACGGAGGCGGAGAATGCTTTCGCCAAGTACATCGGCGCGAAACATGCGCTGGCCGTCAATTCGTGCACGTCGGCCTTGATCGCGTCCCTGCGCGCGCTGGGCATAGGAATGGGCGACGAGGTGATTGTGCCCGCCTACACGTTCTTTGCGTCGGCGGCGGTGATTGTCGCCTGCAATGCGATTCCGGTGATCGCCGATATTGATGAAACTCTTACACTCGATCCGAAGGACGTGGCGCGCCGAATTACGCCGCGGACCAAAGCCATTATCGTGGTTCACATGCGCGGCATGCCGGCGCGGATGGATGAACTGATGACCATTGCCCGGGAGCGCAATATCCCGGTCATAGAGGATGTGGCGCAGGCCGCCGGCGGCATGTACAAGGGCAAGATGCTCGGATCAATAGGGACGATGGGTTGCTTCAGTTTCGACTACTATAAGGTGCTGAATTCCGGCGAAGGCGGATTCATTACCACCAACGATCCGTGGCTCTACACCAGGGCGCAATCCTGGCACGACTGCGCGGCATGCTGGCGGCCGAACCGCTTCGAAGCGGAGCGGCGCGAGGGCGAGTTGTTTTGCGGCGAGAACTATCGAATGAGCGAATTGCAGGGCGCGGTGGCCCTGGCGCAGATTCGAAAGGCAAAGAAGTTCCTCAAGGGCTATCGCGCGGCAAAGAAATCCATCGTGAAGAAACTGATTCTGCCGAAAGGCGCGCAACTTCAGCCCGTGGCCGACTCGGTCGGCGACACGGGCATCTGTCTGGTTTTGTTTATGCCGGACGTCGCCACGACCCGCCGGGCGCTGGCGGCCATGCAGGCCGAAGGCGTCCCTGCCGGGGGCATCTATGATCACAAGGTCAAGGACTGGCACATTTATGTCTACTGGGAGCATATTCTCGATCGGAAGTCGGTTGCTCGAGACGGTCTCCCATGGAGCGGCGTGCCCGCCGATCAGTTGCCCGCGTACTCGACAAATATGTGCCCGCGGAGCACTGACTTGTTGTCCCGCGCCATTATGATTGATATCCACTGGGAATTCTCCGCCGCGGATTGCAGCGCCATTGCGAAGGGAATCAACAAAGTCATGGCAACGATATGAGGAGATTATGATGAAGATGGGTGTTTGCTTGGAAATGTTCTTCACGGATCGGCCGTTTCTCGATCGAATCGAGGCGGCGGGCAAGGCGGGTTACAAATTTGCCGAAATGTGGTTCACGGACATGACCGCCTGGAAGGACGGAATGCGGAGCAACGACCCCAAGGATCCGGCGAAAACGCGCGCGGCGGCGGAAAAAGCGGGCGTGGTCTTGACCAACGCCGTCATTGGGTCGCCCGACGGCGGGATCGGCGGCGGGCTGACGAACCCGGCCAACCGCAAGCAGTGGCTGGCCCGCGCCAATCAGACGCTCGAGTTTTGCCGGGCGGCAGGTATCGGCGCGGCTATTGTTTGCTCCGGCAACCGCGTTGACGGCAAGACAACCCGCCAGACGCGGAAGAGCGTAGTGACTGGCCTGGAACGAACGGTCAAGAAGGCGGAAAAGTTCGGCGTTGATCTCCTGCTGGAGCCGCTCAACGACAAAACGGACCATCCGGGCTACTTCCTGACGAGTTCGGAGGAAGGCGCGGCCATTTGCCGGGAGATCGGCTCGCCGCGGCTCAGACTGCTCTTCGACTGCTATCACATGCAGATCATGGAAGGCGATCTGTGCGGGCACATTCGGAAGAACCTGGATATCATCGGCCACATGCATTCCGGCGGGCATCCGGGCCGGCACGAGCTATGGCTCGGTGAAACGAACTATCCGTTCTTGGTGAAACAAATTGACGCAATGGGCTATTCCGGCGTATTCGCGCTGGAATACCTGCCGACACTGGAGTCGGCCGAGAGCCTGTGCCGAGCCGCAGCGTATCTGGAGACGGAAAAACCGCAGGGCTGTGCCCCTCAGTGATATAAGTCATTGATGACCAAGATTATTGTAAGAAAAGTGTGGACAAGATTTCGGCCTTATGCCACAGTATGGGCATGACATCAGAAACCTGGAAGCAATACGCGGACGCCGAGATTCTATCTCGGGTAAGAGCGCGGCTGATCGAGCCGGAGGAAAAAGCGAAATGGGATGCGCTGATTACAGAGCGCCACTACTTGGGCAATGCGCATCTTGTGGGTCGGCAACTACGCTACGTGGCGGAGTTGGATGGGCGATGGGTAGCGCTTTTGGGGTGGAATGTTGCCGCCTATCACCTGAAGGCGCGGGAAGAATGGATTGGCTGGACGATCGAGCAGCGGCTTAGGCGAAGGAAGTTTATAGTACAGAACAGCCGATACTTGCTGCTGGTTAATCGGGGGGAGTATCCGAACCTGGCCAGCCGTGTGCTGGCGCTGTGTACAGGACGTTTGAGCCAGGACTGGGAGGCATCTTTCGGGTATCCGGTGGTGGCAGTAGAAAGCTTTGTGGATCCGCAACGATTTTCCGGCAGTTGCTATCGCGCGGCGGGATGGGAAAGGCTTGGCCGGACGCAGGGCTATCGAAGGCATCAGCGGGATTTTTACCAAGGGGATAGTTCGCCCAAGGAGCTGTGGATGCGAGCGCTGGAGCCGAAGGCGCGGGAGTGGTTGAGTTCGGAGCGTCTGCCGGAGAGCATGAGGCGGGATGAGGACGAAGCGCAATACTGTTCGTTCACGGTGAAGCAGCATCGCCCGTTGTGGGAGCGTCTGAACGGGTTACACGACGTGAGGCGAGCGCAAGGGCGACGGCACCGATTGGCGTCTACGCTGACGATATGCGCATTGGCGACATTGTGCGGCGCGCGAGGGACACGGGCGATTGCAGACTTTGCGGGTAACTACTCAGCAGGCATCCCGCGGCGGGATGCCTGCTGAGGTAAAAGGG
>JASEHE010000036.1:0-14553 GCA_030018915.1 Verrucomicrobiota bacterium
TCCTGCCGCGCTCTCCCTGCGCTCCTCTCCGCCAGCTTGCGGAATCGCTGGGAGGCCTACTTTCGCCTTTCAACTTCCCATCCTTTCCAGTATGAAGCCCGTGAGTAGAGCCCATGCCTATGGAAAGACTCAAGGGCACAATCGGCTGGGTTGGCGCCTGCTACGGAGTGGACCTGTCGGAGGAAACGGCCGGCGGCCGCCGCGTGATCGCGCGAGCCGAGCGCAGTCGCGGCAACGCGAAGTGGTCTTCCGTTGCCCAGGACGACCCCGCCTTCCGAACCGATGTGGCAAACGACTGCCCAGTGGTCGCGTGCCTGTCGGTCCGGGAGAGTTTCACCCGCTGGCTCAGCGCTCCGCTGACCTCGCCCGCCAAAGCTCGAAGCGTCTTGCCCACGCTTCTCGACATTCAACTCCCGTTCGCTCTCGAAGACTGCGCCTGCCAATTTCTCGAGTTCGGCCGCGAAGACAACTCGACCCATGCCCTGGCCGTCGCGGGCCGGCATGCCGACATCCGCGGCAAGCTGGACGCGCTCGCGAAATCCGGCCTGGACCCGCTGGTCCTGGACCATGAGGGCCTCGCCGTCTGGACGCAAAGCCTCTGGGAATGGCCCGCCCCGCCGGACCTGGCGCAGGCGCCCCGCGTGGTGCTCGCTCTGGGCGTTGAGCGCTGCGCGGTCGTCCTCGGCCGGGGCGAGCGCTACAAAAACGCGCACAGCATCCGGCAGGCCGATCCGGCCGCCATCGGCCGGCTGCTGCGCGCCGAACTCGGCGCGGACGCTCCCGTCGTCTGGCTGTTCAGCGGCGCAGGCGCCCGCGATGATGCCCGCGTCTCCGCTCTACACGCGGCCCTGTCCGCGTCATGGCCCGGCCCGCGATTCGTCCACGCGGACCCCGAAACGTTCCTGGCCCGCGCGCTTGCCACCAGGGCGCTTCTCCCCGGCCCGCTCCGATGCAACCTCCGCTCCGGGATTCTGGCCCACCCGGCTCTGATCCGGCGATCGAGGCGACAGGCCATGCGCGCGGCCGTTGCCGCCCTGCTCGCCGGGCTTTTTCTTGCCGGTGTGAGCCGGATCGCCCAGGAATGGATAACCCGCGCCGAAACGCGAATTGACCGATCCTTCGCCACGCTGCGCGACCGCCTCATGGGCTGCCCCATCAAAGCGAAGGGGCAGAGAGCCCTGGATACCGTCCGACTGAAACTCCAGAAGGACAAAGACGACCTGCGCCCGTTCGTCAACGCGCTCGGGCCTTCTCTGACGGATATGGCCGGCATTATGAGCGACGTCGCCCGAAAGAGAGGCCTCGCGTTCGATGCCGTTTCGCTCAGCCCGGACCGAATTGCCGTTGAGGGAACCGCCGAACAGTGGGACGGATGCGACGAACTTGTCAAACGCCTGCGCGCCTTCGGCTACCCGGTCCGGCTCGAGCGCCAGGAGGCCCTGTCGAACGGCCGAATCCCGTTCACTCTGAAATCGGGAGGCGACAATGGATAGCAGCCCTCCAAAATTGCGGTTCCTGTGGCCGACTGTGGCAGCGGTCTGGCTTGTGGCCGTGGCGATGATCGTCGGCACGGTCGCTCGCGTTCAGGACGCCAGGGCCCGGCTCCCGGGTAAACTCCGGGACTTGCGGGAGTTGAGCGCCCAGGAAAAGGAGATTGCGAACCACACCGCCGCCCGCCGGTTCTTCGAGTCGCTCCCCGTCAAACACCCCGCCCCCCTGGACCCCCTGCTCAAAAAGACAGGTTTCGAGGTCAAGGTCAAGGATATCGCCAATCCACCATCGCGCGCGACTGGCTGGCGGGTGCGCCGGAAAGACGTGGACTTCGGCGAAGCCGAAGTTTCCCTGGCGAACATCATGCAATGGATTCGGGAAACCGAGCTTGCCGACTCCAACCGACCGCCCTGGCGCGTCGCCCGAATCTCGGCGCGAGCCTCGGCTCGGAACCCAGGCAGCGGCCACGTCGTCCTCCTGTTCGAGGCGCTGGAACAATCCGACGCTGAAACGCCGCAGCCGAACTAGCCCGCGTATTTCACGCTCCACTCCAGCGTGACACTGTTCATGAGCTTCTTCGCGGCCAGAAGAGAAGATTTGACCGCGGAGTTCACGTGGTGATTCTTTTTCTTCGGTTGCGGCTTCGCTGCGCCGAGAATCGCGTTGCCCGCGTGAGGCCGCGTTTCCGGCGGCTCGGGTGAGACAATTTTCCCCCTTTTCGTTGGGAGGCCTGTTTGGTACTGTTCCCGCGCTGGTTTGCGGAAAACAGATGCCAGGCAACACACAGAGAGCGAGAGGCAGGAGTTCTCATATGGCAGCACGCGCGATGAGAAAGTCCGTGTTTTCGTTTGGCGCCGGCAAGGCCGAGGGTCATGCCGGCATGAAGAATCTGCTCGGCGGCAAGGGCGCGAACCTAGCCGAGATGAGCCGGCTCGGCGTGCCCGTTCCATCCGGCTTCACGATTACGACCGAAGTTTGCAAGCTGTTCTTTGCCAAACGGATGAAACGCCTCGCCGGCCTGGAGCCCGACGCGCTCAAAGCGCTTCGGCGCGTCGAGCGCGAGATGGGCTTGCGGTTCGGCGATCCGGCCAACCCGCTGCTCCTTTCCTGCCGTTCCGGCGCGCGCAGGTCCATGCCGGGCATGATGGAAACAGTTCTCAACATCGGCCTCTGCTCGCGAACCATTCCGGGCCTGATCCGAAAGACGAAGAACGAGCGATTTGTCTACGACGCCTATCGGCGTCTGATCACCATGTATTCCGACGTCGTCATGGAAAAGGCGGAAGGCATCGAGCCGGGAGAAGGAAAGAGCGTTCGCCGGCAGCTCGAAGCAATCATGGACGAGTTCAAGGAGAAGAAGAGCCTCAAGAACGACACCGATCTCGCCGCCGACGATCTCAAGCGCATGTGCGAGGCGTACAAGGCCCGCGTGAAGAAAGCGCTCGGCAAGCCGTTCCCGGACGACCCCATGGAACAGCTCCGGGGCGGCATCACGGCCGTGTTCAAGAGCTGGAACGGCCGGCGCGCCGTGGCCTACCGCAACATCGAAGGCATTCCGCACGACTGGGGCACGGCCACCAATGTTCAGGCCATGGTGTTCGGAAACATGGGCGATTCCTCGGCCACGGGCGTGGCGTTCACGCGCAACCCGGCCACCGGCGAGAACGAGTTCTACGGCGAATGGCTCGTCAATGCCCAGGGCGAGGACGTCGTCGCCGGCATCCGCACCCCGTCGCCCCTGAACGAGGCCACCAAGACCGAGCAGACCCGGCGCCTTGTCTCACTGGAGAAAGCCATGCCAGCCCTCTACCGCCAGCTCGACGGCATCCGCCTAAAGCTCGAGCGGCATTACCGCGACATGCAGGACATGGAGTTCACGATCCAGGAGGGCAAGCTCTACATGCTCCAGACCCGCGGCGGCAAGCGGACCGGCGTGGCGGCCCTCAATATCGCCATGGATATGCTGGACGAGAAGCTGATTGATGAAGAGACGGCCATCCTGCGGGTCGAGCCCGCGCAACTCGACGAGCTGCTCCATCCGTTAGTGGACCCGGCGGCCGAGAAGATCGCCAAGGTCCTCGTCAAGGGGCTCCCGGCCGGGCCCGGCGGGGCATGCGGCCAGATCGCATTCACGGCGGCCGACGCGGTCAAGTGGGCCAAGGCTGGCAAGGACACGATTCTCGTTCGCGAGGAGACGAACCCCGAGGACGTCGAGGGTATGCGCGCGGCGGTGGGCATCCTGACGACGCGCGGCGGCATGACGAGCCACGCGGCGCTCGTGGCCCGAGGCTGGGGCAAGTGCTGTATCGTCGGCGCGGGCGGGCTCCACGTGGATGCCGACGCCAAGCGCTTGAAGGTTGGCGGCCGGATTTTCCACGAGGGCAACCTGCTGACCCTCAACGGCACCAAGGGCGCGGTCTATGCCGGCCGCCTTAACATGATCGAAGCCGCGGAGAATCCCAGATTCAAGCGCTTCATGAATGTAGTGGACAAGCATCGGACCATGGGCGTGTGGGCCAACGCCGACACCTCGGCCGACGCCCGCGTGGCGCGAAGCTTCGGCGCCGAGGGCATCGGACTCTTCCGCACCGAGCACATGTTCTACGGCCAGGGCAGCGACAAGCCGCTGTTCCTCCTGCGCAAGATGATCCTCAGCTCGACCGAAGCCGAACGCCGCAAGGCCCTCGCGCAACTCTTCGGCCACGTCAAGAGCGACATCAAGGCCACGCTGGCCGCCATGGACGGACTGCCCGTCACGGTCCGCCTGCTCGATCCGCCGTTGCACGAATTCGTGCCGCAAAGCGCCGCCAAGCAGCGCGAACTGGCCCTGTCGCTGGGCATCAGCGTCCGGGACGTGAAGAAACGCGGCGAGAGCCTGCATGAAACGAACCCGATGATGGGCCACCGCGGCGCGCGGCTCGGCGTGACCTATCCCGAGATCACCGAGATGCAGATTCGCGCCATCTTCGAGGCGGCAGGCGACCTGATCAAGGCGGGCCGCAGGCCCATGCCGGAGATCATGATCCCGGTGACGTGCGACAAGAACGAGATCAAGCACGAGAAAGCGATCTGCCGTCGCATGCACGGCGAGGTCTGCCGGAAGCTCGGGATCAATGAGATTCCGCACCTGTTCGGCACGATGATCGAGGTCCCGCGCGCCGCCCTGCTCGCCGACCGGATGGCCGAGGAGGCCGAGTTCTTCTCGTTCGGCACGAACGACCTGACCCAGATGGGCTTCGGCTTCAGCCGCGACGACATTGCCGGATTCCTGCCGGCGTACCTGGAGAAAAAGATGCTCAAGGCCGACCCCTTCCAGACGATAGACCAGGAGGGCATCGGCCAGTTGATCGAAATGGCGGTAAAGAAGGGCCGCTCGACGCGGAAAAACCTGCAGGTGGGCATCTGCGGCGAGCAGGGCGGCGATCCGGTCTCCGTGGAGTTCTGCTGCAGGATGGGGCTCGACTACGTGAGCTGCAGTCCGTACCGGGTGCCGATCGCGCGGCTGGCTGCCGCCCATGCCGCGCTGAAGAAGTGAGAAAACAATGAACGCAGACAAACTGAAAGCCGCTATTCGTGACGTGCCGGATTTTCCGAAACCCGGGATCATCTTCAAGGACATCACGCCGATTCTCAACGATCCCAAGCTGTTTCGCCTGGCGATCGATATCCTGGCCGATCGCCACAAGAACCAGAATGTGAACCGGATCGCCGCCATTGACGCGCGCGGGTTCCTGTTTGCCGGCGCTATGTGCGATCGAATGAAGATCGGCCTGGTTCCGATCCGGAAAAAGGGCAAGCTGCCCTGGCGGACCTACGAGCAATCGCACGACCTCGAATACGGGTCGGCGACGCTAACGATTCACCAGGACGCGTTCAAGCCCGGCGATCGCGTGGCGCTGGTGGACGATCTGCTGGCTACGGGCGGGACGGCGGCCGCGTCGGCAAAACTGATCGAGCAGGCCGGCGGGACGGTGGTGGGGATCGCCTTCCTGGTGGAGCTGGCCTTCCTCAAAGGCCGCGAGAAACTCGCAGGCTACGACGTGTTCGCCCCCGTGGTGTTCTGACAACGGACCCCAATCGCTTCCCGTCACGCATCAGGGCGCGGCACATCGCAGCGTCTGATTTCAGGGCCATTCGTCACCAGCGCGCGCTCATTGTTTTCGGCGGCTGGGTGTGTCGGCGTCCTCCTCGGCGCCGTAGCTTTCGACGATCTGTTGGGCTCTCTCCTCGATGGCCGGCAGTTTTTCCTCGATGGCCGGCATGAACTTCCGGACGACGCGGCCGATGGCCGACGCCTCGCCGAACTGGCGGTTCAGGAATTCGCTGGGCACGAGATTCGCCACGATGAAGATGACCGCGATCAGGACAAGCGAACGAACCAACCCGGCCAGCGCGCCAAGCAGCCGGTCGGCCTGCTCGCTGAAGACCACGCGAATGGCGCGCGCGAGTCCGAGCCGCGCGAGGATCATCAGAACGCCAGCGACGACGAGCGCCGCCAGGAACGCGAGGACGCGCGCAGGCTGCGGGCCGAGCCGCTCAAGGGCCAGGAACCAGTCGGTCAGCGGTCGGCACAAGAACAGGCCAACGACAAATGCGGCGACCACGCTGATAAGGCAAGTCAGTTCGCCGGACAGCCGGCGGCTGAACCCGAGCAAGACGCCGAGGATCAAAAGCACCACCGCGCCGATGTCCACGGCATTGAATAGCGGCATGACGTCCATGTCTGGTCCTTTCCCACCGGTCCCACCGGGCGAATTTTGCGCGCCTTGCGCGCAAAATTCAGGCGCGAGAATACTCGATAGTCAATCCCTCAGTCCAGCGCATAGTTCTTCTTCCGCATTTACCGCCGGATGATCGTGGGCGTGATCAGTTCGCGGAAAGCGGGTATGTCGATAAAAAAGAGGGCCACGCAGGCGCCGAAGGCCAAGGCCACCAGGACCATCAGCTTCTTCTGGCGCCAGAGCCGTTCCGGATACTGGGCCGGGCTGTTCGGCTTGTGCCCGAGGTGCAGGTAGTAGGCCATGGCCAGGGCCACCAGGGGCGTGGCCAGCACCAGTTCGATTCGGTAGCGGGCGATGAACGCGCCCGAGAACATCCCGAACAGCGCGGCGTAAAACAGAATGCTCTCCTGCAGCCGTTCGTCCGTATAGTGCTGGAACGACTTCCGGTACTGCGCGGCCGCGTCCGCGTCCCCGATCCGCCGGTATTCCGCGAACCGCTTGACGGCCATGAGAAAGGCGCCGAACATCCAGTAAGCCAGCAGCGCCGTGAGCGGCGGGAGCAGCTCGCATCCGGTTGCATACCATCCCAGCGCCAAACGCAGCGAATTGTTGACCGCCTCGGACAGCACGTCGCCGTAGGACAGGTCCTTGAGCCGGACGGGCGGGACGTTGTAGAGCGCCGCGACGATCCAGAGGGCGAACGCGACGAATCCGAACCGCGGGTTGACCCAGAAGGCCAGCCCCATTCCGGCAACGGCGAGGACCGCGTGCTCAGTCCAGGCCGCTGGGAGCCGCGCCTGGCCCGACGGGATCGGGCGGCCGGACTTCTCCGGATGGCGCCGGTCCGTTTGGGCATCGAGGATCTCGTTGAGCACGTAGTAGCTGGAGGCGATCAGACAGACGGCCGCGAGACCGAGCGCCACGTTGAGCCACGCCGCTGGAGTGATGATGGCGGGATCGAAGAAGAAGACCAGGATGATTCCGGGCAGGACGAAGATGTTCTTGAACCAGTTGTCCGGCCGGGCCAGGCGCGCGTAGGGCATCAGGCGTTGTGTCGGATTTTTCATGGCTTCTCGGCGGCCGGGCGATGCCAGGTTTCAGGTGTCAGGTGTCAGCAGGAGCGAAGACATCGCGCGGTTCCTTCAGCAACCGCAACAGATGTCGGAGAAACAACATGGAGCCTTCTCGGTTTCGCCTGGGGCTGGCGGGGATAGTCCCATCCGGCATACGGGAAACCAGATTGCTGGAGTGGCCCGCGAATTGCAAGCGTCCAGTTTCCGGCGTGGAGGAGGCGCCTCATCCCGGCGAGACTCAGGGAGGAGCGGCTTCCAAGATGCGGATCGAGCGGAGTGTCACGTCGCCTCGTCCGCTGTAGTACACCCGCGGCTCGATGAGATGGAAGCCGTCCGCCTCGAACGCGATCGTCTCCCCGTCCGAGCGAACGGATCCGCGGAGATCCTTCCGCGCCAGGACGCGCGCGCCGTCGTCGGCAACGACGTCAACGTGCCCGACCGTTTCTTCGTCCCCGCCGCGCGCGACGCTGATGTCATAGTGAACGACGAATCGGCCGGGAAACACGTAGCGAGAGCGGCCGAGGGCCAGCCAGCCGGGCGGGTGCGCGCCTTGGCGCGCCATGCGGGTTCCGTTCTCGTTTCCGCCCGTGCGCCGGTGCAACTTCTCCCCTTGCATGGCGGTGTCATAGGCCGGAACAGTGTCAACGGCCGTCAGACGGGGAGCGCCGCTTGAGCGCAGCGAGAAGGGCTTTCGATCCGGGAAGCGCCGGATAGCGGCCTTGCTGGTTCCGTCGAGCCGCCAGAACAGGAGCGGCCGGCTGTCGGCGCCGAGCGGGTTGAAGCACACGGCGCGCGAGGTCTCGCGGTCGGCCTCGACGAAGACCATGGCGTCCGGCGGCGCGGTCCGCAGCGCCGCGCGCAGTCGAATACGGGGGCCGAATTGACGCTGGAGTTGCGGAACGGCCCTGAACGCGAACGAAGCGGACGCCAGCGCCAGGCAACCGGCGGCCGCAATGGCGGCAGCGCGGCGAACCCCTGGGAAGCGCCCCAACCAGGCCCAAAGCTGGCTGATCCCGAGCGAGCCGGCCACGAAGATATAGGGCAGGGACTCGAAATAGTACCCTGGCCCCATGTCCCGCGGACCCGGATACCAGAAGCACACGTAGCCGAGCCAAATGAGCGCCGTCGAGCCGGCGAGCAAGGGACTCCAGCCGGCGTTCCACCCGATGACGACCAGCGCGGAGAGGGCGAGAAGCGAACCTTGGAAACCGAATAACCATCGGTCAAACAGGCGGATATTCTCGCCCAGTTGACGGCATCCGTGCCACAGCGTGTGGTGGACGACCTTTCCGTGGACATGGCGCGGTCCGAATCCCAACCCTTCGCTGGGATCCCAGTGGAGATAGGTCATGGTGAACGGGTCGCCGAGGATCGCGTAGTTATAGGCCAGGAGGACCAGCGCGCCGGCAGCCGCCGCGGCGGCGAACGCCGCCGCGCCGAGCAATGCCTGTTTGCGGCGATCGCGCAGGATCCCGACAAGCGCGTGCAGGCCGAACGGGACGGCGATCAGGAGGCCGGTGTAGGTCCGATTGAGGAAGAGAACGCTCCAGCCGAGCCCCGCCGCAACCGCGTATCGGATGGCGCCGGTTTGTCGCCAACGGATGTAGGCCCAGAGCATGAAGGCGGCGGCTGTCAGACCGCTGGTATGGCTGAGGAGCGTGCCGTAGGTGAACAAGAAAAACGGGGAACAGCAGGCGAATAAGGCGACAACAGCGGGGGAACCGCCCAGCCGGGCCGCGCTCGAGGACATCCAGAACAGGGCGAGCGCCGCGCCGATCGCGCTCATCAGGTGCGGCTGCCCGAGCAGAACCCCTGGGGCGAGCCACAGCGAGTGACCGGGCGGGTAGCGCGAAACCCATCCCGCGCGCTTTTCGTCCAGAATGACGTGTTCGTGCCTGAATATGCCGGCGAGCGGCGGGCAAGGCCGCTTGAGTCTGCCCTGCAGGAACGTGCGCGCTTGAAAGATGTAACTGTTCTCGTCGGTCGTCACGACCGTCTGACGGAACGCGGCGTGGCTGATCGCGTAGGCGGCC
This sequence comes from Verrucomicrobiota bacterium, assembly GCA_030018915.1. Taxonomy (GTDB): domain Bacteria; phylum Verrucomicrobiota; class Kiritimatiellia; order UBA8416; family SLMC01; genus JASEHE01. Next base: position 9,319 of record JASEHE010000036.1, read on the forward strand.
ACGCCCGCCGCCATGGCAGCCAACACCACGAACCGGCTGCTGAGAAGAACCGCCGTTGTCATCGTGTTCTGACACCGACTCGAAGGGCGCATGTTTCACGCGTGAGCGTGAAATATGCGGGCTAGTCGAGCGCGTAGTCTTTCTTCCAGTTCACCGTTTCGCGCCAGGCGGGCTGCTCGCGCTTGTCGAGCAGGAACGAGCCCAGGACGAGGCAATCCATCTCGGTGCGCATGAAGCAGCGGTAGGCGTCCTCCGGCGCGCAGACGATCGGCTCGCCCCGGACGTTGAACGAGGTATTGATGATGATGCCGCAGCCGGTCTGCTTCTCGAACGCCTCGATGAGCGCGTAATAGCGCGGATTCACGGCCCGGTCCACGGTCTGCACGCGCGCCGAGTAATCCACGTGCGTGATCGCCGGCACGTCGGACCGGGCGAGGTTGACGCGCTCGCGGATCGAGAGGTCCAGGCCGTCCTTCCACGTGACGCGGCGCTCCTTGCGCACCGGCGCCACGAGCAGCATGTAAGGCGACGGCCGGTCGAGTTCGAAGAAGTCGCTCACCCGCTCGACGAGGCTCGTGGGCGCGAACGGCCGGAACGACTCGCGGAACTTGATCTTGAGGTTCATCACGGACTGCATTTGCGGGGAGCGCGCGTCGCCGATGATCGAGCGGGCGCCGAGCGCGCGCGGCCCGAACTCCATGCGGCCGTCCACGAGGCCGATGACGCGCCGGCTGGCGATCAGTTCGGCGAGCGTCGCCGGCCACTCGGCCTCGGCGAGCTTGCGGGCCGGGTAACCCCGGGCCCGGAGCCATGCTTCGATCTCGTCGTCGGGGAACGCGGGCCCAAGGTAGGCGCCATTCATGGCGTCGCGCCGGCCGTCGGCCTGGCGCGGCTGGTCCTGAATCTGGTGCCAGGCGAACAAGGCCGCGCCGACCGCGCAGCCGGCGTCGCCGGCGGCGGGCTGAATCCAGATGTCCTGGAACGGTCCCTCGCGGAGCAACCGGCCGTTGGCAACGCAGTTGAGAGCTACGCCGCCGGCCAGGCACAGGTATTTCTCGCCGGTGAGTTGATGCGCATGGCGGGCCATGCGCATCACGATCTCCTCCGTAACCGTCTGGATCGAGCGGGCCAAGTCGGTCTCCCGCGCAGTGATTTCGGACTCCGGCACGCGGGCCGGCCCACCGAACAGCTCGGCGAACTTGTCGTTGGTCATGGTCAGGCCGTCGAGATAGCCGAAGTAGTCCATGTTGAGCCGGAAGGAGCCGTCGTCGCGCAGGTCCACGAGCTTCTCGAGGATAGCGGCGACGTAGCGCGGCTCGCCGTAGGGCGCCAGACCCATGAGCTTGTACTCGCCGGAGTTCACCTTGAAGCCGGTGAAGTAGGTGAAGGCCGAGTAAAGCAGCCCGAGCGAGTGCGGAAACCGCAGCTCCTTGAGGAGCTCGATCCGGTTCCCCTCGCCCCGCCCCATGGAGCTGGTAGCCCATTCGCCGACGCCGTCCAGCGTCAGGATCGCCGCGCTCGGGAAGGGCGAGGGGAAGAACGCGCTCGCCGCGTGGGCCTGGTGGTGCTCGGTGAAGTAGAGGTCCGGTGGCGGTCCGATGCCGGCGTCGCGCAGCGCCGTCTCGATCCGATAGGGAATCCAGAGCTTCTCTTTCAGCCAGAGCGGCATGGCCAGCAGGAACGAATGGATTCCCCGCGGCGCCACGGAGAAATAGGTCTCCAAGATGCGGGCGAACTTGAGGAGCGGTTTGTCGTAAAAGACCACGGCGTCCAGGGCGTTGGAGCCCACGCCGCCCTGGGCCAGGCAATAGTTGATAGCGTGAGAGGGGAAACCGGAGTCGTGCTTCTTGCGGGAGAAGCGCTCCTCCTGCGCGGCGGCGACGATCCGGCCGTCCTGCACCAGGGCGGCGGCGGAATCATGATAGAAAGCGCTGATTCCCAAGATGTTCATCAGTACTGTTTGCGGTAGCGATCCGGCGCGCGTGAAGCCGTCCGCGAGACCCAGAACGTGGGTTCCGAAGAACGGAACGCCCGGCGCATGGGGTCCTTGCCGCGGAGGGCTAAAAGAATCCGCGCCGGCACGAACACGAGGAAAAAGAAGGGCGTCAGTAGCGCCCAGGTGAGGGCCACGCCGATCAGGCGGCCCAGCGCCCGGACCATGCGGTCCGTGGCGTCGAAGAGCGGCGGCGCGAGGAATCCGATCAGCAGCACGAACACGGCCAACCCGGCGACGACCGGCGCGACGATCCCGCGCGGCTTGCCGGTGGCGCGGTGGAGGAGCCAGAGGACCAGGGCCAGGGCCAGCAGGACCACGAACTGGACGCCCGCGCGGATCCGGCGGGCCCGGGCCGTCTCGGCCCCGGCTTTCGCCGGGGGCGCCTGCCATCGCCAGACGACTCGGGAAACGGCGTTCTGCTCAAAATCCGGCGCCATGCTGTCACCGCGGGGCAAATGGGCCCTTGCCGCTTGACTTGAGGCGGCGGGGACCTAGACTGGAGTCTTTCTGTCCGGCTGCTTTCCGGCTGCTTTCTGTTCGCGAATTCGACCTCGGAATATTGGGAGATTGATGGGTCCAACAACGGAATTCAAGCCATTCTTTTCCGCCGCGCCGGCAAGCCGGCTCGCCGCCTGGCTGCTCGTGGGCCTGGCGTTGCTCTGCCTGGCGCTCGTCGGGTACCGGATCCGGAAGGGGCCGGAATGGGGCCGGCCTCCGGGCGCATCCGTCCGCCCGGCCGGCGGCGAACGCCCGGAGCTGCGAGACGAACCGGCGACCGATCCTTCCTCTGCCCCGGAACCCGCCCGCCCGGGCGGGTTCCTCCGCGAGAAGCTCAAGCGGTTCGGCCACAACCCCTACCGGGTCCTGGCCACAGCGACCGGGCTGCTGCTGCTGGCCTACGTGCTGGGCAGGGGCATCGGCAACACGCGCCGTGACTGGCCGGCCTTTGCCGGCCGCATGGTTCTGCTCATGCTCGGGCTGGGCGTGTCCGTGGGGGCCGGCGAAGTTGCCGTCCGGATTCTGCTGTTCGCGCAACAGAAAGCCAATAGCATCGAACAGCTCGCGCGATACCAGCGCGGTGAGCCGATCAAAGTGCGGGGAACCCATCCTCTGTGCGCCATTATTACGGCCAGCGCGAACACGAGCCTTGTCTACGAATTGCGGCAGGGCCTGGACCAGGATTTCGGCCACCGGCGGGTCCGCACGAACCGCCATGGCATGCGGGACAGCCGGGAGTACGCTGCCGAGCGACTGACAAACAGCGCGCGCATCGTCGGGATCGGCGATTCCGGCATGTTCGGTTGGAACGTGGAGCAGGACCTGGACTACCTCTCGGTCCTGGAGTCGAACCTGAATGCGCGGGCGGACGGAGTGGTGTACGAAGCGCTGAACCTCGCGGTTCCCGGCTACAACACGGCCCAGGAAGTCGAGATGCTGGCCTGTAAGGGTCTTGCGTTCAAGCCGGATGTGGTTGTCGTGGGATGGTCCTGGAACGACTTCGACATGCCCTTCTGCGTCATTCAGGAGCAGAACTTCCGGAGGAAAGACGTTTCCTTTCTCCATCTGTTCTTCTTCGACCAGCCGAAACTGCGCGACGCCTGCTATGTCGGGGTGGCGGATTCCCGGAAATACGAGAGAGGCCGGGTGTCCCGGAATCTCGAGGAGTTGTCCGGCGTGGAGGGGGCCAAGCACTCGCTGCGGCGGGCGAAGGCGATGGCGGAGGAGAACCGGTTCCGCCTCCTCATCTTCGGGCCGCTCGAGGAGCGGATCATCGCCATCTGCAGGGAGCTCAGGCTGGATTGCTACGACACGTTCGAGCGCATTCCGGAGGGGAAATACCCCGCGGCATACGCCATCCACTCCTTCCATCCCAAGCCGGAGGGGCACCGCGTCCTGGCGGAGCACCTGGAGACGGACCTGCGCGAGCGGGGCTGGCTCGAGCCGAAGTTGTGCCGCAAGTGATTCTATACGGAGCATTTCAACTGCTCCGCAGGGGGCCATCGCTGCTCAGCGACGCGGCCGTTTCTTCTTGGCCGGTGGCTTGCTGACGGAAAGGGCGAGCTTGGACACGCCCGTCTTTCGCGCCGTGTCCATGACTTTCACGACGTGCTCGAGCGGGCACTGCTTGTCGGCTTCCACGATGACGGTCCAGGAGTTGGGCGCCAGAATCCGGCGGAGCATCTCGTCCTCAAGCTCGGCGGCGGGGATTGGCTGCCCCTCAATGAATGCCTCGCCCTGAAGGGAGACCTGGACGGTCAGGGCGCGCGGGTCGTCCTTGGCGACGGCGCCGGTTTCGGCGTCCGGGATGCTCATCGGGAGCTGGGAGCGCAGCAGGAAGGGGCTCATGATCATGAAAATGACCACGAGGTTCAGCGCCAGGTCGATCAGGGGAACCATGTTGATCTCGGCCATGATTCCGTAGCGCGCATGGATGTCCAGGCTGCGGCCGGGCATCGGTCACCTCTCGAGATCCGTTTCGATCACATGGTAGGCGTAGAGCTCTATGTCTTCGGCCAGCCGCTTGATGCGGATCATGCAGTAGTTGTAGCCGACCACGGCGGGGACGGCGACGATCAGGCCGGCGGCCGTGGTGATGAGCGCCTCGGCGACGCCGCCCGCCACCACGTCCATGCCTCCGCCCGAGCGGGCATACATGTCTCGGAAGACCCGGATGATGCCCACCACCGTGCCGAACAGCCCGATGAACGGGGCGATGCCGGCGACGGTCGCGAGGACCGGGACATAGGCTTCGAGTTGCCGGAGTTCGACGCGCAGGGTGTGCAGCATGACGCGCTCCTTGTCGGCCCGCTCGCCGGCCGTCAGCAGGATGGCCCGGACCACGCGGGCGAGCGGCTGGCGGAACCGGTCGCAGTAGGCGACGGCTTCCGCGATCTCCCGCGGCTCGATCATCTTCAGGACGTTGGAGATGAACTGGCCGGCGTCCAGGCGCACCTTCCGCAGCGTGTGCAGCCGCTCCAGAATGATGGTGACGGAGAAGATGGACAGGACGAAGAGGATGCTCAGCTCGACCCACCCCGTCTTCATCATCTCCAGCAGCGTGAGTTCGTGTCCCATGGCGTCCAGCCCGGCTTCGTTTGTCGGCGGGCATGGTAGTAAAGGGGCCGGCCGCCTGCAACCGCAATCGTGCCGGGGATTGACCCGGGCGACCGGCGCGGGTATCTTGCCGGCCATGGGAACGATCCGCGGCGTGATCTTCGAGATGGACGGCGTGCTCGTGG
>JASEHE010000036.1:14563-16747 GCA_030018915.1 Verrucomicrobiota bacterium
GCGACCTTGCGTCGCGGGAAGGGAAGATTGGCGGGAAAAGCGCGCTTTTCCCAGCCCATCTCTCGCCCCTGCCGCACAAGCGCGCTCTGGCGTGGAAGGGGCGCAACCGGCGGAGTGGCGGGAAGTCACCAAGTGGCGTTGAGCCACTTGACCGCTTCGGATATGTCCACCGCCTCGGCGAGCTTCGCGAGGTTGGGGATTCGGTCAACGGCGTCGAGAGCGATAACCTGGTCGTGCGGAAACACCGGCGCGAGCCGGTGGTAACGGTTGCCAAGGATTTGCCGGCATTGGTAGTCGGCCACTTCCCATGACGCCGTCCATCATGATGTTGAGAAGCGGCTTGATCCACTGGGCTTGGCCCCAGTCCGGATTCTTCCGCTCAATCCGCATGAGGGACGTTCCCGTCCCGATGGACAGCAGGGCAATCCGGTCATGGCGTGGCGGTGTCTTCAGGGCGCGGCGTTGGTGTACAGCGCCACCTTGTGGGCCAGTTATTCGCCGTCGCTATCCTCGCCGGGGTAGTTGTTGAAGAATTTCGGCGCCCAGCAGCGTTCTTCCGACTTCTCGTTGTCCAGGTCAAAGGCCGGAATGAGCACGCGTTTGTTGAGGTCCTTCAATTTCGCGTTGCCAAGGAGCCGCCGGACTTCGGTTTCAAGCTTCTTGGTTTTGTAGTCCGCGCCGCGCGTCTTGCCCAGGCTGCGGAGGTCGTCCCACCATGAATCGTCGAAGACGAGTTTGCCGCGCTCCTCGTACAGTCTCCGCAATTCTGCCACTGTCACGCCATGTGCGAGACCGAGCGCAATGATTCCGCCGGTGGACGTGCCGGCCAGAAGGTCCGCCTTGTCCAGCCAGCCGGGAAGTTTCTCTTCAAGGCGTTGTAGTAGGATCAGCGACAGCAAACCCCGGATGCCGCCGCCGTCGAATGAAAGAATGCGGTATGCGGGATTCATAGAACCGCTCTAACCCCCAGCCTCACGAGCAAGCTGACAACGGCGACAATTGCCGCCGCCGGTCCAAGACAGCCGGACGGTTCTGGTGGCCTTGAAACTTGTGGCGGAGGCGCCGAAGGTGACAGGGCTTCAATCCTGACGTGACTCTCCGGCGTCCACAATTTGGGATTCACAAAGGACTTGGTCACAACGCGGAACTTCATGCCTCGCCCTCAGCAAAACGCTTCGCCTGCCATCAGTTTCCGCGCCGTGTTTGCGTCCCGGAAAAGGTGTTCCCCTTTGACTTCCCGGATTTCCTTTTCCCCGCCTGCAATCTCGACAAGAAAATCAGGTTCGTAACGTCCTTGCCCGCCCCACCATTTGCGATAGGGAATCTGCAAGTTGTGATGGCGTGTCCAGCGCAAAACCATTGGGTCGCGGTCCAGTTCGTTCATGTGCTGAACTTCCCAGTGCGAATCGAACCACTCGCCCGCCGCGCCGCGCGTGCTTTTCTTCCAGCCCTTCGACCAACCTTGGTGGTAATGCCCCATTACTGCCGCCTCGTGATGACCTTGAAGACCATCTTCCGTTTCCGGCAAAAATCCTCCCCCTGCTGCAAATTTCCTTTGTGTGTCCGCGTCGGCCAGCAAGTGAGCGCCCTTGACCTCGCAAAGTTCCTTTTGCCGTTGGTCAAGCGGGATGGTCTCTTTCGGGGGGATGAACTCCGTAGCGGTCTGCTTCTCCGCGTCCGAATAGGCAACCGTCGTCACGAAGCCCGTCCCGGTCAAATCGCGTTCGCTTTCGCCGGTGCGCTCTTCGCGCGTGACGGCGACTTGTTCGTGGGGGTACTGCACGCCGGCAAGGTATTCTGTCCAGTCCTGGCCCAATGGCTTGTCTTCAAGTTCTTCCGGTTCCGGCAATTCGATTTCCTCGCCTTCGTCCTGTGGTTCGGGAATCTCGATTGCGTCTTCGCTTGCGTCCAGTTCTTCCGGTTCTTCAAGCCCTTCGTCGAGGTCAAGTTCCTCCTGTATGCCGACATCCGTTTTCACGTAGGCGTCAACCATCTGCCAGAGCCATTCGTGATCCAGTTTCGGATGGTCAACAACGATGAGCCGTTCCTTCTCGTCCTCCTTGCGCGGGAACACGCGCCGAAGGCCGCGCCCAATGACCTGCTGGGTGATGTCTTATTCTTCCTGTAAGAGCGGATAGTGGTGTAACCTCCTGGTGGTCAAAGCAAAACGGGGTCAAGAACCCC
>JASEHE010000037.1 GCA_030018915.1 Verrucomicrobiota bacterium
TGCCCCTTTTACCTCAGCAGGCATCCCGCCGCGGGATGCCTGCTGAGTAGTTACCCCGTATTCGTCTACATTCTTTTCAGCGCGGCCGCGCGGCGCTCGATATCCCGCTTCCGCAGGCGCGCCAGCCGGCTCACGCCAAATTCCTCGACGCCGAACGACGCCACCACGCTCCCGTACAGCAGGGCTTCCCGGATCACCCGTTCCGCGCATCGCCCGCGCTGCGCCAGTCGACCCATGAACGCGCCGGCGAACGCGTCGCCCGCGCCAGTGGGGTCCTTGACCCCCTCCAGCGGAAAGGGCGGAATGAAACCGACACAGTCCCGCCCGAACAGCATGGCGCCGTGCTCGCCCTTTTTGATCACCACCCACTGCGGCCCCATGGCCAGTACCTTGCGCGCGCACGCCTTGATGTGATAGCCGCCGGTCAACAGCCGCGCCTCGCTCTCGTTGATCGTCAGCAGGTCCACCCGCCCGATCACATCCATCAGCGCCGACCGCGCGGTCCGAATCCACAGGTCCATCGTGTCGGCAGCAACGAATCGCGGCTGGCGAACCTGTGAGAGCACGTGAAGCTGCAGTTGCGGCGAAATGTTGCCCAGCAGGGAAAAGGGAGCGCTCCGATACGCCTCCGGCAACTCCGGCCGGAAGCGCTCGAAGACGTTCAGCTCCGTGGCAAGCGTTTGCCGATTGTTCATGTCGGCCTCATAAACACCCGACCAGCGGAGGGTCCGGCCCTGAACGCGCTGAAGGCCCTGTAAGTCAATGCCGAACCGGCGGTAGAGCTTCACGCAGCGCCTGGGAAAGTCGGAGCCCACCACCCCGACCATGCCGACCCGCGTGAAGAACGCCGCAGCCGCGCAGGCATAGCTCAGGGAGCCACCCAACATGTCGGTCCCCCTCCCAAACGGCGTCTCGATGGTGTCCAGACCGACCGAACCGACAATGACCAGCTTGACCGATGGGCTCATTTTGTCCGGGGCTCGGTGTTGAAGAATCCGGTTCAACACGCTCATCGCCTTGACCTCTTCTTCGCCCCCTTTCCCAGGCTCGAAGCGGCCCCCTTCCGCCGCAACTGGTCCACCAGACCTTCCAGCGCCAGGACATAGCTCATCTCGCCGAACCCGGCCACCACGCCCACGCACGCTCCCGCAGTCAGGCTCGTGTGGCGGAACTCCTCCCTTGCCTGCGTATTCGACAGGTGCACCTCCACGGCCGGCAGCTGGCAGGCCAGGAGCGCATCCCGGAGCGCCACGCTCGTGTGCGTGTAGGCCGCCGGGTTCAACAGCAAGCCGTCGTACCTCCCCAGAGCCTGGCCGATCTTCGTGACCAGAACGCCTTCCTCGTTGCTCTGCAGGTGGTCCACCTCGACCCCCAGTTCCCGACCACGTTTCGCCACCCGCGCCATGATGTCGTCCAGGCGGACCTGTCCGTATATGCCCGGCTCCCGCCGGCCGAGCAAGTTAAGGTTCGGCCCATTCAGCGCCAGGATCCTCATCGCCGATTTCCTCCGATTTCCGCTCGTCTTTCTCTTCCGTTTTTCGCTTCTCGTCGCCCCAGACCTTCCGGACTTCGGTCGCATCGTATTCCACCAGGTGGTCTCCGTCCAGACGAACTTTCACCCGCCGAGCCAGGGTGTTGCGACAAACGACTTCCCCCCGGCCAGCCGGGCATTCCACGATGGTCCCTTCGCGCGGCACCAGCCGCTCCAAGTCCCTGTACTGCTCGTACTCGTAGCGCAGACAGCATTTGAGCCGCCCGCACATCCCGCTGATCACCGCCGGGTTCGGCGCAATGCCCTGCGCCTTCGCCATGCGCACGTTCACCTGGTCGAAGCGCCGGAGCCACGCGCAACAACACAGCTCGCGACCGCATGGACCGAGCCCGCCGAGCAGGCTCGCCTCGTCCCGCGCGCCGATCTGCTGGATATCCACCCGTGTGCGGAGTTCCCCGGCCAGCTCCCCCACCAGTTCCTTCAGGTCCAGGCGCTCGTCGGACACGAACAAGATCATGAGCACCGCGCGATCGAAACTGTAGCGCGCCCGCGCGATCCGTAGCGTGATCCCGCGCTTTCGCGCCTTGCTCTTCACCGTCTCCCAGGCCATCCGGCCCATCACGGCGCTCTCCTTGGCCTTGGCCTGGTCCTGCAGCGTGGCGCAGCGCAGCGCCACGCCCGCCAGCCGCCACCGGTCCCGCTGCTCCTCCGGTCCCAGCAGCTTGACCGCTCGGCCGAACTCCAGAATCCGGTCGTGCTCCATGACACACTGGTCCCCCTCATGAATCGCCAGGTCGCGGGGCACCGTACAGGCCAGCCGGACACCTTCGGCCACCTCCACAATGGCGATCCGCTGCCCGGCGGACGGGTCGGTCTTCGTGTCGGGCGCTGTCGCGCCGGTTTCCGTTGTCATAGTTCACCGAATCTGTCCGAAACCGGCAGCCAGGGCCGCCCGCTCCGGAACATTCCGCTCCATCTGTCGGTGCATCGTCTCCACAATCGTCACGTTCCGTTGCGCCTGTCGTCTCGTGATCGAGCCGGCCTTCTTCTTCAAGAACTCCAATTGCGCCATGTGGCGCGCGACGGCGACGTCCGCCCCGCACGCCAGGAGCAGAATGTCCCGGTGCCAGAGCAGCATGGACCGCATCAATATGCTCCGGATTTCCCGGTACCTGGCGCTGACGCGGGCTTCGACCGTTTTGTCGTCCTCCTCCTGCGCCTCGCTCTGAAGCAGCGCCTTGACCTCCTGCTCCACCGCCTTCTTCACGTCGCCCAGCAAGGCGTTCAACCGCTCGGCCGTCGCCAGCGCGCCGATCGTCAGCTCCGCGCCGGCGGCCGCCAGCGCCTCGCACAACGGTTTCTTCCACGCGTCCGGCAAATCTTCGACCGCTCCCGACAGCGTGATGCGCTGGCAGCGCGACCGGATCGTCGAAAGCAGAAACTGCGGGCTGTCCGTCAGCAGGAAGAATACCGCTTTTCCCGGAGGTTCCTCCAGCACTTTCAAAAAGGCATTGGAGGCCGAGTCACCGAGCCGGTCCGCGGCAAATACCACGCAAGCCTTCCAGCCGCCCAGGAATGACGTTTGAAAAATCGCCTTCTGGAACTCACGCACCTGCTCGACCGAGATGATCCGCGATTTTTTCTGAGGCTCCACCCATGCCAGGTCCGGATGCGTATGCCGCCTGGCCTCGCGGCAGGCCCGACACGCGCCGCAGGGCCTCCGCCGTTCCGCGCAGAAGAGCGACTGCAGCGCGCCCTCGGCGAACTCCCGCGCCGCCCCGCGCAGTGGCCCTTCGATCACGTAGCCATGCGCCACGCGGTCTGATTCAACCGCATGCCGGAACCACACCAATGCCTGGTCGAGTTTCATGAAGAGCAGCCGGTCAAAAGGCCCGCGGCGCACAGTCGAGCTTTCACCAGTTTCCACACGTCCGCTTCGACGGCGTCCGAGGACCGGCTGCCGTCCACCACTCGAAACCGAGCCGGGTAGCGCCGGGCCAGATTCAGGTAGCCCTGGCGGACGTTCTCGTGAAATTCGATCGCCTCCCGTTCCATGCGGTCACGGCCGCTCTTGCGGTGTCGCCTTGCCAGCCGCTGGAAGCCGAGCCGAACGTCCACATCAATAAGAATCGTCAGGTCCGGCGCTGCCGCGTCCACGGCAAACGCGTTGAGATCCAGCATCCGCTCGACCCCGAGCCCGCGGGCGTGGCCTTGGTAGACCGTGGTCGAGTCCGCGAACCGGTCGCTGATGACGATTCTGCCACGCTTCAGCGCCGGCAGGATGACGCGGCGCACGAGTTGCGCCCGGCTGGCGGCGAACAACAGCGCTTCGGCCTCCGGGACGATCGGCTCCCCGGCCTTATCGCGCTGTAGAATCTCGCGGATCGCTTCGCCGGTCGGCGTGCCGCCAGGCTCGCGCGTGCGGACAGCCTTCAGGCTGGCGTCGGCCAGCCGCTTAACCAGCCGCGCCGCCTGCGTGGATTTCCCGCTGCCTTCCGGACCTTCCAGCGTTATGAAAAAGCTTTTCATGGCAAGTCTCTTTAGCGCTTCTTCAGCTTGGGCCCGTCGGCGGCGTCCTTGACTTCCCAGCCCAGGGACTTCAACCGGTTGCGGATTCTGTCGGCTTCCTGCCAGTTCTTTACCCGGCGCGCGGCCTCGCGCGCCCGAACCAGCGCCTCGACATCGCTGCCCGGCTTCTCGTCGGGCTTGGCCAGCACGCCAAGCACGCGATCCAAGTCGTCCAGCAGTTCCAGAACTCCGGCCGCCTCGCCCGGCTTGAGTCCGCCGCCGTTCATGACGCGATGGCCTTCGCGCGCCATGTCGAACACCGCGGCCAGCGCGTCGGAAATGCCCAAGTCGTTTTCCGTCGAAGCCTTGAACGCGTCCCGGGCCTTGGCCGCCCAGTCGGGCAGCGACCCGCCCCCCGCCCCGCCGGCTACTTCCCGCAGCTGCGCGCGAAACTCGTCCAGCCGCCCGAGCGATGCCCGCGCGCCGTCCAACGCGCTCAACGTGAAGTTCAGCGCCTGCCGGTAATGCGCCGACAACAGCACGTAGCGCACTTCCCGCCCGGTGTACCCACGGTTCCGCGCGTCTCGCAGCGTGTAGAAATTTCCCAGAGACTTCGCCATCTTTCGGCCGTCCACGACGAGGTGCGCGCAATGCATCCAGTAGCGGACAAACGACTTGCCCGTGGCCGCCTCGCTCTGCGCAATCTCGTTCTCGTGGTGCGGGAACATGTTGTCCACGCCGCCCGTGTGAATGTCGAAACTCTCGCCGAGATACTTCATGCTCATGGCCGAGCACTCGATATGCCAGCCGGGGCGGCCACGGCCCCACGGCGAGTCCCATCCCACGTCGCCGTCTCCCTCGTCCCACGCCTTCCACAGCGCAAAGTCCGCCACATTCTCCTTCTCGTATTCGTCCTGCGCCACTCTGGCGCCAGCTTTGCGGCCCACCACGTCCTGCGACAGCCTGCCGTACGCCGGAAACTTGGCAATGCTGAAATACACCGATCCGTCATTCGACCGGTACGCCACACCCTTCTCAATCAGCCGCCGGATCAGCGCGATCATCTCCGGCACATGGTCCGTCGCCGCCGGGTAGCGCTCCGCGGGATCGATGTTCAGGGTTTTCAAGTCCTCGAAGAACGCCGTCTTGAACCGGCCCGTGAACTCCGAAAGCGGAATCTTCGCGGCGCGGGCGCCCCGGATGGTCTTGTCGTCCACGTCGGTCAGGTTCATCACTTGCGTCACGCGGTACCCGGCATGCTTCAGGCGCCGGCGAAGCAGGTCCTCGAACACATAGGCCCGAAAATTGCCGATGTGCGCGAAGTCGTAGACCGTCGGCCCGCACGTGTACATCCGCACGTGAGTCCTGTCGAGCGGGACGAGTTCCTCGATCTTCCTGCCCAGTGTGTTGAACACCTTCATCGTAACGGGTCACGGGGTGGCATCCCCGCGGCCTTGCGCCGCGGGACGCGGAAATGTCGAACTCCGGTCGCGCAAGCCGAGCAACTACCTTTGCTTTCTTTGCGATCTTCCCTGGCTTGCCTGAGCTTCCGAGCGAAGGCGGCTGTTCAAAATTCTTTGGTTGCGGCTCCGCTGCGCTGTAATTTTTCGCTTGACTTCCTCCTTCCCCTGTCGGCGCCAGCCGCAACGGCCACCGTGGCCACGGCCATGGCCGCCAGCCCCTCGCGCCTGCCCAAGGCCCCGAGCCCTTCCAGCGTAGTCGCCTTCACCGACACGCGATCCACCGGCACGCCCATGGCGCCGGCGAGCTTCGCGCGCATGCCGGCGACATGCTGCGCCAGGCGCGGGGCCTCGGCCAGCACCATGGAGTCCACGTTGACGATTCGCGCGCCGCGCCGCTTCAACCGGCCGGCCACGGTCCTCAGCATATCCAGGCTGCGGGCGTTCCTCCACCGCAGGTCCGTGTTTGGAAAATGCCGGCCGATGTCGCCGTCGGCGACTGCGCCGAGCAGCGCGTCCATGATCGCATGGCACAGCGCGTCCGCGTCGGAATGGCCGTCGAGTCCGGCCGGGTGTGGAATCTCCACGCCGCCGAGCACGAGCGGCCGGCCCTTCCGGAAACGATGAATGTCGAACCCCATGCCCGCGCGAATCATGTCCACACCTTACCAACTCATCCGGACCCGAACAACCCGAATCCGCGACATCCGAATCTGTGCTCCGGATATTTCACCCCTGGCGTGTAAAATATCCTGGGTAGTAGGTCGCAGCGCCGCGGAAGCCGTGAAGAAATCGGCATGCTCACACTTTGCGGCGAAGTGTGAGCATGCCATCCGAACTCGCCTTTGGGCTTCTTAGCGCATGGCTGGGGGCGTATAATGCGGCATGATGTTGCCTCGCTCCAGGACGTCCGTCCGGTTCGCTCTGCTGGCTCTGGCCCCTGCCTTCGGCTCCAACGCGCTGCCGGCCGAGCCTGCGGCGCCGACCAACGCCGGGGCCGACCACGCGCCTGCCAACACGACGCCGCTCACCAACGTCACCTTCGTTGCGTTCGACACCGAGACCACCGGCCTGAGCGCCCGCAACTCGCGCGCGATCGAGATCGCCGCCGTCCGGTTCCGCAACGGCGTCATACTGGCCGCCACCAATTGGCTCATCAATCCAGGGATGCCCATTCCGACGAACGCCACCCGTGTCAACGGTATCACCGATGCCATGGTGAGCAACTGCCCGCCTTTTCGCGCGGCATTTCCGGCGTTCGCGGAATTCGCGCGCGGTTCAGTCCTGCTCGCTCACAACGCCAGGTTCGACGCCGCCATTATCCGGGCCGAACTCCTGCGAAACGGCCTCGAGGCTCCTCCCAACCTCGTTCTCGACACGCTTGAACTCTCCAAGGCCTGGTATCCGGCCATCAAGAGCCACTCTTTGGAAAACGTGGTCCGGCATATCGGCGTGGACGCGACGAATTTTCACCGCGCGCAGGCGGACTCGGAATCCCTCGCCCGGATCGTCATGCTCTCCTTTGCCCGTTTCCTGCCGCGTGGAACCTTGGGCGATCTCAAACGGGCCACGCCGCGCGTCTTCACGTTGCGCTGATTCGATTGCCGGAGCTGCTACTCGGCTCCATTGTCCGGCGCTGCGTCGCGTCCGCAAATTCCGCGCTTGGCGTTCCGGACGAATTCGGCCATCTCGCGGGCCGGCCCGGAGTCAAAGGTCTGCTCGATCCTCGCCACGGCCTGTCCCACGTTTAACCCGGCGCGGTAGAGCAGACGAAACGCCTCTTTGATCTGGCCGCGCTGATCTGGCGTGAATCCAGCCCGGCGCAAACCGGTCACGTTCAACCCGGCCACCAAGTTCACCCGCAGCCCGCGCGCGGTGCAGAACGGCGGGACGTCCTTGGAAATACCCGAGCCGCCGCTCATCATCGCCAGCCGCCCGACCCGCGTGAACTGATGGAGCATGCAATTTCCGCTGATGAACGCCCTGGCGCCCACTTCCACGTAGCCGCCCAGCAGCGCGCCGTTCGCAAGAATCACCCCCGGTCCGAGCCTGACGTTGTGCGCGCAATGCGAGAACGCCATGAGAAAACATCCGTCGCCGATTTCCGTCGCCGTGCCAGGTTTCGTCCCGCGATGAATGGTCACGCCCTCCCGGATCACGCAGTTCGCGCCGATGCGAACGAAGGATTCCACGTCCCGGAAAGCCGTGTCCTGCGGCACATCCCCGATCACGGCGCCGGCGTGCACTCGGCACCCTGGCCCCATCGTCGTGTGCCGCAGGATGCTCGCGTGCGGCCCGATCACGCATCCGTCCCCGATCTCCACGTCGCGCTCAATCACGGCAAACGGACCGATCGCGACGTTGTTGCCCAGTTTCGCCGCCGGATCAATCAATGCCATGCCGTGTATCATGAAATCCCCGCGCGATTGCCGATTGCTGACTGTCAATTACCGATTGCCCCGGCATTCTCGTTGGCCCGGATCAGGCCCCGGGCGCAGGCGGCGTCCGCCACCCGACATTCTTCCGCGCTTGCGGCGACTCTTCTCAGGAAAAATCCGCCATGCCTGCTTCGCGCAGACTCAGGAAGTCCTTCTGCCCCGGCGCCCCGGACTTCCCCAGGATCACGTGATCCATCACCTTGATATCCACCACCTTGCCCGCCTGCACGAGTTGCCTGGTGATCCGGATGTCCTCGGCCGAGGGCGTCGGATCGCCGGACGGGTGATTGTGCGCGAGCATCACGGCGGCCGCGGCCGCGCGGATGGCTTCGCGGAACATCTCCCGCGGATGCACGAGGCTCGCGTCCAGCAGGCCGCTCGTGACGTCCACAGGCCGCCCCTTCAACCTGTTCTTGGAGTCGAGCAGAACGACCCAGAACATCTCGCGATCCAGCAGTCGCGCCCGCTCGCGAAGCAGCCGCGCTGCGTCATCCGCGGTCCGGATGCTCAGCCGCTTCGGCAGGCTCTCTTCCGTCAGCCTTCGACCGATTTCGAGCGCCGCCTTGATCTCCAGAGCCTTGACCTTGCCGATCCCCTTCTCGGCTTTCCGCAACTCCTCGACCGACGCCCCGGCCAGCGCCGTCAGCGAGCCGTACTTGTGCAGCAGCTCGCGAGCCAGTTCCACAACGTTGCAACCCGGGGCGCCGCTCCATTTCCTCGCGCGGCCGGAGCGTCTCCGGCATGTCCCTGACTCGCCGCGAAACCGGTTCAACCGCGCCGTCCTCGCGGTCCGCAATACGGGTGGGCCCATGCCGGTTCCAGTGCCCGATCACCCAGGCGGCCGCGGTCTCCGGCGTGAGTTCGGCCACGTCGAGCCAGCGGACGTCCGCTTGGCGCTTGAACCACGTCCGCTGCCGCTTGGCCAGTTGCCGGGTCCGCGCGACGGTTCGTTCGATCGCCTGCTCCATCGAGCAGCGCCCGTCGAGCAGGTCCATGGCCTCTGCGTAGGCGATCGCCTGCCGGGCCGTATCGGACAGGCAAGGCCACGTCGCCCGAAGCAGACCGACTTCGTCCAGGAGGCCGCCCGCAAAGATCGCGCGCGCGCGGGTCTCGATCCGCCCGTTCAGGTTGGTCGTCGGGGCCGTGAGCCCGGCCATTGGCGCGCCCCCGGAGCGCCGGGCCCATGTCGGCTCATGGACTTCGCCGTCGGCAGCCGCCACCTCCAGGGCCCGGATCAGGCGCCGCGCGTTCTGCTTGTCTGCCAGCGATTCATACAAGGCCGTGCTCTTTTCGCGGAGCGCCTCCCGAAGCGCCGCCACGCCATGCTCGTTGAGCACGGTTTTCCAATGCGAGCGCAGCGCCGGGTCCGCGCCGGGACGGGGGGCCAGTCCCTCGACGAGAGCTTTCACATACAGACCCGTGCCGCCGACCACGATGACCCGCTTGCCGCGCGACGCCGCCGCGCGCAGGCTCTCCCGTGCCCGCCGGCAGTAGTCCCACGCGCTGAAAGTCCGGTCGGGCGTCGTCCAATCGAGGCCGTGATGAACGACCCGCCTCTGCTCCTCGGCGCTCGGCTTGGCCGTGCCGATGTCCATGCCCCGATACACCTGCATGGAGTCCGCGGCCAGAATCTCGCGTCCCGCTTGCTCGGCGATCCGTTGCGCCAACGCGCTCTTGCCGACGGCCGTGGGGCCCACCAGAAAATAGGCTGACAGTTCCGTTTTCACGATGCCGCCGCGGACCGGCCTCCTTCGGGCGCCGGTTTCGGCCGATCCAGCCTCTGTGCCAGGATGTAGAGGCCAACGCCCACGCAGATCGCCGAGTCCGCCAGGTTGAAGGCCGGGAAGTGGTGCCGTCCCCAGTAAAAATCCAGGAAGTCAATCACGTATCCCCACTTCACCCGGTCAATGAGGTTGCCGGCGATGCCGCCGATCATGAGTCCCATGGCGGCCCGATACGGCCACGTATTCTTGATGAAGCGCCGCCGGAACACGATTAGGACGACGAGGATGACGACCGACAGCGCGACGAGCCAATGACTCAGCCCCTTGAGCATGCCCCAGGCCGCGCCGGTGTTCTGGACATAACTCAGGTCGAACAGCCCTGGGATTACCGTTCGCCGATCGCCCAGAATGAATCGGCAATGAATGAAGAACTTGGAGAGTTGATCCAGGAGAGTGACCGCGACGCTTATGCACAAGGTCAGCATGTTGCGGACCGTTCCAGACAACGAGCTTCGGCCCCGCCGCGGCTGCCGGCCCGCGCGCGCCATTGCCGATCTCACCGGTTTTCAAGGAGAATCGGCGGGCGTATCCGGGCCGTTCCCTTCTCCAGCTTGGACTGGCACTCGATGCAGGTCTTGGCGAAGGGGAGAGCCTTCAGACGCGCCTCGTGGATCAGGTTGCTGCACGATTCGCAGAGCCCGTAGGCGCCTTTCTCCATTCGTTCGAGAGCCCCGTCAATCTCCTGAAGCATCTCGTTTTCCGAGCTGACGATGTTCAGGGCGAACTGCTGATCGAAAATGTCGGTGCCGTCTTCTTCCATGTTGAGCCAATCGGTGGTTTCGAGCGAGTCGTTCTTGAGAGAGGTTACCTGACCGTTCAGCCGCTCGCGCATGCTCAGGAGCAGTCGCCTAAAGAGTTCGCGCTGCCCGGCCGGCATGGTCTGCCTGGGGGCGGCGCGCTTCGTCTCGGACACGTCGCTCCGGCCTGGTCCGCGGGATGCGCTTTTGGAGGGCTTCTTGGGCTTGGTCATTCGATCGGATTCTCGACTTCGCTGTTCACGCGTTTTCGCGGCGGCCTTGCGCGCGGCGCGCGGTCGAGCCGCCGGTTTTGCCTTCTTTTTCACGGATACCACCTCAACCCTGTCGTTTCATCACATGCGGCCGGCAGAACCACTCTGCCGGCCACGAAAGCGACGGACGCTAGCAGGTGTTCAACTTGGTGTCAACCCCTGGAAAAACGCTTTTTGTTTCGCGTTTCGGGCGTTTCGGCACAAAAGCGATCACGCTCGATATTACTTCAATCAGGGAACTTCAATCCGAATTCTCGTGGACAGTCTGAATTTCATGCGCTAGAGTCCTGAGGCGCTTTTCACCATGTTCGACGCGACCATTCCTGACGATCAACGGCTGCTGCCGTCGGGCAAGGAACTCAGGCGGGCGCGCGTGAATGGCCTGCCGGCCCGAAAAAGGTCCGCGCGGCTTGGGCAGCGTTCTGGAAGCGGACCGGCGGACGGTACGCGCCCGCGCGGGAGAATCGGTAATCGGTGTTCAGGAGGCTCCAAATGATCGAAAACACGCTGCTCGCCAACCTCGACAACTCATGCCGGCGCCTGACCGCCAGACCTGGCCGCGCGGCTCTTGTCACGCTGTTCCCCTTGCTCTTCGCCTGCGCCGGCTGCGTCGGCGTCGGGCCCGGCCGCCACGCCGCGCCGGATTCCGCCGTCCAGGACGCCCTGGCCGTGCTGGCGAAAAACCACGCCGGCCTCCAGCGCCTCGTTCTGGACAACGGCATGGTCTGCCTGGTCAAGGAAGACCACTCCGCCCCGATCGTCGCCATCCAGGTCTGGGTCGGCGCCGGCGCCATCCACGAGGACCATCTCCTCGGCGCGGGCCTCTCCCACGCGCTCGAGCACATGGTCTTCAAGGGCACCCCGACTCGCGGCCTCGGCGCGATTACCCGCGAAATCAACGACGCCGGCGGCGATATCAACGCTTACACCGGCTCGGACCGCACGGTCTTCCTCGCCGACATGCCTGCCGCCCGCTGGACCGTCGGTCTTGATGTTCTCGCCGACGCCGTCATGCGCGCCACATTTCCCGAAGACGAGTGGAAGAAGGAAAGGGACGTCATCCTGCGCGAGATCGCCATGGGCAAGGACAACCCCGAGCGTGAACTAGACAAGCTGTTGAACGCCGCCGCTTACACCATGCATCCCTACCGCTTCCCCGTCATCGGTCGCGAGGATATATTCAAGCGGCTTGCCCGGGACGACATCCTCGCCTACTTCCGCCGGCACTACGTGCCGGAGAACATGATCGTCGCGGTCGTCGGCGACTTCCGGACCTCCGATGCCCGCCAACAAATCGAGGATGTCTTTCGCGGCTTCGAGGCGCGGGCGCGCCCCGCGATCCTCATCCCGGCTGAACCGCCGCAGTTGGCGCCGCGGTTCCGGCGCAAAACCGGGGCCTACAATGTATCCCGGCTGGAATGGGCCTATCATACGACGCCACTCAGCCATCCGGACACGCCGGCTCTCGATTTGCTCGCGCAGATCGTCGGCGCCGGCCGCAGCTCTCGCCTGAACTGCCGGCTCCGGGAGGAACTCCAACTCGCGCACAACGTCGGAGCGTCGTCCTACACGCCCAGGGAGCCGGGCGTATTCTCCATCGGCGCCGAGTTCGATCCGGCCAAGGAAGCCGACCTGCTCGCCGCCATTCAGGAGGAGGTCGCCTCCTGGCTCCGCGGCCGGTTTACCGGCCACGAGATCGCCCGCGCCCGCCGCCAGATGCTCAACTCGGAGCTTTTCAAGCTTCAGACCATGCGCGGCCAGGCCGACAACCTGGCTTCCGGCGAGTTCTACGCCGCCGACGCCCGTTTCAGCGAAACCTATCTCCGCCTCTTGTTCGCCGTCACGCCCGACGAGCTCACCGCCGTGGCCCGCAGACACCTGCGCCCAGAAAACCGCACCCTGGCCATCCTCTCGCCGGCCGGCGCGGAACGGGCCGCCGAATCCGCGCCCGGCCAGGCGCTCAGCGCCGCAGCCGACAGGCTCGTCCTGTCCAACGGCATCCCTCTGATCCTCCGCGAGGACCACCGGCTCCCGTTCGTTTCTATCTCGGTGGTCATGGGCGGCGGGCTTCTCTCCGAGAACGAGCGCAACACCGGCATCACCCAACTCCTGGGCGCCTTGCTTACCCGCGGAACCGCCTCTTGCGCCGGCAGAGAAATCGCCGAGACCCACGAGTCGCTCGGCGCGTCGCTCGCCTCCTTCTCGGGCCGCAACAGCTTCGGCCTCAATGCCCACTGCCTCGCGCGCGACACGGACACCGTCGTGGACCTGCTCGCCGACTGCCTCCTGAACGCGAGCTTCCCGGAGGAGGAACTGGCCAAGCAGAAGGCCGTGCAGATAGCCGCGATTGACGCCCAGCGCGAAGACCCCATGTTCATCGCACAGGAAAACCTCAGGAATCTGCTCTTCCCAAAGCATCCCTACCGGTGGAATCTCCTCGGCTCCAGGGAAACTGTCAAGGCCGTCACACGCGACGACCTGCTCCAGCGCCTGCGCCAGCACCGCGTCACCGGCAACATGGTGGCAGCCGTTTTTGGAGACGTCACGCCGGCTCGCGCGCGCGAACTCGCCGAGCGAGCGCTCTGCGGCGTGCCGGCCGGCATGAAGCCGGCCCTTACCTTCGAAAGAACCGACCCCTGCCTGCCTGCGAGGACCGAGCGAGTCGAGCCCCGGGAACAGGCCATCTTCCTGGCGGGCTATCCCGGCGTGGACGCGAAGGACCCCCGCTGTGACGCCCTCGGCATCGTGCACACCGCCCTGAGCGGCCTGTCTTCCGACCTCGGCGTGGCGGTCCGCGAGAAACTCGGGCTCGCCTACTTCGTCGGCGCCTCCCAGCTTGTCGGCGTCGAGCCCGGCGCCTTTTTCTTCTATGCCGGGGTAAGCGAGAACAAGATCGCGGACGTCGAGGCTCTCGCGCGCAAGGAAGCAGGGCGCATCGCCGCGGCAGGACTGCGGCTCGAGGAGATCGCCCGCGCCCGCAACCAAATCGTCACCAAGGCCGAGGCGGCTCTGCAGGACCCCGGCGACCTCGCCATGAGCTGCGCGCTCAACGAACTGTACGGGCTCGGCCACTTGCATTCGTTTACGACCCGCAAACGCCTCGAAGCCCTCACCGCCCAGGACATCCGGCGCGCCGCCGCCTCCATTCTGGCGCCCGACAAGATGGCCGTTTCCGTCGTGCTGCCAGAAAAGAAGAACAAACCCGCGCAAAGCGGCGCGCCGTCCGCGCCCAAGACAAGCGAGTGATCACTCGAAGGAGTCGTCTCATGAGCCAGGACAAGGAACACGCTGAGTACAACAAGGCCCTCTTCGCCAACCTCGTCATGATGTTGTCCACCTCCGCCATGCAGCAACTGGGCAAGCTCGTGAATCCGCTCAGCCATAAAGCCGAGGTGGATCTGGATGGCGCACAGATGACGATTGACCTGCTCGCCATGCTGCAGGCGAAGACCCAGGGCAACCTGAGTTCCGACGAAGCGCGCATGCTGGCCGGGGTTCTATCGTCGCTCCAGATGAACTACGTAGAAACCGCGCGGTCGGCGCAAACCACGCCGGAGAAGAAAGAGGAAAAGGCCTGCGCGCCGGCCGCCACGGCGGCCGCCGGCGATGTCGGAGCCCAGCCCACGAAATCGCCCGATAGCCAGAGCGCCGGCGGATCCGACGCGGCCGGCGCCGCCGACAAGAAGGACCCCAAGTTCCACAAGTCCTACGGCGAGAAGTAGCGCGGGGATCAGCCGGGATTCTCTGCTCGTCCTCGATTGTGCTCCGCGCGCCTTCGTCGGGGATATCGAGGGCGAAGGACGAGGACGATCACGATCGAGATAGCCAAGGCAAAAACACAAGCGCCGCGTAGTGGTTACTGACTCCATGGAAAACACGTTGAACGAGGAGAGGCTTTTTTTGCTTCTTTGATTGCGCCTTTTGTGGCAATTAAAAAGCAATATGGTCAGACGATAATCTTCCGCTAGCCGATCAACAGAACAGGAGACATGACGAAATGACGGGGGTCAAGACTGCCAAGGATATTGTCGAGTTCATCAAGAAAGAGGACGTCAAGATCGTCGATCTGCGTTTCATGGACTTCCCGGGCATCTGGCAGCACATCTCGTACTCCGCGAGCGTCTTCGACGAAGGCGTCTTCGAAAAGGGGCTTGGCTTCGACGGCTCCAGCATCCGCGGCTGGCAGGCGATCAACGAGTCCGACATGCTCATGAAACCGGTTCCCGAGTCGGCCTTCGTGGACCCGTTCTTCGTCGAGAAGACGCTTGTCATAATCTGCAACATCTGCGACCCGGTGACCGGCGAGGACTACGGCCGCGATCCGCGGAACATCGCCCGCAAAGCGGAGAAGCACCTGAAGCGCCTCGGCGTCGGCGATGTGGCCTGCTTCGGTCCGGAGGCCGAATTCTTCATCTTCGATGACGTCCGCTTCGACCAGAACGAACACGAGGGGCGCTACCAGATTGATTCGATCGAGGGTCGCTGGAACAGCGGGCGCGACGAGAAGCCCAACCTGGGTTACAAGCCCCGGTATAAGGAAGCCTACTTCCCGGTTCCGCCGAGCGACAGTCTCCAGGACATCCGCTCCGAGATGATGTTGACCCTGATCAACATCGGAGTGCCCGTCGAGTTGCATCACCACGAGGTGGCCACCGGCGGACAATCCGAAATCGGGATTCGATTCCAACCGCTGGTGACCATGGGCGACAACGTTCTGAAGTATAAATATGTTCTCAAGAACGTGGCCAAGAAGCACAATAAGACCGTGACCTTCATGCCCAAGCCGCTGTTCGGCGACAACGGCAGCGGGATGCACGTGCACTTCTCGATCTGGAAAAAGGGCGTGAACCTGTTCGCCGGCGAAGGCTACGCCGGACTGTCCGAACCGGGGCTTCACGCCATCGGCGGCATCCTCAAGCACGCGCCGGCGCTCCTGGCCATCACCAGTCCGACCACCAACAGCTACAAGCGGCTGGTCCCCGGCTTTGAGGCGCCCGTCAATCTGGCCTACTCGCGCCGCAACCGCAGCGCGGCCATTCGGATTCCCATGTACTCGAGCTCGCCCAAGGAAAAGCGCATCGAGTTCCGCTGTCCGGATCCGAGCTGCAACCCATATCTCGCCCTCTCCGCCATCCTGATGGCGGCGCTCGACGGCATCCAGAACAAGACCGATCCAGGCGACCCGCTCGACAAGGATATCTACGACCTGCCGCCTGAAGAACTGGCCAGGGTCCCGACCACGCCCGGCTCGCTTCGCGAGTCGCTCAACGCGCTCAAGGCGGACCATGAGTTCCTGCTCAAGGGCGACGTCTTCACGCCGAACGTTATCGAAACCTGGATCTCGTACAAGATGAAGAACGAGGTGCAGGCTCTCGATTTACGGCCCCACCCCTGGGAGTTCGCGTTGTACTACGACATCTAGCGAGACTCTTTTTGCGTTCGGCGAGGGGTAGGCTCTTGCCATTCAATCAATGCAATGGTGGCGCCATCGGCGGTCTCGACAAGAACACAAACGCCGCCATCACCAAGGCGCTGTGCGGCCTGCTCCAAAAGGAGCTGAGCATTCCGCCCGACAAGGTCTGCTTGAACTTCACCGACGTCCCGGCCTCCAACTGGGGATGGAAGGGAAGCGCGTTCGGATGAGAGGTGTCAGGGTTCAGGGTTCAGGAAAGCAGAGACTGAAACTGGGGAAGAGTATGTCCGGACTCCTTGCGGTTACAGCCCCAAGGCGGGCTTTTGTCTTCATCCGCCAAGTTTCAAATTTCAAGTTTCAAGTTTCCTCGTCTCTGACACCTGACACCTGACGCCTCAAACCTCTCGCTGGAGGAGCGATGAACTACGCCGCCATCTTTGACAAGAACAAGGGTCAAGTCCGTATTCTCCTGTAAAATCGGTTGAGGCATAAGGCTCCTGAATTGAGCATAGTTAAGCCGCCAAGTTCTTGAGGTCGGGATCCTCCCAGGCGCTGTCCGGCGCCGCACGCATGATCTGGAGGCGAGCGCGCAGCGCAT
>JASEHE010000038.1 GCA_030018915.1 Verrucomicrobiota bacterium
AAGCGCGCTTGTTCAAGGACTTGTGGGCCGACTTGCGGCCCGGCGACATCCTCATGGGCGACCGGCCCTTTGGCGTTTACGTGCTGCTGGCCCTGTTGCCGTTGCGCGGCATTGATGTCGTCAGCCGCTTGCATCAGGGCCGCCGTTTCAACCGGCGCCACGCCAAGCGCATCGCTCCTTCCCAATGGCTCGTGACGTGGTGTAGGCCCCAAAAGCGTCCCGATTACCTCACGGAGGAGGAATGGGCCACCGTGCCCGGGACCCTCACCGTGCGCATCATCCATGCGCGCGTCCAAGAGAAGGGCTTTCGCACACGGGAGTTGTGGATCTCCACGACGTTGCTCGACCCGATCGCCTATCCGGCCGAGCGCATCGCGCAGCTCTATCGGCGACGCTGGGACATGGAACTGTGCTTCCGCGATCTGAAAACCACGATGGGCATGGAGGACCTGCGCTATCGCTGGCGCCGGCATTGGCTTAGCGGTTCTCGTGGTCTATGCTTTGTTGCTAAACTCGCTTCGTGGGTCGCCGCCGCGAGACGCGCCATCCAAGCCGTTCTTCGCATTCAGTCAACCCGCCCTTGCCATCGGCGAACATCTTTTCGGTCAAGCTCCTATACCGATCTTTCTTATGCTTGGTCTCTACTGGGCTCTTGCAGGCGTGGGGGTGAGTCTCATCATTCACGCTGCGATTCGATCCAGGCCGGGCAAGGTGAAGTAGTCCAGGCAGTTTTTTCGGGGGTTTTCGGGGGTCATCCCGGGGATTCTGGCGGCGAAATGGCCGTGAAATTGGCTTGGTCACGGGCGACGTTGGCTCGGATCCTGGTGGATTTCCGGCATGTGGGCAGACCTCGGACACGACGCGGTCCTGGGCGCGGAGAGCGCAGCAGACTCACGCGGCCTTTCGGAGTTCGACGATCGGCAGATGCGATTGCCGCCGGTGATGCGTGACCAAGAGGTCCAACTTCACGGCCTCGGGGCCGCGAACGTCGAACACCGGCGGCTCTGTCATTCGAGCCGGCGCCGCGGTTGCGCTTGGCGAGCACAGGGCTTCTGGCGTCTTGCCGTCCAGTCCTTGATGCGGCCGGAAGCGCGCATACCAGTCGACGCAGGTGATCACCTGCGCGCGGAACTCGCGCGGGTTGAACGACACGGGCACGCGGTCCACGCATTCCCTCCTTGAAGGATCGGATGAACCGTTCGATCACGGCTATGGAACCATACTGTCCCACAGCCCCGAACTGCAGCCGGATCTTGAGCCGTTTGTACCAGCGTCGGAACCCCTTGCAGGCGTTCACTTCGGGAGCGTCGTGAGGGTGAGCAGCGAGCGCGCGGCCAGCGACAGTTCCTGGCTGCCTTTCTTGACCGTCACCACCGGAAGCTCCGCAAAGGACTCGGTCTCGCTCGTCCGCGCGCAAAGCAGGAGTTCCTGAACCATCCGCGCCTCCCGCAGGCCATAGGAGAAACTGTCGAAGACTCCGGTCTTCCTCGCTTCAGGGTCTACGCCCGTCTCCGTCACGAGCAACGGCGTCCGGAGCTTTGCGGCGAGGTCCGCCCATGCCTTGTACTGCTCTTTGCCGGCGCCGCCCCATGAGTGAAACGCCAGCGCGCCGACGAAGCGCGCCGCCTGCGGGTCGTCGGCCGCCGTCTGCGCGTAGACGTGCGTGTCGCGCGGGCTGTGCGTGTCGCCCAGCAGCAGCCGCGTCTTCAGCCCCAGTTTTTGGAACAACGCGCCGGCCCGCCGGACCAGATCGCGCTGTTCCTCGGCCGAAAACCGCACGTAGACGCCGATGTCCGGTTCGTTGAACGAAAAAAGGTCCGGCTCCACTCCGTATTCCCTCTTCTCGTGCAGCAGGCACGACGCAACGCATTCCAGCAAATCCGGCCACTTGTCCGGCGCCAGCCGGCGTCCGTGCTCGCTCGTCGGGCGATCCGGGTCCGCGTACAGCCAGTTCGGCAGTTGCCAAACCGACACAGCGAGCCGCAGCCCATGTTTCCGGAGCTGCTGGTCGAGCTGGAATCGCCGCCGGAGCTTGGAGCCGGGTTGGTCCTTTGACTTGAAAGCGTCCCACTTGACCTCCGAGGCCGAGGCGTTGTCGTTCTCCGGCTCCCAGTCGCGCAGGAGCATCTCGGAGCGCGCCCAGACGCCGCGCAGGTTCTTCAGCGTGTAGGCAGTGACCGGCGAATCAACACCTAAGCAGTAGTTCCAGCCGAACCCGTCGAAATCGTACCGCTTTTGAACGGCGTGCAGGGTGAGGATTGTGGCGCCGCTCGGCGGCTGGCTGTGCAGGCTCAGCGACACTTGGCCCGGGTTTTCCAGGATGACCTCGTCGTAGCGGCAGAAGCGGCCCGGCTCGGCCTCGACCCGGCCGGACCACGCGCGCCGATTGCCGGCCGCGGCGAGTTTCGCGTCGCTGGCGTTGTTGAGCGTGGCGAGATTCTTCCAGCCCGGGGTCGGCAGGTAGAGGTTGGCGCGAATCGGCACGAACTTCTCGCCGACCAGCAGCGTTTGGATCGCTCCGCGGCTGTCTGCCATGACCACCTCGGCAGCCGGCGCCGGCGCGGTCGCCGACATCGCCACGGTCAGAGCCAGCCACGCGCCAACGGCAACGAAACGTCTCATGCGGCGAATTCCCTATCTTTTCGAGGGCGCGAACCTTGAATCCTTCTACGCCAAAGCGAGCCGGAATTCAACGAAGAATCGCCGGCGAGCGCGAATCTTGCCGAGCAAAGGTTCTGGTTTGCTTGCGTGTGTTCAACGGGTTGCTCCGGATATTCCGGCATAGCCAAGGCCATCTCGGGGCTTGAACAGTTCCCGTGTTCCTGCTAGGTTTTCCTCCGAATGAATCGTCAAATCGTCAGCGCGATCCTGCTGTGTTGGGCGCTCTCCACCGTCTTTGCTCAGGAAAAGGCCGATTCTTTGCGGGCTTTGTCCTCCATTTACGAGAAGCGCTCGGCCGATCTGCAAGTTGCCTGCGACACCAGGACAAAGGCCGCGCTGGACCAATACGCGAACGCCTTGACCGAACTCCATACCGCCATGACCGAGGGGAGCGACTCTGCCGGTGTTGCCGCCATTCTCCGGGAAAAGACGCGCCTGGCTTCCGAGAAAACTCTCCCTGAAACCGCTCCCGCCGACATCCCGCCGCAGGTCGAAAGCGCGAGGTCCGCCTGCCGAAAAGCAATCGCCGCGGCGCGCGACGACAAGAACCGGCGTCTGGCCGAACTCACCCGGTTCTACGTTGATCACCTCTCTGCGCTTCAAAAGACCCTGACCTCGGAAAACAAGATCGAGGAAGCTACCCGCGTCAACGACGAGGTCAAACGGGCAACCTCCCTGATGGCCGACGCGCTCTCCAAAATCGAGCCGACTGAGCCGGACGACACAGCGACGCCCCCAAAAGTCTGCCCCCGCTGTAACGGTCAGAAAGCGCTGGTGGAAGACTGTTCTCTGTGCAATGGCACAGGCAAATGCCCCGGCTGCGGCGGTACGGGGCGCGACCCGGCGCGATCTTCCCTCCGTCATGCCCTGTGCGGCGGAACGGGAAAGTGCAAGAAGTGCACGGGCCTCGGCAAGCTGAAGAGCCAGTGCCCCTTGTGTATCCAGTACCCGGTGTTTGCTACCCCGTAGCCTCTGTGACACTCATGGGCAAGTTCTTTTCACGAAGAGAAGAATCCTAACGTAAAGGCCGCGAAGGAAACACAGTCCGATGAGCGCCGTGATACGCGCGCCCTTTGCGATCTTCGCGTTCCGCCCTTTGCGATCTTCGCGTTGAGACTCTTCCTTCGGTTGCGGCCCACGGGGCTGCGCTGTGTGCTTCGTAGTCCGAATTTCCGCGAATCGAAAGATTGTCTGCCGCATGAAGACCCTGAGACTGGGCATCGAATCCCTGTTGGCCGAGCATCGGGATTGGGTTTGCCGCCGGCGCGTCGGACTCGTCACGCACCAGGCTGCCGTGGATTTGGCCGGCCGCGCGTCCGCCGAACGCTTTCGAAACGACCCTGACCTCAACCTCGCGGCCCTCTTCGCGCCGGAACACGGCTTCTTCGGCAACGCCGAAGCCGGTCAGAAACGCCGCGCAACGCGCCACCCGCGCTGGAATATTCCGATTCACTCTCTCTACGGGGAAACGCAGAAACCCACCTCCGCCATGCTCAGCGGGGTGGACGTGCTGGTCTTTGATCTGCAGAACCTGCCCGTCCGCTGCTACACCTACGTCTCCACCCTTCGTCTCGTTCTCGAGGCGGCCGCCCGCGCCGACATTCCCGTCATCGTCGCCGACAGGCCGATCCCGCTGGCCAACGCGGTTGACGGCCCTCTCCTGAATCCGGGGTTCTCCAGTTTCATCGGTCTCATTCCCTCCCCCATGGTCTACGGTCTGACACCCGGCGAAACAGCCCTCTGGCTGCGCGATCGGCTCCTGCTGGACGTGGACGTCCGGGTCGCGCGCATGGCCGGCTACCGGCGCCAGCCGCGCCGCAGGCGCGGCTGGCCGCCCTGGGTCGCCCCGTCTCCCGCCATTCATTCCTGGGACTGCGCGCTCTGCTATCCGGCCACGGTCTGTTTCGAAGCGCTCCCGTTCTTCGATCACGGCCGCAGCACGGCCCTGGCCTTCCAGGTGTTTGCCGCGCCCTGGCTCAAGGTCCGCGAGGCGGCCGAGCGCCTCGTCGACTTGCGCCTTCCGGGCGCGCGCTTCGGCGTCCGGCGCTATGCGCCGCGGCGCGGGCCCGGCATCCCCCGTGCCATTGCCGGCGTGCGCCTACACGTGACCGATCCCGACCGCTTCCGGCCCGTCCTGACCGCCGTCTCTATATCCTGCAGAGCCTCCAGGCGTTCTATGGCAAGGACCGGCTCTGGGTGAATCCTTCGGCCCGCCCCGAATTCCTGGACAAGTTGTTCGGGACCGACGCCGTGCGCAAGGCTCTGCTCGACGGCGAGAGCGCCCGCTCCATTGCCCGCCGTTGGGGAAAAGACAGGGCACGTTTCGTCGCTGAACGGCGGCGCCATCTCCTCTACCCCGGAAGAAACGAGGTGTCTCGTGGAAGGATGGAAGCCTGATTTCCCAGCGCTCGATTTCCTGATCGCCCTGTTCATCGGGGGGCTGATCGGCCTCGAGCGCGAGAGGCGGCAGGAAGGCCGCGAGACGAGCGCGGTCGGCGGGCTTCGCACGTTCATTCTCCTCTCCGAGACCGGCGCGATCTCGGCCTGGCTCTCCGCTCGGCTCGGCGCCCCGTGGATTTTCGTTGCGGCGAGCTTGATGATCGGCGCCATTCTGGTCACACGCTACTACCTGCGCCTGCAGGCGGAGCCCCAGGCCTTCGGCATGACCACCGAGATCGCGGCCGTCGTGGTCTTCCTCCTTGGCGGAACCGCGCTCTTCGGGCACCGCGAACTGGCCGTCGCGTTGGCGGTCGTCACGCTCGGCCTGCTCGCCTACAAGCAGCCGCTCCACGGGCTCGTGGGCAAGGTCGGCAGCGACGACCTCGCGGCCGTGCTGAAGCTGCTCTTCGCCGCCTTTATTGTGCTGCCCGTCCTGCCCAACCGCGCCGTTGACCCGTGGAGCGCCATCAATCCGCATAAGACGTGGTGGCTCGTGATCTTGATTGCCGCAATTTCGTTTGTCGGCTACGTCGCTTCCCGGTGGCTCGGCCGCCGACGCGGCGCGGCGCTCACCGGCTTGTTCGGCGGACTCGTGTCGTCCACGGCCGTGACCCTCTCCTTTGCCCGGCAGAGCCGCGACGACCCCTCCGTGAAGGGCATGGCCAACGCGCTGGCCGCCGGCGTGCTGGCGTCCTGGGTGATGATGCTCGGCCGGGTGCTTGTCATCACTGCCGTGTTGTGCCAGCCGTTGGCGCGGCGGCTGGTCGCGCCAATCCTGATCATGGCGGCCGCGATCGCCCTGTCGCCGGCGCAGACTGGAATGTTGAGCGCCTGGCGCTTTTTTGCTTTGTAACGCCCTTGTTCCCGGACGGTGAGACTGTTTGCGCGGCGGCATCGTTGCGCTGTGCTGTCCGTGGAGGAACCTATGGAGTACCGCAAATACGGAAAGACCAATCTCAAGATTTCGGTTCTGACGCTCGGCGCCATGCGCATTTCGTCTGACGAAGCTGACGAAGCCCGACGCGCCACGCTCGAACGCGCCGAGCGCGAGCGCAACGCCATGGCCACCATCCGCCGGGCCATGGAACTGGGCATCAACCACATTGACACCGCCCCCGCTTACGGCAACAGCGAACGCCTCGTGGGCCTGGCCCTCAAAGAACTGGGCCGCGACAAGTTCCATGTGACCACCAAGATTCGGGTCCAGCCGTCTCGCGACGAGGCCCTCCGCCAGATTGACGAGTGCCTGACCCGCCTGCAGACCGACCACATTGATATCCTCGACCTGCACGGGATCAACACGCCGGACCTGCTCGAGACCGCCGTCCGCAACGACGGCTGCCTGCGCGCCGCTCAGGAAGCCGTCACCGACGGCCGCGTCGGTCATCTCGGCTTCTCCTCGCACGGCGGGCCGGACCTGATCGTCCGCGCCATGGAAACGGGCCTCTTCTCCGTCGCGAGCTTCCACTACTGGTGGACACACCAGCGGAACGAGCTGGCCGTGCTCCGGGCGGGCGAACTCGGGATCGGCGTGTTGATCATCTCGCCAGCGGAGAAGGGCGGTCTTCTCTTCAAGCCCACGGCGGAACTCGCGCAGGTCTGCGAGCCGTTCGAGCCCCTGGCGCTCACGCACAAGTGGCTCCTGTCGCACCGGCCGATCACGACTCTCACCGTCGGCGCCTCCTGCCCGGCCGAATTCGACTCACACCTCCGCGCGCTTGACGATGACATTGCCGCGCTGAGCGCCGAGGAGTCCGCCGCTCTCCAGCGCTGGCTCCAAGCCGAAAAAGAGGCGCTCGGCGACACGCGCTGCGCGATCTGCTACAAGTGCATGCCCTGCCCCCGACGCGTGGCCATCCCGGAAATCATGCGCCTCCGGAATCTCCTCCGAACCTTCGGCATGACCGAGTTCGGCCGCTTGCGCTACAACCTGCTTGGCCACGGCGACCACTGGTTCCCCGGCGAAAAAGCCGATCGCTGCGATCGCTGCGGCGAGTGCCTGCCCCTCTGCCCAGAACGCCTCAAGATTCCGGACTTGCTGGCCGACGCGCACGCGCTCCTCGAAGGCGAAGACCGCAAGCGCCTGTGGGAAAAGCGCTGACCCGCATTGCTCACACCTGAAATAATCTCTTGCGAGCAGGCGAAAAAGGCAATAGAGTAGTTTGAAGATTTCATAAGGAGACGACTTATGGCCATCACCGTCAAAAAAAAGCTCACCGTAAGAACCGTCAAAGTCATGGCGACGGATGAGCCAGGCGTCGAGCCCGCCGCCGAAGGCGCCGCGCCTGGCACGGACGAGATCGCGCCGGCCTCCGAAGAAGCCGCTCAGGCCGTTGAAGCCGCGCTGTCTGCTGTCGCTGCCCCGGTGGCGGTCGCCGGGCCAGTCGGAAAGCCGGCTTCCTACCTCGTGGCCGGTATCTTCGGCATCGTCGCCGTTTTATGCTTCATCGCCCTCCTGATCATCCAGTGGCTTGAATGGGACTTCTACCAAGGCGCCTTCCCGGTCGGCGCGCCGGCGGCCGGCTCGGGCTTCGCGCCTCCGCCGCCGGTGGTTGCTCCGAGCGCCACTCCGGTCGCCGAGGACAAAGCGCCTCCGGCAAATCCTTAGTGGATGAGTCAGACGCCGTCAAAGTCCGCCGGCCGGCCACGAGCCGAAGCCGCTCGCGTCGTCGCGACATGGCTCCAAACCGGCCGATTCCCGGATCGACTCATCGGTCCAGCATGCGGAATCGATCCCGTCACACCCGGCCGCGCCTTTGTTGTGGAAATGGTCCGCGGCATTGCCAAACACAAGCGCATGCTTGAATGGGCGGCGCGACGCAGCGCCGACCGTGAACCGGACCCCGCTGTCTGGCCGTTCCTCCTTGTGGGACTTTACCAAGTCTTCGTCATGGATCAGGTCGCTCACCACGCCGCCGTGCACGAGACCGTTGAGGCGGTCAAGCACAGCCGCGTGGCCTCGGCCGCCGGCTTCGTGAACGGCATACTGCGGCGGACTTTGCGCGAGATCGATGCCGCCCGGCAGGAACTGCGGGATCAGCCCCTGGCCGTTCGGGAATCACACCCGGACTTCCTGGTCGGGCGATGGCGCCGCTGTTTCGGCGAAGCCAGCGCCGAGGCTCTCTGCCGCTGGAACAATGGACGGCCCGCCATGATCCTGCGGCCCAACCGCCTGCTCACCGACGCGCCGACTTATCTCGCCCGCCTGCTCGAGGCCGGCCTGAAGGCCGAGCCGCATCCTTTTGCGCCCGACGAGTTCATCACGCTCCGGCAGGGAGCGCGAATTCCCGATCTGCCCGGCTATGCCGATGGGCTCTTTAGCGTGCAGGACCCGTCCACACGGGAATCCATCCGGCTGCTGGACCCGCGCTCCGGCCAGCGCGTCTTGGACGCTTGCGCGGCTCCGGGCGGGAAGACCATCATCCTGGCCGAGCGCATGCGGGGCAAGGGCCGCATCGTGGCCATGGACCGGCATGCCGACCGGCTCCAACCCCTTCAAGACAACGTTGCGCGGCTGCGCCTGGGGCCGGTCGAGGTCCTCCAAGGCGACGCCTCGTCGGCCGACGACATGAATCGCCGGTTTCCCGCCGGCTCTTTTGACCGCATCCTGCTCGACGTCCCTTGTGCCAATACCGGAGTGCTTCGACGCCGGCCGGATGCCAAGTGGCGGTTCTCGCCCGAACGGCTGACCGAGCTGGCGAAGACCCAGCGCGCCATGCTCGACGCCACGGCGCCCATTCTGAGACCGGGCGGGCTCATGGTCTACAGCGTCTGCAGCCTGGAGCCGGAGGAAGGGGAAAACCAGGTGGCCGGCTGGCTCCGCAGCCATCCGGGTTTCGAAGCCGGCGCCACGGTCAGCCTGTTTCCACCGGACAGCGGCACGGACGGCATTTTCGCCGCAGCCATCGCGCGCAGTTCGGCGCATGGCCGTGGTCTTTGACGTTTTTTTGGCTGTCTTTTGGGCTTGAACCCTCCCGACCTTCTGCTATCGTGCTGGCCTCTATCGGGTTCCGGTCCCGGAATTATCGCCCTTCGGGGCAGCCGGCGCCGGAACGGAAGCGAGCGTCTCCCGTGCCACAACGGGAGGCCAAAGCGGATTGCGCGCATGCCACGGCGCTCAACGCCGGGAGAAGTGCGCGCCAGCGAAAGGAGCATGTTGTGGCTACGGAATCGTCTGGCTCATCTCTCCCACCCGCCACCCCCGCGCCTCAGCCGGAGTCGCCGGCCGTCCGGGAACTGGCCGTGGAATCCATTACGATCCAGGACCTGCTCGCGGCCGGCCTTCATTTCGGCCACCAGACCAAGCGCTGGAATCCGAAGATGAAGCGCTACATCTTCGACAAACGCAACGGCGTCCACATCATTGATTTGACGAAGACGCTCGTCAAACTCAGGGAAGCGGCGGCTTTCGCGCGCGACGTGGTCGCCGGCGGCAGGACCGTCCTCTTTGTCGGCACCAAGAAACAGGCGCAGCAAACGTTCAAAGACGCGGCCACCGCCTGCGGCCAGCCCTACGTCGTGACCCGGTGGCTCGGCGGCACGATGACCAACAACGTGACCATTCGCCGGAGTATCAAACGGTTGCTCTACCTCGATGAGGTCGAGAAGAAAAACATTCTGGCCACTATGCGCAAGAAGGAAGCCTCGCGGCTCCGCCACGAACTGGAGAAGCTTCGGCGCAACCTGACCGGCCTTGTCGGCATGACCGAGATGCCGGGCGCCGTGTTCGTGGCGGACATCAATCGCGAAGCCAACGCCGTCGCGGAGGCCCGGCGGATTCGCGTCCCGGTGATCGCCCTGGCGGACACCAACGGCAACCCGGACCTGGTAGACTACGTGATTCCTGGCAATGACGACGCGATCCGCGGGATCAACCTGATCGTAGGCGTCATGGCGCACTCGATCAAGAAAGGCGCGGCCGCGTACAGCGCGATCGCGGCCGAACAGGCCCGCCGCGCCGAGGAGGCGCGAAAAGCGCGGGAAGCCGCCCCCCCGTCGCCCGCTGAGAGCGCTAAAGGCGATGCTACGGCCGCCCGCAAGAAGCCCGCGCACAAGAAGGCGGCGGCGCCCAAGCCCGTCGAACCGGCGGCTGAGCCGGCTGCGGCGCCCGTTCCGGCAATCGAGCCGGCCGCGGCGCCCGCCGCCGCGCTGGAGGAAGCCGAGGACGGCGAGTTTACGGAATACGGGGAAATGGCCAAGGGGCACCGAAAACCGTCCGCGAAAGTCGCGCTTCTGCGCTCCGGCAAAGACAGGCCCAAGAACTCATAGAACAGCCGTTACAGGAGACCCAGCCATGGCTGAGATCAGCGCGGAACTTGTCAAGCAGCTTCGCGACGCCACCAACGTCAGCATGATGGAATGCAAGAAAGCCCTCGTGGAGGCGGGCGGCAACATGGAACAAGCCACCCGCATCCTCCGTGAACGCGGCATGGCCGTGGCCGCCAAGAAGGCAGCCCGGGCAACCAACCAGGGCCTCATCGCCTCCGCCGCCGGCGCGGACGGCCGTACTCGTTCCCTGGTCGAGGTGAACTGCGAAACTGACTTCGTCGCCCGCAACGCCACGTTCGGCGCCTTTGTCAAGAGTCTCGCGGAGAAAGCGTGCGAGACCGATGCGCCCCTCGCCGACCGCATGAAGGAGGCGCTGACCGCCAAGATCGCGGAAATCGGAGAGAACCTGCTCATCCGGCGCAACATGCGCTACGCGCCGCAAGGCAAAGGCGCGGTCGCTTCCTATATCCATCTTGGCGGCAAGGTCGGCGTCCTGGTGGAACTCGGCTGCGAGAAAGACGAAACCCCGGCAAGCCAGCTCTTCAAAGACCTTATGCGGGATCTCACCCTGCACGTGGCGGCCTGCAACCCGCAGTACCTGACCTCCAATGATGTGCCGGCCGACGTCCTGACGGCCGAACGCGAAATCTACGCCAAGCAGGTCAAGAACAAGCCGCAGGCGGTGATCCAGAAGATCGTGGACGGCAAGCTGCAGAAGTTCTACGAGGAGATGTGTCTGCTCAACCAGGGATTCGTGCGCGAGCCCAAACAGTCAGTTGCCGCCCTGCTGACACAGAAGGGCAAGGAGTTGGGCGATCCGCCGGCGATCCGCCGGTTCGCCCGTTATCAGCTCGGCCAGTAAACCGTCATGACGACGGCTTCGAAACTGCGTTTTGTCACCCTGCTGACCGCAGCCCGGTTTCCATTGGTCCTGATGTTTTTTATCGGGGCCGTTCTCTACGAGCGCCACGGCGGGATCGGGTTCTTCTTCATGGCGCTGATCTTGCTCATGCTCTCGGCGATCACCGACCTGTTCGACGGCTACTTTGCCCGCAGGTTCGGCGTGGTGACCGCATTCGGGGCCTACGCCGATCCGTTGATGGACAAGTTCTTCTACCTCTCCACGCTGCCGCTGCTGATCTTTGTGGCGACCAAGCAGAATCACATTGCCCACGCCGTGGCCCTGCTGGTCCTCACCTTGTTCTTCCTGACCCGCGATCAGTGGGTCTCGTTCCTGCGATCCATCGGCGCCATGTACCAGGCGAACGGCGGCGCCAATTGGTCTGGGAAGGTCAGGACGTGCGTCAATCTGCCCCTGATCTGCGGCATCTACTACTACGAAGCGGCTCCGGCCCATCTCCAGTTCCTCAATCCCTGGGTGGTCCACGGTTTCGAAATCATTGCCTTTGTGCTGAACGCCGTGTCCGGCGTTGTCTACACCCGTCAATACTGGCCCTACCTGCGCCGCTCAGCCGACACGCCTGATCCCGCGCCGCCTGCGGAAGCTCAGGTCCGCCAGATCGAAGAAAGCGCGCGCACGGCCACGGCGGCGCCATCGCGGTCCGCAGCCGTCCGGGCGAAGGTTGCACAATGACCATCCTGTTCCCGCCGCAGCTCTGACAGAGCGAGGATGGGGTATGGGAAGAAGCGTTAGCGCCTTATCCTCCCGCGCCGGTGGTAAAAACAAGAAGATTTTTGCGTGATTAGACCGGCGGCCGACCACGCGACCACGCGATGCCGCATGGCGTCGTGCCGCATGGCGTTGTACTCTTTGGTTGTGGCCACCGGCCGCCTTGTGTACTCTCCGAACTATGACGGCGAATGAATTGAGAGAAATGTATCTCGGCTTCTTCGGGAGCAAGGGGCATGCGATCATTTCCGGGGCGTCGCTGATCCCGCAAAACGACCCGACCGTGCTGTTCACCACGGCGGGAATGCACCCGCTGGTCCCGTATTTGCTCGGCGAGCCGCACCCTGCGGGCAAGCGGCTGGCCAACCGCCAAAAGTGCGTCCGCACCGGCGACATTGACGACGTTGGCGACGTCTCGCACCTGACGTTCTTCGAGATGCTCGGCAACTGGTCGTTCGGCGATTATTTCAAGCAGGAAGCCATTGCCTGGTCCTTCGAGTTCCTGACCTCGAAGTCATGCCTCGGGTTCAGCCCGGACAAGCTGTCGGTCACCGTGTTCCGGGGCAACGAATCGGCGCCCAGGGACGAGGAGTCGATTTCGATCTGGAAAAGCCTGGGAATCCCTGAGTCGCGGATTTACGCGCTGCCGATGGAGGACAACTGGTGGGGGCCGGCCGGGAAGACGGGGCCGTGCGGGCCGGACACGGAGATGTTCGTTGACGCGGGCAAGGCGGCGTGCGGACCGGCGTGCCGGCCGGGTTGCCGGTGCGGGAAGTATTTCGAGGTATGGAACGACGTTTTTATGCAGTACAACAAGACGGAAGACGGCCGGTACGAGCGGCTCCGGCAGCGCAACGTGGACACGGGCATGGGCGTGGAGCGGACTGCGGCCATGCTGCAGGGCAAGGCGACTGTGTTCGAGACGGAATTGTTCGCGGCAACGATCGATGCGATCGAGTCGAGTTCGGGCAAGCGGATGACCGAGAGCCCGGAAACGGCCAGGGCATTCCGCGTGGTCGCCGATCACGCGCGGAGCGCCGCGTTCATTTTGGGCGACGAGCAGGGAATCTCGCCGAGCAACCTGGGGCAAGGGTACGTGCTGCGGCGGCTGGTCCGGCGGGCCGCGCGCTTCGCCAAGCAGATCGGGTTGAAGGACGGGTTCTTCGATCCACTGGCGCGCAGCGTGGTGGCGGGCTATCGGCGCTTCTACCCGGAATTGGCCGCCAACGAGGAGAGGATCGTCAAGGAATTGGCCGACGAGGAGGCAAAGTTCGAGAAAACGTTGAGCCGCGGACTGGTCGAACTGGAGAAGGTGATGGGCCAGATGAAGGCCCACGGCCAGACCTCGCTTTCCGGGCGGGTGGCGTTCCGGCTATACGACACGTACGGATTTCCGGTGGAATTCACCGAGGAAATCGGCCGCGAGAACGGGATCGGCATTGATCGCGAGGGCTTCGAGAAGGCATTCCAGAAGCACCGGGAAGTGTCCAAGCAGGGCTCGGACAAGGCATTCAAGGGCGGGCTGGCCGACGCGTCGGTGGAGACGACGCGGCTGCACACGGCCACGCACCTCCTGCACAGGAGCCTGCGAATGGTTCTGGGCGAGCACGTTGCGCAGAAGGGATCGAACATCACGGTTGAGCGTCTGCGATTCGACTTCTCGCATCCGCAAAAAATGACCGAGGAGGAGCTCCGCAAGGTCGAGGCGCTTGTCAACGAGGCGATCGCTAAGAAGCTGCCGGTCAGCATGAACGTGGCGACGATGGAAGAGGCGAAGGCAGATGGCGCCACGGCATTGTTCACCGGAAAGTACGGGGAACAGGTAAAGGTGTACACAATCGGCGATTTTTCCAAGGAAGTCTGCGGCGGCCCGCACGCGCGGAACACGGGGGAGCTCGGCCGGTTCAAGATTCTCAAGGAAGAAGCTTCCAGCGCCGGCGTCCGCCGCATCCGGGCCGTGTTGGCGCCACCGCAGGTGTGAATGCCCGTGATTGTGCGGCGATGAGATATGCCGGCGAAATCAGTCGAAATCCAGTGCCCGGCCTGCGGCAAGGACACCCTGCTTCGGCGGGAGCCGAAGTACGACGGGTTCAAGAAGGTGGGCGAGCGGCTGCTGTGCGCCTCGTGCAAGCACGAGTTCGCCGGCGAGAACGAGGTTTCGTTCAAGACCCTGGCCAGGCCGTCCGTCTTCAGCGACGCCGACAAGCTGAAGAAGGCGGATATTTTCGCGGATGACGAGAAGGGTCGGAACTGCCGGCGCTGCCGGCAGTACGTGGTCAACCCATTTGTCCAGCGCTGCGGGCTCGACAACCGGCTGGTTCAGGCCACGGACCTCTGCGAGCGCTTCGAGAAGAAGGAAGAACCGCCCGCGGAGAACGGACAAGAAGAGGAAAAAGAGAACCGCGAATCACACTAACCTGATTTTCGCAACTCGACCTCGAAAGCGGCTTTTTTCGAGTGGCCGAGCTCAACTGGAGTCTATTTCCTTTTTCCGTTTGACTCGCCGGAGGGACATGTTAGAAACTATCGGCAAGTGAACAAGGAGAACCTCGTGGAATCGTTTTGGTTGTACCTGACCGTCGGACTCCTCAGCGGGATGCTCAGCGCGATGTTCGGCATTGGGGCTGGAGTCGTCATGGTGCCGACGTTGATTCTGGTCGCCGGTTTGCCGCAGAAATCCGCCCAAGGCGTGGCGCTGGCCGTCATGGCGCCCATAGCGCTGGTCGGCGCCATCAGATACAAGCTGAACCCCGAGAACGCCATGGATATGCGCATGATCCTGTGGATGGCCATCGGCGGGTTCGCCGGCGCGCTGATCGGCAGCTGGCTCGTCAATTTGCCGATCATCCGCTGGGCCGTGCTGCGCCGGGCGTTCGCCGTGCTCCTTCTGATCGCGGCCGTAAAGATGTTCTTTGCGCCGGAGAAAAAAACGCCTGCCCGTCCGCCCGCATCGGCGGACGCCGGTCCGTCGAATATCCCTCCCGATGGAAGCCGGGCATCCTTATGACGCCTTCAACGTTCAACACACAACACCGAACGCTCAACCTTCAACGGGAATCCCCTTGGACGTTGGATGTCGGACGTTGGATGTCGGACGTTGAGTGTGTGCCGTCTCGTTCTCGCCGCGTCCGGCTCACCGCGCCAGCCCGTCATAGCCTCTACCTGGCGACGGCACGCGCTGATGGCGGGGCTGAACCCTGAACACCGAACCTCGGACTCCGTCGCCATGTGGATTCTGGTCAATGAAGATATGATTCAGGTTGGCAAGTCCAGCACGTTGTTCAGCCTGCGCGCCGAACGGAAGCCGGACGCCGACGTGATCATTTTCAACGGCGCCCAGATGCATGGCGACTCCCCGCTGACCGAGGGCGACCGGGTCGTCTTTATCCGACGGGGGGAAATTCCGTCCCGGGAGGAGCTTCAGTCCATGATCTATGCCCGACACACGCCGGGCGTCCACGACAAGATCGAGACGGCGATCGTGGGGATCGCCGGCGCGGGCGGGCTGGGCTCCAACGTGGCCGTTGCGCTCGGCCGGCTCGGAGTGGGGCGGCTGGTGATCGCTGACTTCGACGTAGTCGAGCCGAGCAATCTGAACCGGCAGCAGTATTTCGTCGAGCAGATCGGGATGCCAAAAGTGGAGGCGCTCAAGCAGACGCTCGCCCGGATCAATCCGTATGTTGCGGTCGAACCGCGCAATCTGCGTCTCACGCCGCAGAACGCGCCCCGGGTTTTTCAAAGCGTCAACGCGCTGGTCGAGGCGTTCGACCGCGCGGAGGGGAAGGCCATGCTTGTCCAGAGTTTTGCCCCCGCCTATCCGGACACGCCAGTGGTTATGGCCTCCGGAGTGGCGGGATACTGGCCCGGCGAGGACATCCGCATCCGCCGCCTGGGGAAAAATATCTTCGTGGTCGGCGATATGACCAACGCGGCCCGGCCCGGCTCGGGCCTTATGTCGCCCCGCGTAGGCCTGGCCGCCCATATGCAAGCCAACCTCGTGCTCCGCCTGCTGTTGGGAGCGGTCAAAGAAGGAGAGACGTGATTTTCGATTGCAGGAAAAGATGATTCAATGCGCGTACACTTGAATTATTTTGCCCAGATCCGGCAGGCGGCCGGAGCCGATACCGCCGTCGTGGACCTTGCCGACAACGCCACGGTGTTGCAGGCCATGCGCGCGGCGTCGGAACGCCATGGCGACGCATTTCGCAAGATGAT
Source organism: Verrucomicrobiota bacterium (assembly GCA_030018915.1). GTDB lineage: Bacteria > Verrucomicrobiota > Kiritimatiellia > UBA8416 > SLMC01 > JASEHE01. The sequence goes on from JASEHE010000038.1 coordinate 16,214, forward strand.
TCTGGATGACGCGGGCCGGCCGCAGCCCAGCCTCATCCTGCTGGTCAACGGCGCGCCGACTGCCGGCTACCTCGAAACGGCGCTCAAAGACGGCGATGCCGTGTCGTTGTTCAGCCCCATTGCCGGCGGGTGACGTTGAAGAGCGCGCCCAGTCGGAGCCTTGGCGCGAGGCCGCCAAATGGATCAAGGCATGAGAAAGGGTTCTAGGGTGGTAACTACTCAGGTGCCCGCCCGCAGCGGGCGCGCACCTGAAGGAATTGGCCCCAGCCAACTCCCTCAGCACAGAGCATAGTCTATCC
>JASEHE010000039.1 GCA_030018915.1 Verrucomicrobiota bacterium
CGGCTTCGACGAGGGCGGCGTGAGGATAAGGCAGTGAAGGTCGCAAGGCGAAGATGTCGGGTAACGCGGGCCGAGAGTTGTTTATCGCTTCGGCCGGAAAACCACGCGCGCCGCGTTGTGGCGCGTGGGCTTGTTGTGTTCAGTTGCCGATAACCGATAACCGTTACCTTCCGGTTTCGGGCCGCTCGTGCATGTGCCGGATATCGCGGCCTTCAATAATGTACACGACATCCTCGGCGATGTTCACGGCATGGTCGGCAATGCGTTCGAATGCCCGTGCCACGAGGATGAGCGCCATGGCGTGGGGCATGGTCTTCGGATCGGCCAGCACGCGGGTCATCAGCTCCCGGAATATCTGGTCGTTCAGATCGTCCACCTGCTCATCCTGGGCGATGACCTGCCGGGCCAGGTCGGCGGACGCCTGCGTAAAGGCATCCAGGGCTTTCCGGACAATTTTCGACGCGATGTCGGACATGCGCGACAGGTCCACGAGCGGTTTGAGCGGCGGTTCCCGCAACAGGGTCTCCGCGTAGTAGGAAATGTTCATGGTCTGATCCCCGATCCGTTCCAGTTCGGCGTTGATCCGGCAGATCATGAGCAGCTCCCGCAAGTCCGCGGCCACCGGCGTATAGACGCAGATCAGCCGGATCGTTTCCTCGTCAACGTCCCGCTGGTAGCGGTCCATTTTGTCCTCGTTCGCCGCCAGGGTCTGTAAGCGCTCCGCGTCGGATTCGGTCGAGCCGGCCGTGGCGTCGCGGATCATGCGCTCCGCCGTCGCGCCCATGGCAAGCAGTTGTCCGCGGAGCCGGGTCAGATCGTCGTCGAATTGTATTGGCATCGCATCCTCCTTGCTTATCCGTAGCGTCCCTCGATGTATTCCTCGGTTCGGCGGTCCTTCGGGTTGACGAACATCGCCGCAGTCTCGCTGTGCTCGACCATTTCGCCGCTCAGCATGAACACGCACTCGTCGCTGATCCGCCGCGCTTGCGCCATGTTGTGGGTGACAATGATGATTGTGTAGCGGCCGCGCAGGCGGCGGAGCAGTTCTTCGACCGCTTCGGTCCCGCGCGCGTCCAGCGCCGAACAGGGTTCGTCCATCAGCAGAATCTCCGGCTTGAGCGGCAGCAACCGCGCGATGCAGAGTTTCTGCCGCTGCTCGAGCTGAAGCTCCGTGCCTTTCCGCCGCAAGCGGCCCTGGACGGCATCCAGCAGGCCGACCTCCGCGAGCGCGGTTTCCACGGCTTCCGCCTCGGTCCGGCGGCTGCGCCGGGCGCGTGGCGTGTGGACCCGCAGCCCGAAGGCCACGTTGTCGTAGACCGACAGCGGCAGCGGGTTCGGGCGCTGGAAGACCATCCCCACCCGCTTGCGCAATTCGATCAGCGACACGTCCGGATCGTAAACGTCGCGCCCCAGGATTCTCACGTGTCCGGCAATCCGCGCGTTGCCGTAGCGCTCGTTCATGCGGTTGAAACACCGCAGCAGCGTCGTCTTCCCACAGCCGGACGGGCCGATCATCGCGGTAATCAGGCCCTGGCGGATGCTGACCGTGACGCGGCGCAACGCCTGGAAGCTGCCGTACCAGAGGTCCAGGTCGGCCGTGTCAACAGTGCGATGCAGTTCGCGAATGTCCATTTGCGTCCTTTGCCTTCCGGCGGCTGTCTCCGCAAGAGCCTTTCGGGGCTAACCGAAAATGCCGCGCGTGTAGTCGTAGGTCAATTGGTTTCCGGGCCGATCCGAGAATATCATTGCGGTGCGGTCCACCTGAACTACCTCGCCGCGATTCAGGAAGCAGGTGAGGTCGCCAAGCCGCCGCGCCTGCTGCACGAGATTGGTGACCAGCACGATGGTCATGCGCGACTTTAATTGCGTCAGCACGTCCTCTATGCGCATGGTCGTAACGGGATCGATCGCGATCGAAAATTCGTCGAGACAGAGAATCTCCGGGTCATGCGAGAGCGCCCGCGCAATGGTCAGCCGCTGTTGCTGGCCGCCGGAGAGCAGCGTGCCCAGGGAGGTCAGGCGGTCCTTGACCTCTTCCCAGAGGGCGGCCTGGCGCAGGCAGCGCTCGACAACGTCGTCGAGCGCGCGCCGGTCGCGCAGGCCGGCCATGCGCGGGGCATAGGCCACGTTGTCGTAGACGGACAGTGGCAGCCCGACCGGCAGCGGGAACACCATGCCGATGCGCCGCCGCAGGGCGTAGACGTTGCCCGAGCGGAACACGTTGACGCCGTCAATCCGGACTTCGCCCCGAACACGCGCGCCTCTCTCGAACTCGACCGTGCGGTTGACGCACTTGAGCAGCGTGCTCTTTCCGGAATTGGCCGGGCCGATGATCGCGAAAATCCCGCGGGCCGGAATGTCCAGCGAAATCCCATGGAGGGCCGGCCTGAGGCCGTAGCTCACGGAAAGGCCACGAATCTCGATCTTGACGTTGTTCACCATTTCTTCCTCTGGCGCATGCGGAATCGGACGACGATCGCCAGGCTGTTGAATGCTAGAACAAAGCCGAGCAGCACCACGGCGGTCGCGTAAAGCATGGGTTCCGGAACGCCGGGGACCTGAGTCGAGATGGCGTGCAGGTGGTAGGACAGGGCCATGCATTGCTCGCGCGGGCTGTAGGGGAAGAAGTCCCAGCGCTCGACTGCCTTGAAGAAGATGGCGCCGGTGAACATGATGGGCGCAGTCTCGCCCGCGGCGCGGCACACTTCGAGGATCACGCCGGTCAGAATCCCGCCGATCGAGTTGGGCAGGACGATGGTCCGGATGGTCTGCCAGCGCGAGGCGCCCAGGTTCCAGCAGGCGACCCGGAAAGCCATGGGCACGGCAGCCAGCGCCTCCCTGGTCGCCACGATCATCACCGGCAGCGTCATGATCGCGAGGGTCAGCGAGGCCGCGAGCACGGACTTGCCCAGACCCGCGAAAATGACGAACGCGCCCACGCCGAACAGCGCATGCACGATGCTGGGCACTCCGGCCAGGTTCACGACGGCAAGGTTGACGACCCGCGTAAGCCAGTTGTCCTTCGCGTACTCGTTCAGGTAGACGCCGGCCAGGACGCCCACCGGCGTCGAGAACAGCCTGGAAAAGACCACGAGGTACAGGGTGCCGATCAGGGCCGGCCAAATCCCGCCCCGACGCATGCCGCCCTGTGGCACGTCCGTGAGGAACTCCCACGTCAGCGCTGGCCACGCGTTGACGACCAGGTAGACTACCAGGGCCAGCAACGGCACAAGAAGGGCGCAGGCCATGGCGCCGAAGAGAATCCCCGCCGCTTTCTGGACCCGGATCTTCTTGCGGGTGAACGACGTGGCCCGAAACAATGAAAGCGCCGGCGCGGGAACAACCGGATCGTTCATGCCTTCCTCCGAATGCCCTTGACGATCAGGTCCGCCGTTACGCTGATCAGGAACGTGATGGCGAACAGCGCCATGCCGATGACGAACAGCGATTGGTAGTGCCGGGCTTCCACCGGAAAGATTCCGCCCGGTCCAGTGTCAAGGCGCGGCGCTTCGCCCAGCTCGGCGGCAATCGTGGCCGTGAGGGTCCGCACCGATTCCAGCGGGTGAAAAAACGGGGCTTCAGCGGTGAATGGGATGTGAATCGAGTGGCCGGTGGCCATGAGCACGGCCATGGTCTCGCCGACGGCGCGGCCGACTCCGAGCAAGACCGCAGCCAGCAGACCGCTCTTGGCCGCCGGCAGAACGACCCGGTACACGAGCTGCCAGCGGGTAGCCCCGAGCGCCTCGGCGGCCTCCACATACGTGTCCGGCACGGCGCGAATGGCGTCTTCGGCGATCGAGACTATGATCGGCGCGCTCATCAGGCCCACCACGATGCCGGCGTTCAGAACGTTGAGCCCGATGGGGGCGCCGGTCAGTCGAACGATCAGCGGGTTCATGACCATCAGACCGATAAATCCCCAGACCACCGACGGCACGGCAGCCAGGAGTTCCACCATGATCTTAAGGGCTTCCCGAGTCCGTCTGCCGCAGAACTGGGAGAGAAACACCGCCGTGCCGAGCCCGAAGGGAATCGCCACGAGCATAGCCATGACCGTTACGCTGCCCGTTCCGGCCAGCAGAGCCAGGATGCCGTAGCGGCGGTTGACCACCGAGGTGGGATGCCACTCCTCGCTCAGGAAGAAACTCCGGAAATCGAAGATGTCGCGGAGAAAAGGTGATCCCTCGCGGAACACAAAGAAAAATATCCCGAACACGAAGACGATGGCGCTGATGCCGCAGAGATGGATCAGAGCAACGATCGTTCGCTCGCTGAGCCCGCTTGCGATGCGCCGCAGCGTCTGAAGCGTTTGTTTCAACGCGCCTCCCATTTGCCAGGGCGCTCTATATCTCTATATTCTTCGGGACCGCGCTGATTGGGATGTAACCGGCTTCCTTCACAATCTTCTGCCCCGCGGGCGACAGCGCCCACTCCAGGTAGGCTTTCACATCGCCTTCCGGCCTGCCCAGCGTATACAGGAGAAGCGAGCGGCTGAGCGGGTATTTCCCGACCGCCACGTTTTCGACGGACGGAACGCATCCTTCGTCGCCATTTTTCGCGGCAAGCTTGATCATCTTCACCCCTTCCGTCGCGTAACCCATCCCGCTGTAGCCGATGGCGCACTTGGTCCGGCTGACCAGTTCGACGACGTCTTTCGACCCGGACATGTCTTTGGAGCCGAGCTTGAAGTCCTTCTTGTCCAGGACGTTCTCGCGGAAATAGGCGTAAGTGCCGGAACTGTTCTGGCGGCTGACGCGGACGATCTTGTCGCTGCCGTCCGCCGCCTTGAGGTTCACGCCGAGCTGGGACCAGTTGGCGATCTTGCCGCCCTCGCCGTAGATGCCCGCCAGTTCTTCGATAGTCAACTGCTCGACTGGGCTGTCCTTGTGCGCGTAGATGGCGATGCCGTCGTAGCCGACTACCCACTCGACGGGGTCCTTGCCGGTGTTCTTCCTGGCTTGGGCCTTCTCCGCCTCCGTCATGTCGCGGCTGCAGTTGGCGATAGCGACGATCCCCTGGATCAGGTCGCGGATTCCCACGCCGGACCCGCCGCCGGCCACCTCGATGGAGACGTTCGGGTTGACCTTGTGATATTCCTCGGACCACATCTGGGCCAAGTTGACCATGGTGTCCGAGCCGCCGTTGGCGATGACGAACTTCTTGGCGGCTTGCGCGCGCGGCTTGCCGCCGCAACCGGCTGCGGCAAGCCCGACCGTCAGCGCGGTCGCCAGGACGAGCAGGACCAGGGGCGCCGCCCTCGTTCGGACGCGGCCAGGCGCGACCCAGCGCGCGGTTCGGTTGCTCCCGTTCGGCATGGTTCTCATGAGATTCTCCTTTGCGCCGGCGGCGCCGCGCGCGCGGAATCGGTCGGTTGTTTTGTTGCCGGCGCTCTGCCCGCCTCGGGTCGCTTTCCGGCCGGCTTCAGCTCCTCTTCCAGACGCTGGGCCAGGTCGTAGTCCAGGAGCGCGCCCAGCAGCTCCGCGAGGTTGCCCTCCATGATCCTGTCCAGCGCGTAGAGCGTGAGGTTGATCCTGTGGTCCGTCATCCGGTTTTGCGGAAAATTGTAGGTTCGGATTCGCTCGCTGCGGTCGCCGGAACCCATGAGCGAGCGGCGGGTCTTGCCTATCTTCTCCTCTTCCTCTCGGCGTCGTTTGTCGAGCAGCCGCGCTTTCAGCACGGCCATGGCCTTATCCCGATTGCGGCGCTGGGACCGCTCGTCCTGGCTCTGTGCCACGATGCCGGTCGCGACATGAGTAATGCGCACCGCGGAATAGGTCGTGTTGACGCTTTGTCCGCCCGGACCGGACGAACAAAAGATGTCCACTCGGATTTCGTCCGGCTTGATCTCAATATCGTCGTCGGCCTCGACTTCCGGGAACACGCCGACCGTGGCCGCGGAGGTGTGAATGCGGCCCTGCGTCTCGGTGGCGGGCACCCGCTGGACGCGGTGCCCGCCGCTCTCGTAGCGCAACGCCGCGTAAGCGCCATCGCCCTCCACGGAAAAAACGATTTCCTTGTAGCCGCCGACTTCGCCGGCGTGGGCATCAATCAGGCCGATTTTCCAGCCGCGGCTTTGAATGTGCTTGTTGTACATCCGGAACAGGTCGCCGGCGAACAGGGCCGCTTCGTCGCCGCCGGTCCCGGCGCGGACTTCCATGATGGCGTTGCGATTCTCGTTGGGGTCCGGCGGCAGGAGCGCGACCAGCAATTCCTTCTCGGCCGCCTTGAGCTTCGTCTCCAGAGCGCCGATCTCCTGCCTGGCCAACTCGCGGAGCTCCGGATCGCCGCCGGGGTTGTCACTCAGCTCGTTGTGTTCCAGAATGTCCTTCCGCAGGCCGAAGAAAGCGTCGGCTTTCTCCGCCAGCCGGCGCAGGCGGGTGTGCTCCCGCACGAGCGCGCGGTAAGTCTTTTGGTTCGCCGCCGCCCCTGGGCGCGTCAGCTCCGCCTCGAGTTCGGGCAGGCGCTTCAGCAGCCGGTCAATGGACGCTTTCTCGATCATACGTTCGCCGATTATTCGCCCAGTGTCGCGGGTGTCAGGGGCCTGGTGTCAGGTGTCAGCGGGAAAAACACGACCCGGTAGAACGGGTCTTCACAGCGCAGGCTTCGCCCGCAACCCGTTCCGCTTCTCCCATTTGCGATCTTTGCGTTGAAACTCTTCTCTTCGATTGCGGCTTCGCTGCGCTGTGCTCTTTCGTGGCCAATTCCTTGACAAGCCAAGAGAACAGCCATAACGCTCCGCGGCAGAACAAGAAACTGACGCCTCGCGGCACAGAGGGTCTCGGCCCGATGCGTATTCGGGTTGCCGGTGAAGACGGCATCAGGCGAGAGGCGCCGGCTCTCGCTTCGCCGAAACCTGACACCCGAAACCCGGACCGCCGATCGCATGCGCCGAAAGCGCCCCCGCAAAGCAGGACTAACCAGGCGAATGAGTGATTCGTCCTGGCTCGCCCCAGCCGTTGAACGCAACCTACTTGCCCGCCGCTTCCATGGCCGGAGCGGCTTTCTTGGCATAGCGCTTCCGGAACTGCTCGATGCGGCCCGCGGAGTCAACGTACGCGGCCTGCCCGGTGAAGAACGGGTGGCAGGCCGAGCATGTGTTCACGCGCATTTCCTTGACCGTCGAGCTGGTCCGGATCACGTTCCCGCACGCGCAGATGATCTTCGCTTCCTGATACTTGGGATGAATGTCTTTTTTCATGGTCTTCTCACTGAACTCGAACACGGCGCGCATGGTAGCGGGCCGGCCTTTCGATTGCAAGCGTTTGTCGGCGCTGCTCGTCAGCGGGCCAGTGGGCGTCATTCTCGGAGATGAGGAGGAGGCCGGCGAGCGGCAGGACGCGAAAGGGGTGCCGCGGGGAAGTAGGCGAAGGGGCGCGGAGATCGCACAGCGGTCGTTTGGGCGAGTTGGAGGCAGTCTCCGAACATGGGCGCGGACCTCGTCGCGGTTGCCATGAAAGAGGATATTCGCCGCCACGAAGAGCATCTTCGGCCACGCGATGCGGATCGCGTGATCGGGCGTCGCGATCCGCCGCGACGGGGGGACGTTTCCGCCTTCCTGCGCCTCCCGTTGCGCATGACCCGCCGGCCGCCATGCTCGTCTGATCGCCGGCATCCGCCCTCCCCCTTCACATCAAGTTCGCGGGCTGGCCTGTATTGTCGAGCACGCTCTGCCAGAGCGCCCCGGTCGGATCTATTTTCTTTCGGGATTCGATGGCTTTTTCCATCGGGACGTGAACGAAGTGGTCGTTCCATATGCCAACAACCAGTCCAGTGCGCCCGGCCATGGCGGCGTGGACGGCTTTCTCGGCGAGTTGGAAACAGAACACCGAATCGTCCGCGTTCGCCGGCGCGCTGCGGATCATGTATGAGGGATCAATGTATCGAACCGTCGCCGGCATTCGGATTTTCGAGAAATGCTCTGTGATGGCTTTCTTGAGGAAGACTCCAATGTCGCCAAGCTTTTTGTTGCCGGACGCATCCGCGCCCTCAACCGGAACCAGGTCCTGCCCGGCGCCCTCGGCCACCACGATCACGGCATGGGACTTCCGTTGGAGCCGGGATTCCAGGAATGCCATCACCTTCTCCAGTCGGAACGGGACCTCGGGGATCAGTACCAGGTTCACGTCGCTGGACGCCAGAGTGGCGTAGGCAGCGACAAAGCCGCAATCCCGGCCCATCAGTTTCACGAGCCCCACGCCGTTGCGCGCGCCCTTCGACTCCATATGCGCGCTGGCGATGGGGATTTGGCTGATGGCCACGGCCGTTTCGAACCCGAACGTCCGCTGGGTATACGAGATGTCGTTGTCAATAGTCTTCGGAATGCCGACCACGGCGATGTCGAGGTTCCGCCGCTCGCGCTCTCTGGCGATTTCAAGCGCTCCGTGCTGCGTGCCGTCGCCCCCGATCGCGAAGAGAACGTTGATCCGGTTCTGCGCCAGGAAAGCGACCATCTCCCCCATGTCCTGGTGGCCGCGCGACGAACCCAGAATCGTGCCCCCGTGCTTGTGGATGTCCGCCACGACGTCCGGGTTCAATGGGATCGGTTCGTGGCCGAGCCGGGCGATCAGTCCCTCGTAGCCATATCGGAGTCCCATGATGCTTCTCGCGCCGTACCGGTGCCAAAGCACCATGGTCAAGGCCCGAATCACGTCGTTGAGACCAGGGCACAGCCCGCCGCACGTTACCACGGCGGCGCGAACCGATCGGGGTTCGAAGAAAATCCGGCGACGCGGGCCGGCCTGTTCGAGGGCAACCGGCTTGCCGTCGCAGTCTCGGCAGGCGGCCAGCGTGGCGTCCAGCAGGACCCGGCCGTCGTCATCCACGAAGAACCGGCAGTCAAGCGGCGACTCGACGCGGCATGGGCCGAGCGACCGGATTCCGAACGTGTCCTTCATGAGAACTCACAATGCGAACGATTGAACGAGCGTCATGTGGGCGAACAAACCGCCATCGGGTTCCAGCTTTGCATGGGGATGACGCGGGAGGCCAGGATGGTCATGTGGTTGTCCCTGACTTCGGCAATGCCGCCGTCCACCGAGAAGCGAAGTGTCGCGTCGTCGCGCGCAACCGTGACGATGCCGGCCTTCAGGACGCTCAGCAGCAAGTCGTGGTGGGGCAGGACTCCGAAACTACCGTCGAGCGCCGTGGCCTGGACGTAGTCCGTCGTCCCCTCGTAGACAAAGCCGTCCGGCGTCAGAATAGACAATTTGAACGCAGCCATTCGAACCTCAACCCCTCGCGCGGGATCAGCGTTTCAGCTTTTCGGCCTTTTTGAGCGCGTCATCAATCGAGCCGGTCATGTAGAAGGCCTGCTCTGGAATCGAATCGTGCCGGCCCTCGAGCACTTCCCGGAAGGAGCGAATCGTATCCTTGAGCGGGACGTAGCAGCCCGGCATGCCGGTGAACTGCTCGGCCACGTGGAAGGGTTGCGACAGAAACTTCTGCAGTTTCCGCGCCCGCTCGACGGTTCGGCGGTCTTCGGCCGACAGCTCGTCTATTCCCAGGATCGCCACGATGTCCTGCAACTCCTTGTAGCGCTGGAGCGTCTCCTGTACGCCGCGGGCCACGCTGTAGTGCTCCTCGCCCACGATTTCCGGCGCGAGCATGCTTGACGAGGAGGTCAGCGGGTCCACGGCAGGGTAGATGCCCAGCTCGGCGATCGGCCGGGCGAGCTCGGTCGAGGCGTCCAGATGCGTGAAAGTCGCGGCCGGCGCCGGGTCGGTGTAGTCGTCCGCCGGCACGTAGACGGCCTGGATGGAGGTGATCGAGCCGTTCCTGGTGGAGGTGATGCGCTCCTGGAGTTCGCCCATGTCGGTGCCGAGCGTCGGCTGGTAGCCCACGGCCGAGGGGATGCGCCCGAGCAGGGCGGACACCTCGGAGCCCGCCTGGGTGAACCGGAAGATGTTGTCAATGAACAGCAACACGTCCTGCCTCATTTCCTCGCGGAAATACTCGGCGATGGTCACGGCCGAGAGGCCTACGCGCGCCCGGGCGCCCGGCGGCTCGTTCATCTGGCCGAAGACCATGCACGTCTTGTTGATGACGCCGGATTCGCGCATCTCCCGGTAGAGCGCGGCGCCCTCGCGGGTGCGCTCGCCCACCCCGGCAAAGACCGAGTAGCCGCCGTGCTCAACGGCCACGTTGCGGATCAACTCCTGGATCAGCACGGTCTTGCCGACGCCCGCGCCGCCGAACAGCCCCACCTTCCCGCCACGCCGGTAGGGCGTGAGCAGGTCCACCACCTTGATGCCCGTGACCAGGACGCTTTCCGCCGTCTCTTCCTCCTCGAAGCGTGGCGCCGGCCGATGAATCGGCATGCGCGCCGCGGCCTGGACCGGCCCCTTGCCGTCAATCGGCTCGCCCAGCAGGTTCAGCATGCGCCCCAGAGTGCCTTCCCCCACTGGAACGGTGATCTCCGAGCCGCTGCACCGCACCTCGATCCCGCGGGTAAGCCCGTCGGTCGTGTCCATGGCGATGGTCCGCACGGTGTTGTTGCCGAGGTGCTGGGCGACTTCGAGGGTCAGGTTGTCGGGCTGGTCGCTGATTCCGGGATTGCTGACCTTGAGGGCGTCGTAGATGGGCGGGAGGTTGTCCTCCGGGAACTCCACGTCCACCACGGCGCCCAGCACCTGCGCGATTCGTCCGAGCGTCAATTCGCTTGTTCGTTTCCGCATGGCGGCATTCTCCGAATCAGGCGGTTGTCTTCAACGCTTCCGCGCCGGCGATGATCTCCAGGGTCTCCCGGGTGATCGCCGCCTGGCGCGCGCGGTTCATCAACAGGGAACAAGACCGGATGCTTGCATCGGCGTTGTGGGTGACGTTCTCCATGGCCAGCATCCGCGTCGCATGCTCGCCCGCCGCGCTGTCCAATAGAACGCCGTGCAGCATCACCTCCACATAGCGCTCAACCAGGGCGGTCATGACCGCGCGGGCGTCGGGCTCCAGGAGGTATCCGCGCCGCCACGGTTCGACGTCCGCCGGGAGCGCCGTCCCGACGGGCAGCAGGCCTTCGATGACAGGCGTCTGGGTCATCACGCTGTGGAACCGGTTGTAGGCCAAGAAGACCTCGTCGATCGCGCCGGAGAGGAATTCCTGCTTGAGGTCTGCCGCCACGCGCCGGGCGTCGGCGAACGCCGGCCGGGTCATGATCCGGTCGTAGGACGCGCCGGTCAAGCCGCGGCTTCTGAAGAAGAGCAGCCCCCGTTTGCCGCAGAACGACAGCTTCACCGCCTGGCCTGCGGCCTGGCGTTCCGCCACCCAATGAAGCGCCCGCTTACCCAGGTTGTTGTTGAACCCTTCGCACAGGCTGCGGTCCGAGGTCAGCATGACCAGCCGCGCCGCGCGGACCGCCGCGCGCGTCTTCGCCAGGGGCATGGCGGCGAGTTCCCCGCGCGCCTCCGCGCGGGACAGCATCCCGATGAGTTTCTGCCGGTAGGGCAGGGCGCTGTCGCGCGCCACCTGCGCGTGGTGCAGCTTATTGACCGCGATCATCCGTATGGTCATGGTCTTGGTCATCTTGCGCGTGTTGCGCAGCGCCTGCAGCTTGTTCCGGTATTCCTTGAGCGCGAGCATGGCTCCAGTCACGCCGCGGGATGGTCCGCGCGGCTCTTCTTGAAGTTTCGCAAGATGTCAGCCAGCAGGGTCTTCAGGGCATCATCCATCACTTGTTTCTCCGCGAAGAGCCGGAGGAACTCGGCATGGTTGCCGTCGATGAACGCCAGGAGCCGGGCTTCGAAGTGCTGCACCTCGCTGACGGGGACGTCGTCGAGGTAGCCGTTGATGCCGGCGTAGATGATGGCCACCTGCTTGGCCACCGGCATCGGGACGTGAACGCTCTGCTTCATGACTTCCATCAGGCGGTGGCCGCGTTCGATCTGATGGCGCGTGGCGGCGTCGAGGTCGGCGGCAAACTGGGCGAACGCCGCCAGTTCGCGGTACTGGGCCAGTTCCAGCCGCAGCATGCCGGCGGTCTGCTTCATGGCCTTGATCTGGGCGTCGCCACCCACGCGCGAGACCGAGATGCCCGGGTTCATGGCCGGACGCTGCCCGCTGTTGAACAGGTTCGTCTCCAGGAAGATTTGGCCGTCCGTGATCGAGATGCTGTTCGTCGGGATGTAGGCGGCAATGTCGTTCGCCTGGGTTTCCACGAGCGGCAGGGCCGTCAGGCTCCCGCCGCCCTTCTCCGCGTTGAGCTTGGCGGCGCGCTCCAGCAGCCGGCTGTGCAGGTAAAAGATGTCGCCCGGGAACGCCTCGCGGCCGGGCGGCCGGCGCAGCAGCAGCGACAACTGCCGGTAGGCCTGGGTGTGCTTGGTCAGGTCGTCGTAGACAATCAGGGCATGCCGGCCGCTGTCCCGGTAGTACTCGCCCATCGCGCAGCCCGAATACGGCGCCAGGAACTGCATGGGCGCCGGGTCCGACGCAGTTGCCGCGACGATCGTCGTGTGGTCCGCCGCCCCATGCTGCCTGAGCGTCTCGAACACCCGCGCCACGGCGGACCGCCTCTGTCCGATCGCCACGTAGAAGCAGGCCACGTCCTGGCCCTTCTGGTTGATGATCGTGTCCACGGCCAGCGCCGTCTTGCCGGTTTTACGGTCGCCGATGATCAGCTCGCGCTGCCCGCGCCCGATGGGCGTCAGGACGTCCACCATCTTGTAGCCCGTCTGCAGCGGCTCCGTGACGTTCTGCCGCTCGATAATGCCCGGCGCCTTGATCTCGATCTTCCGGCGCTCCGCGGCCTCGATCGGCGGCCCGCTGTCCACCGCCCGGCCAAGCGGATCCACGATTCGGCCCATCAGCGCCGGGCCCACCGGCGCCTCGGCAATGCGCCCCGTCCGCCGCACCGGGTGGCCCTCCTTGATGGCCGAGTCGTCGCCGAACACGGCGATCCCCACGTTGTCTTCTTCCAGGTTGAGCGCGATCCCGATCAGTCCGCCCTCGAACTCGACGAGCTCGCCCGCCATGACCCGCGAAAGGCCCGAGGCGCGCGCGATGCCGTCCCCCACGGAGAAGACGGTCCCGGCCTCGGTCACCCGCGCGCCCCGCTCGAACTCAAGAATGCGCCTCTTCAGAAGCGCGGTGATTTCCTCGGGATTCAAATTCAGTGCCATGGCTGCCTGTTCTTCCGTTGCCTCAGGCGCGGATCAGATTCTCCCGCAGGCACTCCAGGGCGCCCCGCAGGCTGTGGTCGTAAACCGCGTCGCCGATCTGAAAGCGAAATCCGCCCAGCAAGCCGGGATCGACGGCCACGGCCACGGCCACCGGCTTGCGCCGGTTGCGCTGAATCCGTTCCGCTATGGCCGTCACCGTTTCCGCGTCCATGGGGAAGGCGGAAGTCAGGCGCACCTTCAGAATGCCCCGCCTCTCGTCGTGGCTCGTGGTCATGGCCTCGATAATCTCGGCCAGGAAACGCAGGAGTTTCAACGTCATGGGGTGGGTCAGATCCCGGGAAGAGGATTCGCGGATCAGCGCGGCGATCTGACTCAGGTCCGCGAGCACGGCGTCGATGCGGTTCGCCCCGCCCGCCGCGCCGCAGAGAGCTTCGGCATACCGCCGGGAGGTTCTGCTCAGCCGCATCACCTAGATCTCCTTGACCAGCCGGTCGACGAGTTCCTTTTGCCGGGCCGGATCCATCGTTTCCTGGAGCGCCCGCTCGGCCATGAGAACGGCCAACTCCGCGCTCTCGGCGCGCAGGGCCGCCCGGGCCCGGCCGGCCGAGGCCTCGATCTGGCGCTCCGCATCGTCCTTCAACCGGCGCAAGTTGTCCCGCGTCTGCTTCTCGATCTTCTCGGCGGCGTCCAAGGCTCCCGCCTTGGCCTCGGCCACGATTCGCCGGGCCTCGGCGTCCGAGTCGGCCAGGATCCGGCGGCGCCGGGCCGTGGCCTCCGCCATCTCGGCGCGCGCCTTCTCGGCGTCTTCCAGGGCCTTGCGAATCGCCTTTTCGCGGTCGTCCAGCGCCCGCATGATGGGCTTCCAGGCCGTCTTGTAGAGGATGATCGCCACGACGGCGAAACTCACCCAGGTCCAGAGCATGAGGCTCCCGCTCACATCCATAAGCGGAGGCTCGCCACCGCGCGCCGGGCCGGGCTTGGGCGGGACTTCCACGACCGTCGAATGGCCGTCTTCGGACATGTCATGCACCTCGATGTTGCCGATCGGCGACGGGACCGGTCACTTGGCCAGCAGGCAGATAACCGCGGCGAACAGGCCGATGCCCTCGATCAGTGCCGCCGCAATCAGCATGCTCACCTGTATCTTGGGCGCCGCCTCCGGCTGTCGGGCGATGCCCTCGACCGCCGACGCGCCCACCTTGCCAATCCCGATGCTGACCCCGATCGTCACCAGTCCTGCTCCCAATGCGGCGAATGATATGCCCATATCGTCCATCCTGAGTTTAGGATTCGCGCTTCCATGCCGGGCTTCGCCGGCCATTTCATCCACGTTCGAATCTCGGTCTGCGTCTGTCCGATAGCCAGCCCGGATATTTCACACTCTCGCGTGAAATATGCAGGCTAGTGCCGCTGGCGCCACGCTTGCCCGATGAACATGGCGGACAGCAGCGTGAAGATGTATGCCTGGAGGAAACAGATGAATATCTCCAGCAGGCAGATCAGCACCGCCATCGCGAACATCGGCAAACCCCACGGGCCAAACACGGCAATCATCCCCAAGAGGAAGAAAATCACCACGTGGCCCGCAAGCATATTGACAAACAGCCGGATCATCAAGGCAAAAATCCGGACGAACATGCCGACGAATTCGAGCGGCGCCAGGATGAACAGGATCGGCCATGGCGCGCCCTGGGGGACGAACGCCTTGAAGAATCCCAGCGGGCCGTTCTTGATCATCCCGCCCACGATCATGAACCCCAGTGTGGTGAGCCCCATGGCGCCGGTCACGCTCACGTTGCCCGTGGGAGCGGCAAGCGCCGGGAACAGTCCCATCAAGTTCATCATGAGCACGAAGAAGAAGAAACTGCAGAAGATCGGCGCCATCCGCCGGCCGTCCTTCTCGCCCAGGAACTCGATCGCGATATCGTTGCGTATAAAGAGGACAAAGGCCTCCAGCACATTGGTCCAGCCGGTCGGAACGGCCTGCTTGCGCCGGTATCCCAGGCCGACTGCGAGCAGCAGGAAAACCGCCGCCAGCCCGACCATCAGACCGTGCAACGTGACGAATCCGGGCAGATTCACGGGGCCCTTGAACAAAGGCAGCAGCCACTGGTCGGAATCTACCACGTGCCGCATGACGAACGCCTGAAGCGCGTCGAGTTTCTGCTGCGTGGTGATCGCCGTGTCCGTCACGTTTGCCTCAATCAAGATCATGCAGGCCCGTCGTGTGCCGTGTTCCAGACGACGCCCCCTATCATACCGGCCGCGCCCGCCTGTTCCAGCACTTTCTGTCATCTCCCCGGCTGGGCGGGGCCGTCCGGTCCCGGTCGGTCACCCTCCTTCGCCAGGAAGCCCCGTGGCTCTTGTCCCGCCGAAGCGCTCTGACGAAGGCGGATGCCACGGGGAGGAATGGCGTTTCCGGCTTCGGAGGGTTCCGCGGAGATGCCCCGCGCCTTGGCGCGGGGAGCTTCACCGGATGGCGCGCGCTTCTCGTCCTCCCGTGCCGCCGACTGGATGGCCCGGACCGCTTTCCAGACCTCGTAGACCATGTAGAGCATGCCCAGAAAGGCCCCGCAGAGTGTCCAGAACTCGCCCGTTCCGCGCTTGTGGTCAATCCAGTATCCGGCAAATACGCACAGAGCGAAACCCGCCGCCAGATTCGTCCCCAGCGCGACGAGGCTTCCGAGAACCGCGCGGCTGGGCGATTGATCCGGGTCCCGCCGCCAGACTTTGACCTTGAAGAACATCCATCGGACCATAGCATGGAATGGCCCGTCCTGAACAGCTTGACGAACGCGCATCCCGAGTTGCCGTCGAGGCCGGTTTCCAGTAACGCGCGGGCGGAAATGAGGGCCGCGTCGCCGAGATGCTCGATGCCATCGAGAGATTGGCGGGCGAAGCGATTGAGAGGATGGCCCGCCTGCCGGCTCGCTCCGCGAGCGTGGGCGGGCAGGCCTGCCGGCTCATCGTTGACTCCTGCGGCGCCTGGTGATCGGCCGGCTCGGCGAGGCGTGCCATGCCCTGATTATAGTTATAGCACCGCCGCCCAACCCGGAGAAGCCCCTTTGCGGCAAGGGCCGAACTTCTTGTTGGGTGCGGGACAAGAAAGTTACCGAGATGGGGAGGAGTCATGCGATTTTGCGTTGTTGCCAGAATTGGTCGAGAGCATTATCCATGGCGAGGCATCGAAGGCTGAGAACATTTTCTGCGCCTGAGACGGTCCAGAACATGCCGGATTGCTTCGCGCGCTGGCCGATGACGGTCTTGCAGCCGGCCTCAACAACGCCAGAGCCAATGAAGTAGCCGTTACGTCGATAGGTGCGATAGAGCATGCGGGAGGCGTTGGTTTGGAAGTAGCTGATCTCGGA